>DATKRG010000341.1:0-8590 GCA_035532275.1 Streptosporangiaceae bacterium | reverse complement strand
CCCCGAGCTGACCCCGGCCAATCGGACGGGGGCAGCGGCCAGCGAAGTGTCGGAGCACGATGCCGGCCTCGGAGGCGCCCATGAGCCGTTCTCGATTCATGTCGCTGCCAGAGCTGTGGTGGCCCGCGAAGTGGCCAGGCTTCCGCACAGCCGCGTTCGCACCGGCACCGGCCCCTGTCGTGGAGCGACTGGACCGCCGCGACCCCCCGGACCTCCTCGACCGGCCAGGACGGCGCGATCACCCAGAACGCCGCGATCGCCGGAATCGTCCCCGGATCACGGTGCTGCGGCTCGCCGCGGTCCTGGAGCCAGCCGTGGCAGAGCTGCTCACCGAGGCGGTGCTCGCCCGGGTGCTGGCCTGCGGCAGGGATGTGGGGACGGTGGTGCTCGACCTCGGGCCCGGCACCGAGATCGAGGCGGAGAGCTGCGCGGCGCTGCACGCGCTGCACGACTGCCTGCGCAGGCTCGGCACCCGGCTGCGGCTGGCGGCCGCCTCGGCACAGGCGCGGGAGCTGTTCCGGAGCACCGGGCTGACCCACCATCTGGGAGCCGGGGCGATCCACCCCTCCCTGCGCTCGGCGGTGCTCGCCACCTACGCGGAGCTGCCCGGCCCTGGACTGGTCACCGGCGACGTGCGGGCGGCGCTGGCCAAGCCCGCCCACCCGCTCGCGCTGGCGCCGCCGGCCGACGGCTGACCGCCTGTCACCCCGCGCTCGCCGCCGTGCTTCACCCGCCAAGGGTGGGGCGCGCGGCCGGCGGTCGTTGGTGGACTGTGCTGGCCACGATCACCGTGCAGGAGGAGGAATCACATCAATGGCTGACCTGATTGCCATCGGGTACCCGGACGAGTCGACCGCTGAACTCGCCGCGGCCGAGGCGCGCCGCCTGGCCAAGGACCTGATCATCGAACCCGACGCGATCGCCGTCATCGTCCGGGACAAAGAAGGCAAATTCCACGTTCACACCAGCCACCACCCGGTGGGCGCGGGCGCGACCTGGGGAATGTTCTGGGGGCTGCTGTTCGGGCTGCTGTTCTTCATCCCGTTCTTCGGGCTGGCCATCGGCGCGGGCATGGGCGCGCTGATGGGCAAGATCACCAAGTCGGGGATCGACCGGGAGTTCCAGGACCAGGTCCGCGACATGCTCCAGCCCGGCACCTCCGCCCTGTTCCTCATGGTGGAGAAGGTCACCCCGGACAAGGCCGTGGACGCGCTGAGCCAGTACGGCGGGAACGTCCTGAAGTCCTCGCTGAGCAAGGAAGGCGAGAAGGAACTGCAGGACGCCCTGCACGGCGGATCTGCCAAGTAACTCACCTCCCAGGCGTGCCCGGCGGTGACAGGGCCGGGCGCGGTCGCACCGGGCACGACCGGCAGCGGCCGGGGGCGGCCAGGCTCGGGGGCAACTGGCCGCCCCCGGTTTCCGGTGAGCCGGGAAGGGCCACATGGGCAGCATGACCAAGGACAAGCCCGCACGCAGCGGGCCTGGCGGCCGCGTAGGGAGCGGGTCCCGCAGCGGGCAAGCTGGCCGCGGCGTGTTCCGCGCCAGCGGTGCGGGGCAGCCGGGACCCCGCTTCGGGCTCCTGCTGCTCCTGCTGGTCATCGCCTACCTGGTCTCCGCCTTCGGTTCCGACACTGTGACCAGCGTGGTCCAGATCGTGCTGTTCCTCGGGGCAACAACGCTGGCCCTGCGCAACGGCCAGCTGGACCGCCGCACCGTGCATGTCGCCATCGCGGTCATCGTGGGCGGGTCGGCGGTCGCGGTGACGCTGGCCCTGACCCACGCGGCCGACGAGGCCACCGGGGCGGCCAACCTGTGGGCCGCCCTGGTTCTGCTGCTCGGTGTGGTGCTCATCGTCCGGCGGGTCCTCGAACAGTCCCAGGTGACGATGCAGAGCATCTTCGGCGCCATCAGCGCCTACATGATCATCGGGCTTATGTTCGCGTCCGTTTACGCGGCGATGAACAAGCTCAGCGGCGGGATGTTCTTCGTCAGCGGGCAGACGGCCAACGTCAAGACATTCCAGTACTTCAGCTTCACGACCCTGACCACCCTCGGCTACGGCGACTACACCGCCGGCCAGAGCAGCGGTCAGGCGGTGGCGGTGATGGAGGCGCTGATCGGCCAGATCTTCCTCGCCACCCTGGTCGCCCGCCTGGTGGCGGCCTTCCGCGGGCCGCGCCAGGGCAGCCCGGAGGCCCCCTCGCGCCTGCCCGCCCGGCCCGGCCGGGCAGGGCCGGGCGGACGGCTGCCGCGCTCATCCCAGCCGCGCCCGCCCCAGAAGGGAGGACGGCGGTGGCCCGCCGGGGCCAGCCGCACGAGACGGCTGGCCGGGCGGGCCCCCCGCATGCCGCCGGCTACACGTACTTCATCTCTCGCCCGTGCACAGCCAGGGCGTAGATCACGATCACGTCCAGGGCGATGATGATGATGCCCCAGACCGGGTAGGCCGCGATGAACGCGAGGTTGACGATCGCGCTGATCACGGCGAAGGCGATGCCGAGGACCCGTGCCCACGTCGCGCCGGTCATGATGCCGAAGCCCACGAGCACGATGGCGACGCCGATCCCGAAATGCACCCAGCCCCAGGTGGTGTAGTTCACATGCACCAGGAGATTGTTCGAGCTGACCAGGTAGTAGCTCCGCTGGAAGACGGCGACGAGGCCCTCGATGATCTGGAAGGCGCCGAGCACAATCATCGCGACACCGGCGAAGATGATCCAGCCGACCCACCCGGTCGTCGTCCGGGTAGGCGCGTGCGCCGCCGGCCGCGGGGCCGAGGGCTGGTTGGCATGTGTATCGCTCATCCTGTCCCATCCTTTGTCGGCGTGCCAGGGGTGCTCTTCCACGCTTGCCAGCCTGGGGCGCGCAGGCATCACCCAGCCTGGGTGAAAAACGGCGGATGGCCATTGCTATGCCCTGATTCGGCTGATTTTGCTGGGGAATGGGCGGCTCAGCCCTTGGACAGGAAACGGAGCCGGGCGGCCCGCGCGTCCCACGAGTAGATGACCACGGTGCCGGCGATGACGTCGTGCAGTGCCCGGCGCTCGCGGCCGACCAGGATGCCCAGGAATCCCAGCCCGAAGAGCAGGAAGCTGAACGGAAATGCGAGCGTCCGTACTGCGGCACGCCGGGCACCGGCATCGGCGCCATCTTTCCGGACCACCCGCACACCGAGCAGTGCCATGCCGAAGGTCTTGCCACTGGCCGCCCATGAGTAGGCGAAGTAGACGAACAGCCACCCGACGAACACCACGCCCACGATGGGGTCGCTGGTGTTCCAGCTGATGGATTTGCCGGTCACCACGCTGACCGCGAACGAGACAGCGGCCAGGCCGAGCATGAACACCCCGGTGCTGACGCCCGCGTCCACCACGTACGCGGCGAACCGCGATGCGAATCCCGCGTAATGCCCCTGAAGGTTCTGCCGGGTGACGGCCGGGGCGCCGGCGGCAGGCGTGAGACCGCCCGCGCGGGCGGTCACGACCCCGCCACCGCACGCAGCCCGTCAGGCGGGCCGGGCGGGCCGGTGTAGGGGTGGCGGCGCAGCCGCCCCACCCAGCGGGCGATGAACTCGTCCAGCCCGACGGCCTGGCTGCGGACCACGTCGAGTGCATCGCTGGCCACCCCGCCGGAAGATCTCGCGATGACCGCGCCGAGGTCGGTCTGCTCCATCAGCGCGTCGATGTCGATGCGCTCGGCGACGCCGTTCACGTCCACGGCCGACAGCAGGTGGTCGATGTCTACCCGGGCGAGCAGCGGGTCGAGATCCAGCCGGGCGAGCAGGCGGTCCATGTCGACCCGGTCCAGCAGGGCGTCGATGTCCATCCGCTCCAGCACCCGGTCAACATCGACCCGGTCCAGCAGGCCGTCGACGTCGACCCGGTCCAGCAGCGCATTCACATCCAGCGCGGATACCACCAGGTCGACCACCCGCTCCGCGACGCTCTGGGCCAGCGCCTCCATCGGCGGGGCCAGCCGGCCCCCAACCGAGCGCAGCCGCGCAAACGGGTCCACAAAACCAGTATCGGGACGCAATCGCGGCCGGGACCACCCGCCAGGGGTGAGCCACCCCGGCGGCGGTCCGGTCAGCCACCGTTATGGGGACCTGCCGCCTGGGGCCGGGCAGGCGGCCGGCCGATCAGCTCGATGAGGCCCAGCACCACCACCAGGATGATCGCGATGACAATCGCGACGACCCCGCTCGGCTGGCTCCAGAACACGAAGATGACGATGGCGAGCGCGACCGCCGCGATCCGCAGCCCGGTGCGGTACCGGTAGGTCCACTGGCCGACCGGCCCGGTGCGCAGCCCGGCCTGCTCTCCGCTTTCCCGCAGCCAGCCGAGCCCGGACGCCGCGCCGCGCCGCGTCCGGACCGCGGTCACCGACGGCCCGGTGAAGAACGCCCCGATCGCCACGATCAGGCCGACGACCAGCACCAGCCGCAGCCCGTTCTTGATGAACCGGACAAGGGTGTCGAACAGGACGGCGGCGGCATCGGCCGGGATCACATCGTTCGGCACGCTGTTGAGGTAGACGGTACGGAAGATCGCCAGCCCGGCAGCCAGGATCAGCATGGAGACGGCGACCCCCAGCCCGGCCCAGATCAGGGCGCGCCGGTGCCCGCGCGCGACATAGACGCCCAGGCCCAGCAGCACCAGGGCGATGATCGGCAGCCAGAAGCCGACGGCGGTGATGAGCCGGTACGCGGTCTGCGCCTGGACGAGCTTCTTGGCCGAGAACAGCGGGAAGCTGGTGTGTATCGGCGGGATCTTGTCGACCAGTGAGAGACCCTTGGCGCTCAGGTCCTTCTTGACGACGTTGATGAACGGGGCCAGGTCCAGGGTGACCTGCCCGTTGCTGATGACGACCGCCCCGCCGCCCTGGCCGGACAGCGCCTTGACCACCTCAGCGTGAACGCTCCGGTTGACCTGGACCCACAGCCGGGCCACCTGCGGGCTGGCGAGGATCTTGGCTATCTCGCTGTGGATGAACCCCTGCACCGCGCCCGCCAGCTGACCGGAGAAGTCGTGCAGCAGCCCGCCGACCCGGGGCAGGCCCTTCTGCGACAGCAGGGCGGCGGCCTCGTTCGCGCGCTTCTGCAGCTGGAGCTGAGCGTTGATCTTGGTGCTGATCTTGTCGGTGAGCGCGCTCTGGACCGCGGGCTCGCTGATCACCGGTGCCACGTTCGCGACATAGCGGTCGGTGTTGGAAATCTGGTTGGAGCCCCACACCGCCACCACCGACAGCGGGGCCAGAACGCAGCCCAGGAAGATGAGCAGGGTGGCGACCGGGGCCCGCCAGCTGAGCCGGCGATGGCGGACGGGCGGCCCCCCACCCTCGCTGCCGACCTGGGCGCGCAGCCGCTCAAGCTCGGCTCGCTCATCCCCCTCCAGGCCGCCATCCCCGGTGGGTGGGCCGGGGTCAGACATGGGCCGCCTCCTCCTCGCCGTTCACGGCTGGGACACCCCGTGGCCAGGGCACCTATACGGTGTCCGGCCTTCACCGCCCGCGCCTCGTCCCCGCTGGGTGAATCCAGGCCCCGGCCTGGCGGTATGCCCTGGTGCCCACGCACGGCGGGCCAGGCGTGGGCCGGCGCCGCACCCGGCCAGGCCGCGCAGGCGGCCATCCCGGCGCCGAAACGGGCGGGCAAATGGCGGTAACCTTGATCGTGAATGGGTAGTTCACCCGGATCGGGTGAGATGGCCCCAGCGCAGACCTGAGTGGAGGCCCGGTGACCATCGGAGGAAGCGCCGCACTGATCATCATCGGCGCGATTCTGCGGTTCGCGATCATCTGGACGCCGAAGTACCTGAACATCCAGGCGATGGGTGTGATCTTGATGCTCGGCGGCATCGTCGGCCTGGGCATCTCGCTGAGCATGATGGTCACGCGGCGGCGCAGCCAGATGGGGGCCGAGGTCACCGAGCAGCGCCGCTACATCGAGCCCCCGCCGTGACGTGCCGCGCGGCTCACGCGCAGGCGTGAGGCCGGCGGTCAGGCCGGCAGCAGCGACCAGGTGACCACGCCGTACGCCAGATGGGGGACGGCGTCACTGAGCCAGGAGCTGAGGTCCCAGGATCTCGGATCGCTGACTCCGAGCCCGTACATGCCGATATCGGTGGCCGCCATCGCGGCGCTGGCCACCAGCGCGGGGCCCAGCACGGGTCCCAGCCCGCGGAACACATCGTGGAGCTGCCCAGCCGCCGCCCCGACGAGGACGCCGGTGGCGATGCCCGCTAGCGCCCCGAGTCCCTGCAGCCGGTTCTGCCGCACCTGGCCCTCCCCCGGGATGGTGCGGCCGGCACGCTTGGCCAGTTCCTCGACCACGTCCTCCGGCGTACTGCTGGCACCGCGTCCCCGCCACACCATGTCCAGATAGGTGGCGGCGTTCAGCGCCGTCGTCCCGGCCAGTCCGGCCATGGCCCCCCGCATAGCTTTCTCCAGCATGCAGACCCGGTGCCCGGCACAGCCGGGCCGAAACAACGCAGCGGCCCCAGGTGACGGGGCTGTCGCAAAATGGTGGGCTGCGGTGCCGTCATCGTAGCCACAGCTAACTCCAGATATCTGGATACAGCCAGGCATAGCTGAGGATCATGGGGGCATGGTGACCGATTCCGATGTCTACGAGGAACGCTACCGCTGGAGCCGGCGCACCACGTCGGTGGTCATCGGTGGCGCCCTGTCCGTGGCGGTGTCGATCGGCGTGAAGATGCCCCTGCTGCCGACAATGGCGCTCTTCGCAGGGGGCGTGCTGGCCGTGCTGTGGGGGGTGCTGCAGCGCCGGGTCGCGCTGCGGGTGGACGCAGCCGGGGTCACCCTGGGCGGCTCATCCCTGCGCTACCGGGGCAGCACCGCGGTGGTCCCCTGGGCTGACATCGTGACCGTGCTGCTATGGCAGCAGGTGCTTCCGACCGGCACGTTGATGCCGTACGTGGGTCTGATACGCCGGCGGGGAGCGGCGCCGCTGGCGGGATCCGCCGGTCGCGGCGGCCAGGCGGCGGCCGGAGGGCTGGTGCCCGACATCCCTGCCGACACGATGACGGTCAGTCGCGCGGTGAACGGCTGGCAGCTGAGCCGACGCGGCCTGGCCAGCGCAGTGACCGGCTTCGCGCCAAACGTCTTGGTGGTGGACCACGACACCGGACGGGTGATCACCGAGGACCAGGAGTAGCCCGCGCAGCGCCGCCAGACACCTGCCTGCGATGTCTCGCAACATCACACTGGTCGGGATGGCCGGATTCGAACCGGCGGCCTCCTGCTCCCAAAGCAGGCGCGCTAACCAAGCTGCGCTACATCCCGTGGAACCCGCACCGCAGCCTATCGCCCCACCGGCAGCGGCCCGCCGCAATGTCGTTCGGCCCCGCCAGCCCAGAACCGGTACGCTGTCGGTGCTCACCCGGTCCCGGGAGCACGGCTCCCACCGGGCGCGCGGGCGTAGCTCAATGGCAGAGCCCCAGCCTTCCAAGCTGGTCATGAGGGTTCGATTCCCTTCGCCCGCTCCTACCGAAAAGTGCAGGTCAGACCATGCGACTAGCGATCATCACCTGACTCGCCGAACCGTGCAGCTGCCGTTCGTGCCACATACGTGCCCGAGCCAGGTCAGACCGCGAAGTGCCGCATCCCCCGCGGCGGCCTTGGATGCAGGCCATGAATGCAACTAATTGCTTACGAGAAGCAACTTCACTACAATGACTACATGAGCGCACAGACCCTCGGCTTCGCAGTGCAGCCCGAAGATCGGCCAGTGCTGGACGAGCTGGTCGCCTACTTCGGCGACGGCAACAGATCGGCCTACCTCCGCGTCACGCTGCGGATCATGAAGTCGGTCATGCTGGCTGACCGGCTGCGCGAGGCACAGGCTTACGGCCAGCAGCGCACCGCGGAACTCGGCATCGATTCCTCGGAGGTCCCGGCACGTGTCCGGGAGTTCTTGAAGGGGAACGCTGGGCCGACGGGGCAGTGAGCCACATTGAGCCGGTCCCGACTGCCGTCGTCTACGACGTAAACGTGCTGGTGACTGCTGTCGCGAGCGGCAACAGCCCTTTCCGCTCTTGGCCGTCGCCGCCACCGGTCTCTGGAAACGCCTCCGCTGATTGCGTGGGAATCATCGTCGATGCAGCCGAATTCGCCCTCTGGCTATCGCCCCACATCCTCGCGAACATCGACCGGGTCCTAGAGGATCTCTTCAAGTGGGAGCACGCACAAGCTGACGCCTACCTCGCGGTTATCACAGCGGCGGCCGAGCATAGCGGTGGAGGGCTGCTGACGGACGTACCCCGGACCATGCATGATTGCCCTGATCATGAGGACAACCTCATCCTGGATCTCGCGGCCGAAGTCGGAGCCATGCTCATCGTGTCCAACGACACTGACCTGCTGTCGATGTCTCCGTGGCGCGGCACGCCTGTCCTGACGCCCGCGGCATTCACCGCCAAGGTTGACGCAATGCGGCGCCACGCGCGAAGGCGACACCGCTGACGCCCGGGATGCCACCCCCCGTTGCCGAATTGCGCTATAGACATACATCAAGGCGGCACCGCGGCGAACACCGCCCGCGCCCAGGGCCTTCCCGCCATCCCCGGCGAGGCCG
>DATKRG010000340.1:0-2481 GCA_035532275.1 Streptosporangiaceae bacterium | reverse complement strand
TGGGCGATCTCGTCGGCGCAGGCGTGCCGGGCCAGCGGGATCCGGGCGTCGAAGATGCGGGCGGCCACATCGGGCGGGGCGCCGGTCGCGGTGACCTCGATGTCGCGCTGGAACTCGGTGTCGGTCGGCCCCGGGTGCAGGGAGTTCACCCGGATGCCGCGCGCGGCCGCCTCTTTCGCCGCGGTCCGCATCAGCCCCACCTGGGCGTGCTTGGCGGTGGCGTAGCCGCTGATGCCGGCGTCCGAGGTGAGCCCGACCACACTGGAGTTGATGATCACGCTCGCACCGTCCCTCAGCTGCGGGAGCCCGTGCTTGAGCAGGTGGAACGCACCCAGCACGTGCACGTCCAGGACCCGCCGGAACACGTCGGTCGGGTACTCGGTGATCGGGGCGATGGCGCCGCTGATGCCCGCGTTGCTGAACAGCACGTCCAGCCCGCCGAACCGCTCCACGGCCTGCGCCACGGCCGCGATGACCTGGTCCTCGTCGGTCACATCGGTGACGCTGGCCGCCGCTGCCTCGGGGCCGAGCTCGGCGACGGCGTCGGCCAGCCGCTCGGCGCTGAGCCCGGCAAGGTGAACCCGTGCCCCCTCGGCGACGAACAGGCGGGCGGTGGCCAGGCCGATACCGCTCTCGCCGCCGGTGATGAGGGCGACCTTGTTGTCTAGCCGGGCCATGGGGGTTCCTCCTTCTGCCCGGGATCGACCGGGGCCGGATGATGCAGTCCGGTCGGCGGGGGGGCGGCCGACGGCACGTGGACGCTGATCACCGCGGACCGGCCGCGGCGGACCTGGGCCAGCGCCCGGTTCAGGGTGGACGGCAGCTTGTCGGCTCGTGACACGGTGGCCGCGTAGGCGCCACCGGCCGCCGCCGCCACGCCAGGCAGATCGGCTTCGGGGGCGAAGCCGGTCCCTGCCCCGCCGGCCGCCGCCGCCCCGTCCGGGTGGACCGCCAGCGCGGACAGGGCAGGCGAGGTCCAGCCCTGGTTGTCGAAGATGACGGTGAGCGAGGGGGCGCCGTAGCGGCGGGCCATCCACTGGGCGGACGAGGGCACCCCGAACAGGTAGGAGCCGTCTCCCACCAGGCTCACCACGGTCGCCTCCGGTGCTGCCAGCTTGGCGCCCACCGCCGCACCGCCGGACCAGCCCAGCGACCCGGCGCCGCTGCCGATCAGCGACCCCGGCCGGCTGGCCCGCAGATGCTCGCACACCGTCTGGTAGTTGGAGATCGCCTCGGTGAGCACCAGCGCGCCCGGGCCGATCGCGTCCCGGACACAGGCCACCAGGTAGGCCGGTGTGACGGTGCCGTCGTCAGCGGGCCGCTCGCGGGCGGTCCACTGCGCCAGGTGCGCGTCGTGCACGGCCGCGGCCCGCTCCGCCCGCGCCCGGACCGCGCCCTCGTCAAGGCCGCCCCGCTCGGCCAGCCTGGCCGCCACCTGCCGCAGGGCGAGGCCGAGGTCGGCCCGGGCGTACCGGGAGGCGGGCACGTGCCACAGCGGCATCTGCTCCTTGACCGGGTCGATGTCCAGCACGTAGATGCGGGCACCGGCGGACGGCCGGTTGGTGGTGGGGATCCAGGGCACGTCGCTGCCCACCACCAGCACCACGTCGGCCTGCGCCAGCAGCGGGTTCTGGCCGGTGGTGTTCCACTGGTATCCCCAGTGCAGCGGGTGATCGGCCGGGAAGTTCACCCGCATCGGCACCGACTCGATGACGGGCATGGCGGCCAGCTCACACAGCCGGACCAGGTCGGCCACGGCGGCCGGGTCGCGCCCCAGGTACGAGGTGACCACCAGGGGGGCGGTGGCCTCCTCGAGCGCGGCCGCGATCTCGTCGGCCACCTCAGGGGCGAGTGCGGCCGGCGCGACCGGGCTCCACCATGGGCCCTGGGCCGGCTGCGGCGGCAGCCGCTCCTCCATGACCTCCCGGGCGGCGGTCAGGTAGACCGGGCCGGCCGGTTCGCTGCGGGCGATCTGCAGCGCCCGGTGCACGATCTGCTTCGCGTTGCGCCCGGTCCGGACCTCGTTTTCATACTTAACGTAACCGCGGACGATCCCCCGCTGGTCGGCCGTGTCCTGAATCCAGTGGATGAACTCGTTCCGGCTGCCGGGCAGCTCGCCTTGCTGGGTCATCGGTGACAGCCCGGCCAGGATGAGGACCGGCACCCGGCCCCTGGCGGCGTTGTGCACGGCACCGCCCAGCGTCTGCGTGCCGCAGTCCACGTGCACGAGCACGGCCTGTGGCTCGCCGCTGACCTGGGCGTATCCGTGTGCGGCGCTCAGGCCGACGCTCTCGTGCGGGCACAGCAGCAGTTCGGGCAGGCGGTCCGCGCAGCCGTCGTGGCGGGCCTGCGCGTAAGCCTCGACGATGCCGGTGTGGTCGCTGCCGAGATTGGCGAACAGGTACCGGACGCCCGCCTCACGCATCGCCTCCAGCAGCGCGCGGCTGGTGGTGTACGGGCTGTCAGCCACTGGCATCACTG
>DATKRG010000339.1:0-3432 GCA_035532275.1 Streptosporangiaceae bacterium | reverse complement strand
CGGCCTGGTCGAACATGGCCGTGAAGAGGATCAGCTCGGCACCCGCCCCGGCGACCTCGCGCAGCTCGCGGACACAGTCGGCTGGCGTGCCCGCGACCGCGGCGGCCTCGATGTCGGCCACGCGCCGCCCGTAGAGCCGCTCCAGCTCGGCGTTGATCCGCTCCCGTGCCCGCCCGGCGTCGTCGTCGACCGCGACGTACACGCGCTTGGCGATGGGGAAGCCGGCCGCCGGCCGGCCCGATTCGGCGAGCGCCGCCCGCACGATCTGGACCTGGTCGGCGAACTCCGCGGTGGGGGTGGACCCGGCGCCGAAGAACCCGTTGCCGAGCGCCACGGCGCGCCGCAGGGCGGTCGGCCCGCTCCCGCCGAACCAGATCGGCGGGAAGGGCTTCTGGAACGGCTTGGGCTCCATCGCCGCATCCTGCAGCTGCCAGAACTCCCCGTCAAAGGTGACGCGGGAGTCGGTCCACAGCGCCTTCATCAGCGCGAGTCCCTCAGTGAACCGGGCGACGTACCGCTGCGGGTCCACACCGAACGCGGCGAACGGCCGCATCTTGCCGCCGGTGCCGACACCGATCTCGATCCGGCCGCGGCTGAGCTGGTCCAGCGTGCTCAGGCTCTTCGCCAGGTGCACCGGGCTGTGCAGGGTGGAGACGAACACCACGCATCCCAGCCGCAGCCGCTGGGTGCACGCTGCCGCGTAGGTCATCACCTCGACCGGCCCGAGCACCGGGGCCGACCCCAGCACCCCTTCCTGCGCCCACGCGCTGTCGAAGCCGAGCTCCTCAGCGCGCTCCAGATAGGCGCTGAACGATGCCGGGTCGAACTCGCCGTCGGCACAGAACTGGGGAATCGCGATAGCGAACCTCATAGGCCGCATCGTAGCGGGCGGCCGTCGGCGGTCCCATCACACCAGGACCGCCGGCGGCCGCGGGAAGCCTGCCTGCCCGGCCCGCTTCAGGTCACGTGGGGTTGCCGGGACTGCCAGGGTCGCCCGGGAACGTGGGCCCGCCAGTGCCGGGGAACGTAGGCCCGCCGGTGCCAGGAACGCCAGGACCGCCGGGGAAAGGCTGACCGGGGAAGCCCTGACCCGGGACGCCCTGACCCGGGACGCCCTGACCAGGGACGCCCTGGCCAGGGACGCCCTGGCCGGGGAACCCTTGACCCGGGAAGCCCTGGCCGGGGAAGCCCTGGCCGGGGAAGCCCTGACCCGGGAAGCCAGTGCCGCCGGAGCCGCCGAAACCAGCGCCACCACCGAAATTCGTGGTGACAGACGGCCGGCGTCCACGCCGCAGCGCCAGGCCGATGAGGAAGACGAAGATGCCGGCGAAGACGCCGACGAGACCGCTGTTCACACCGACGGCACACTGCGGGCCAGAACACGTCTGCGTGACCGGTGGCCCGAAGCCGCCGACGAACTCATCGATCAGCCCGCCCACGAACAGGTGGAAGCCGAACGCCGCCACAAGGCACCCGAGCAGGCCGAGGGGGACCCAGCGTCCCTGGCCGGGCCGCCGCGCCCGGCTGATCGTCCCCAGTGCCAGCAGCACGAAGATCACGCCGGCCGCGAGGAGCAGGTAGGTGCTCCAGGGGGTCAGCCCGGTAGCGCCGGTGAACGTGGCCCCGGTCAGCGTCGCCTGGGTGAAGCTGACACCGCCGAGCTTGGCGCCGTTCAGCTTGGCCTGCGTCAGGTCGGTCTGGACCGCGCTCACACCGGTCAGGTTCGCGTCGGTGAAATTGGTGCCGCGCGCCGTGGCCTGGTCCAGCGTCGCGTTGGACAGGTCCGCGTGCGAGAAATCGGCACCGCTGAGCGTCGCCTGGGTGAGATCGGTGTGCTGCAGGTTGGCGCCACTCAGGATCGCGCCGGTCATGTCGATCTGGATCAGGCTGAGCCCGCTCAGGTTCGAGCCCGTCAGGTCCGCGCACCGCAGATGACCGGGGGCGTAGCCGCTGACCCGGCTACTGGTGAGGGTCTTTCCGGCCAGATGCGGCCCGGAGCCGGGCTGGCAGGATGCGTCCGCCGTCTGGGCTGCCGCTGTGGTCCAGGCGCCGGTGGTGAGGACGACCGCGGCCAGCGCGGCCAGGGTCATGATCGTGCGTGTCTGTGAACGTGGGCCCCGCCGGGGGAGACCCTGCCGCCCGGGACGCGCGCCGCGCCCGGTCCTGGGTATGGCCTTCATGTGGCCTGCTCCGTGAGTCGTGTGTGGGTGGCGGCGGGGTCGAGGTATCAGCATGCTGTTGGCGGCGGCACCTGGCAAGGACTACCCGCAAAACATCACAAATGTGTCGCGGGCATGGTCACCGCGTCCCGGCTGTCATGGGTGAGGCCGGGCGGGGGCTAGCGGGCCAGGGACTCGATGACTGCGGCACCTGGAAGCTGGGCGAGGAGGCTGCCCGGCAGGGTGAGCTTGGAGCGGCGGACGCCGCTGCCGACCACCACCAGCGGGGTAGCCGCAACCCGGGCATCGACCAGGAGCGGCCAGCCGGCGGGCAGCCCGACCGGGGTGATCCCGCCGTACTCCATGCCGGTCGCGGCGACCGCGTCCTCGGTGGCCGCGAACGATGCCTTGCGGACATCGAGCTCGCGCCGGGCGACCCCGTTCACGTCGGCCCGGGTGGTGGCCAGCACCACGCACGCGGCATAACGGACCTGGCCCTCCCGGCGGCCGGTGATCACGACACAGTTGGCCGAGGCGTCCGGGCTCACCCCGTACCGTTCGCAGAACGCGGCCGTGTCAGCGAGCGCCGGGTCGATCTCCGCCACGCCGACCATGTCAGCGGACCCGTCCAGCTCCGCCAGGGCCGCCGCCACCGGCGGGGCCAGCAGGTCGGGCCGGCTCAGCGCGGGCACGGCGGCGAGCTGCCCGATAGCGATATCCACGGGCCTCATCCTGCCATCAGCGCCGGGCACCCGCTGGTGGCCCGGCTCCGCGCCGGGTCCCCCGCCGGGCCCCGCGCTACGTTCCCCGCCAGCAGCCCGGTTCGGCCTGGGCCTGTCCGGGAAACCTCTTGATGAGAGAGCTCAACCGCCGGTGCGCCCGGTGCCGCGAGGCCCGGGTGGCGCAGGACAGGTTCTCGACGCCCGGCCGTGGCACCACGCGGCCGGCGGGTTCGGCAGTGCCACGACCTGGTCGCCGGGCACCGTGACGAGTGATCGCCGACGATGACCTTTGCCCACCCCGGGTCCGCAGGTATCCCCGTGTCAGCGCAGACCCCGGTCTTGCCACCAGGCCGGGGATTCCCGAGCCCGAACTGTCCGTTATCTTCCGTATTGTGCCACCCTGCGAGGAGCGGGGTGCCAGAGGAGGCCATGTGACGCGACCAGCGCCCGCCGCGCCGGAATCCTTGCTGGCGATCGTGCAGGAGGCACGCCAGGGGCCGGCTCTGATCTGCCCCGATGACGGCACCGTGGTGTCCCACCGGGAGCTGGCC
>DATKRG010000338.1:0-1173 GCA_035532275.1 Streptosporangiaceae bacterium | reverse complement strand
CTAGTGCCGCGTTACTCCTGAAGTGATGGATACAGCCGCCTGAGCTTGATGCGGGCGTCATCGGTGGTGAAGCGCCAGTCGATGGCGCCCGCCGCTGCGTTGCGGGTGGCTTCCCAGGCCGCCACCTCGTCCGCCAGTGTCTGGTCATCCGGGATGCGTCGGTCCAGGCACTGCCGGCTCAGGACCGACAACTCGATTTCAGCCATATTCAGCCAGCTGCCGTGCTTGGGCGTGTAGTGCCATTCGAGTTTGTCGGTGAGCCGCCGGGCCTCGGCCGGCGGGAACGCCGCGTAGAGCGCGGCCGGCGTATGGGTGTTGAGGTTGTCGAGCACCAGGATGATGCGCTCGGCCTCGGGGTAGTGGACGTCGACCAGGTCCCGGATCTGCTGGGCAAAGTCGACCGCGGTGCGGCGCGCCGTGACCGTAACGTGGCGCCAGCCGGCCAGCGGCTCGCAGGCCAGGAACAGATTGCACACGCCCTCGCGCGCGTATTCATAGTCGACGCGCCGGGGCTGGCCGGGCTGCGGCGGCACGGATGCCCGGGCGTCCCGCAACAGCTGTTTGGACACCTCGTCGAAGCAGACCTGGGGGAAGCGCGGATCGTAGGGCCGGGTGTAGACCGCCAGCACGTCCTCCATGCGCCAGACGAAGTCGGCGTTGGCCTGGGGCGGGATGCTCCACTGGTGCTTGCGCCAGGGCTTCAGTTCGTTTTTTTGAGCACGCGGCGGACGGTCTGGTAGGAGATGGCCTCCACCACCTCCAGCTCGACCAGCTTGTCGGCCAAGAGGCGCAGCGTCCAACGGGCCTGCCCCGGCGGCGGGTCGCTGCAGGTCAGCGCCACCAGCTGGGCTTCCTGGGCCCCGTCGAGCTTGCGTTCGTAGACGCGGCGGGGTGCCCGTCGGTTCAGGGCCGCCTCCAGGCCCTGTGCGACGAACTGCTTGCGCACGCGGGCCACGGTCGGCTGGCTGACCTCGACGGCCTCGGCGATGCGCACATCGACCCAGCCCGGACCGTCCGGGCTCTGGTCGGCTTTGAGCAGGATGCGCGCATGGGTGAGCTTGCGCGCCGGAGCGGTCCCCGCCGCAAGCATCTGCTGCAACGTGGTGCGTTGGTTGGCGGTCAAGATGACCGGGTAGTGTTTGTGCATCGCCCAACGCTACCACCCGCTTCCCG
>DATKRG010000337.1:0-1434 GCA_035532275.1 Streptosporangiaceae bacterium | reverse complement strand
GCGGCGGCGAACCGTGCCTCCCGCGCTGTCGCCGCCCTCGGGCAGGACGGCCCGCAGTGACGATCCTCGCCTGCCGGTTCGCACTGGACCCCACCCCGGCGCAGGAACGGGCACTGCGGTCACATGCCGGGGCGGCGCGGGTGGCATTCAACTGGGGCCTCGCCCGGGTGAAGGCGAACCTCGGCCAGCGGGAAGCGGAGAAGTCCTACGGCATCGCCGGGGACGGCCTCACGCCACCGCTTTCGTGGTCGCTGTACTCGCTGCGCAAGGACTGGAACGCCGCCAAGGACGAGCACGCCCCGTGGTGGGGCGAGTGCTCCAAGGAGGCGTTCAGCACAGGCCTGGACCAGCTCGCCCGCGCGCTGGGGAACTGGGGCGATTCCCGCAAGGGCAAGCGGAAAGGCAAGCCCGCCGGGTTCCCCCGGTTCAGGTCGAAGCGGAAGGCCCGGCCGTCGATCCGGTTCACGACCGGGGCGTTCCGCTGCGAAGACCGCCACGCGGTACTGCCCCGGATCGGGCGGGTGAAGCTCCACGAGGACGGCCGCAGGCTCGCTGATCTCGTCGCGGCCGGGACGGCGCGGGTCCTGTCGGTGACTGTCCGGCTTGAGCGCGGGCGCTGGTTCGCGTCGTTCGCTGTCGAGACCGGGATCAGCCGGCCCGCACCGCGCCTCCCGGGTGCTGCCGTCGGCGTCGACCTGGGCATCAAGACCCTGGCTGTGCTGTCGACCGGTGAGGAGATCGCGAACCCGCGTCATCTGTCCGGGGCGCTGCGGAAGATACGCCGCCTGTCCCGTGCGATGTCCCGGCGGCAGGGGCCTGACCGGCGGACTAGGCGGGAACCGTCGAACCGGTGGCGGCGCGCGTCGGCCGCGCTCGGCAGGGCGCAGGGCAAGGTGGCCGACCAGCGGAAAGACGGCCTGCACAAGCTGACGACCCGGCTGACGTCCGAGTTCGGGACGGTCGTCATCGAGGACCTGCACGTGGCCGGGATGGTGAAGAACCGCCGGCTGGCCCGGCATGTCGCGGACGCGTCGTTCGGCGAGTTCAGGCGGCAGGCCGAGTACAAGGCCGCATGGTGCGGCGGCCGGGTGATCGTCGCGGACCGGTGGTTCGCGTCCAGCAAGACCTGTTCGGGATGCGGAGCGGTGAAAGCCAAGCTGCTCCTGTCCGAGCGCAGTTACGTGTGCACGGCCTGCGGGATGGTCGCCGACCGCGATGTTAACGCAGCTGTCAACCTTGCCGCCTACGGGCGGCGGGAACTGGCCGGGAGTGGCCCGGACAGCAACGGACGTGGAGCCGACCGTAAGACCGGGCATGCCCGGCAGGTGGCCGTGAAGCGTCAACCCGGCGCCGCGCGAGCGGGCAAGACCGGGACCGTCCTGGCGCAAGCCGGGACTGCGAAGGCGAGCGCTCATGCTCACTGACTCGCAACGG
>DATKRG010000336.1:0-8226 GCA_035532275.1 Streptosporangiaceae bacterium | reverse complement strand
CCGGGATGCCGCTGGGCACCGTGCTGGACATCTGCGAGACCAGGTCGGCCGCTGCGGTGCTGGTCGGCGGCTACCACGGCTCGTGGCTGCCCGCCGAGATCGCCTACGACGTGCCGGTCAGCCGGGCCGGGCTGGAAGCGGCCGGTGGCTCGCTCGGGGCCGGCATCGTGCTGCCACTGGGCGAGGACACCTGCCCGGTGGGGGAGGTGGCGCGGATCGCGCGCTACCTCGCCAAGGAGTCGTCGGGCCAGTGCGGGCCGTGCAAGCTGGGCCTGCCCGGCATCGCCCGTTCCCTGAGCGCCCTCGCCGACGGCTCGGGGGGAATGGAGGCGCTGGACAGGGCGCGGCGGGCCGCCTCCGCGGTCCGTGGGCGCGGGGCGTGCAGCCACCCGGACGGGACATCCCGGTTCGTGCTGTCCGCGCTGGAGGTGTTCACCGACGACCTGGCGGCGCACGCCTTCCGCGGCAGCTGTGGCAGGCCCGTGCGCGAGATCCTGCCGCTCGATCCCGAGCATGACGAGGCCCGGCTGGTGGTGGACTGGACCAGGTGCCAGGGCCATGGCCTGTGCGGCCGGCTGGTGCCCGAGCTGGTCCAGCTGGACAGCCAGGGCTATCCGACGTTCCTGGACATGCCGGTGCCGTTCTGGCTGGAGCGGGACGCCCAGCAGGCGGTGGAGATGTGCCCGGCGCTGGCCCTGCGGCTCGAGGCGGCCAGGCCCGCCGTGCCGCCTCCCGCGGCGCTGGCCGCCGCCGGACCGCCGGTGCTCCAGGGCGGTCTGCTGTCGGACGGTGACGAGGCTGGCGTGCCGCAGCTGCGGTGAGCCGCGCCCGCCGGGCCGATCCGGCTGAAGACCGGTCGCCTACCCTGGTCGCAGGCCCGGCAGGGAGGCGGGCCCCGGCGGGAGGGGATGGGCGTGGATCCGGCAGCCAGTGACGGGGCTCCCCGCGTGCTGGCGATCCCGATCGGGCTCGATGCCACCGGCACGCGGACCGAGAGCGACTCGCTGGGCCCGGTGGAGGTCCCCGCGGACCACTACTGGGGGGCGCAGACCCAGCGGGCGCTGATCCATTTCAGCATCGGCGAGGACCGGATGCCGGCCGCGGTCTACCACGCCTTCGGGCAGGTGAAGAAGGCGTGCGCGATCGTGAATGCCCGGCTGGGCCGCCTCCCGGCGTGGAAAGCGGACCTGATCAGCCAGGTGGCCGACGAGGTCAGCTCGGGTGCGCTGGATGATGAGTTCCCGCTGCATGTCTGGCAGACAGGTTCGGGCACCCAGTCGAACATGAACGTCAACGAGGTCATCGCCAACCGCGCGATCCAGCTGGCCGGCGGCGAGCTGGGCAGCAAGCGGCCGGTCCACCCCAACGACGATGTGAACTCGGGCCAGTCCTCCAACGACACGTTCCCGGCCGTGATGCACATCGCGACGCTGCGTGCGCTGGCCGAGGGCCTGCTGCCCAGCGTGGGCCGGCTCCGGGAGGCGGCGCGGCGCAAGAGCGAGGAGTGGGCCGATGTCGTCAAGATCGGCCGGACCCACCTGCAGGACGCCACCCCGCTGACGGTCGGCCAGGAGTGGTCGGGTTACGTCGCCCAGCTCGATGAGGCGGCCGAGGCCATCACCGCGGCCATGCCCGGCCTGCGGCAGCTGGCGATCGGGGGCACTGCGGTCGGCACCGGCCTGAACGCGCCGGCCGGCTTCGGCGAGGCGGTGGCGGCCGAGATCTCCCTGCTCACCGGGCACGAGTTCGTCACCGCGCCGAACAAGTTCGCCGCCCAGGCCTCGCTCGGGGCGCTGGTCCGGGCCTCGGCCGCGGTGCGCGGGCTGAGCGTCGCGCTGTTCAAGTTCGCCAACGACATGCGCTGGCTCGGCTCCGGCCCGCGCAGCGGGCTGGGCGAGCTGATCCTGCCGCCGAACGAGCCCGGGTCCTCCATCATGCCGGGCAAGGTCAACCCAACCCAGGCCGAGGCGATGCTCATGGTCTGCCTGCAGGTGATGGGGAACGACACCGTGGTGACGCTGGCAGGCGCCGAAGGCAACTTCGAGCTCAACGCGTTCCGCCCGGTGGCGATCAGCAACATGCTGCATTCGGCCCGGATCCTGGCCGATGCCTGCGACAGCTTCCGTGCCTTCCTGGTGGAGGGCGCGCTGCTCAACGAGGCGCGGCTGAGGCAGGACGTCGAGCGCTCGGTGATGATGGTGACCGCGCTCAGCCCCGTGATCGGCTACGACCGGGCCGCGGCCATCGCCCATCTCGCGGTGGCGCAGGACCTGACGCTGCGGGAGGCCGCGCTGCGATCCGGGGTCGACGCCGGCCTGTATGACCAGGTGGTCGTCCCGGTCCGGCTGACCCGGCCGGGCTCGGCGGAGCAGCCGTGACCGGCGGGTGCCGGTGAAGGCCGCGCGGCTGCACGCGGTCGGCGATCTGCGGCTGGCCGACGAGCCGGTGCCGCAGCCCGGGCCGGGGGACAGCCTGGTCCGGGTGACCGCGGTCGGCATCTGCGGGTCGGACCTGCACTGGTGGGGTGAGGCCGGGATCGGTGACGCCGTCCTCACCCGGCCGCTTGTCCTCGGGCATGAGGCTGCGGGAGTGATCGAGGACGGGCCGCGGCGGGGGGAGCGGGTCGCGATCGATCCAGCCATCTGGTGCGGTACCTGCCGGCCGTGCCTGGACGGCTACCGGAACCTGTGCCTGCGCATCCGGTTCGCCGGGCACGGCGGCCAGGACGGGGCCATGCGCGAGTTCATGGCCTGGCCGGATCACCTGCTGCACCGGCTGCCGGACAGCCTCACCGACGCCGACGGCGCCGTGCTGGAGCCGCTCGGGGTCGCCCTGCATGCTCTCGACCTCGGCCATGTCCGGCTCGGCGCCACCGCCGTGGTCGCGGGCTGCGGGCCGATCGGGCTGCTGCTCATCCAGGCGCTGCGGGCGGCCGGAGCCGGGCTGGTCACCGCGTTCGACCCGCTGCCCCACCGGCGGTCGGCCGCTACCAGGTTCGGCGCGGCGGCGGCGGTCGACCCCACCGGCCTGGTCACGCCCGGGCAGCTCGCCGGGCCTGCCGGGGCCGCAGGGACCGCAGGGACCGCAGGGACCGCAGGCACCGCAGGGGTCACCGGGGAGGGGGCCGACGTGGCCTTCGAGATGGCGGGCACCGACGAGGCGGTCCGGCTGGCGATCGCCGCTGTCCGCCCCGGCGGGCGGGTGGTGCTCGGCGGCATCCCGGCCAGCGACCAGACCACCTTCCAGGCGTCGGCCGCCCGCCGTAAGGGACTCACCATCGCCATGGTCCGGCGCATGAACGACGCCTACCCGCGGGCGATCGCCCTGGCCGCGGGCGGCCAGGTGGACCTGGCCCCGCTGGTGACCCACCGTTTCGGCCTGGCCGAGGCGCCGGCGGCGATGGCCGCCGCTGCCGCCCGCACCGGCCTGAAGGTGATCGTCGGACCGGCTGGCTGATTTCTCCCGGGCTCGTGATCCTCCCGGGATGCTGATCCTCCCGGGCTCCTGGGGCTCTGGGGCTCTGGGGCTCGTGGGCCGCCCGGCTGCCTGATCGTCCGCTGCCGGTAGCATCCACCCGTGGCCGACAGCTTCTACCTGCCCGCCGGCGAGGACACCTGGCTGGCCACGGCGCATACAACCGGGCCATGGGATGCCCGCGCCCAGCACGGCGGGCCGCCGGCCGCGCTGCTCGGCCGGGCGATCCAGCGGTGCGCGCCACGCGACGACATGATCGTCGCGCGCTTCACCTGCGAGATTCTGGGCGCCGTCCCGGTCGGTGAGATACGGGTCGGGGCCCGCGTTGCCCGCCCGGGCCGGAGCGTGGAACTGCTGGAGGCAGTGGCCAGCGTGGACGGCCGTGAGGTCGCCCGGGCCAGCGCGTGGCGGGTGCGGCGGACCTCCAGCCCGCCGGCCGGGCACCCGCAGGCGCCACCCGCGCTGCCCGCGCAATCATCGCCGCTGGCGCCGGGTGGCTGGGTGGACGGTTATCTGTCGGCCATCGAATGGCGGCCGGTCCATGGCCATTTCACCGAACGCGGCCCCGCGACCGTGTGGGCCAGGATGCGCTACCCGCTGGTCGCGGACGAGGAGACCGGCCCGCTGGAACGGGTGCTCGCCATCGCGGACAGCGGGAACGGCGCGTCTGGCGAACTGGATCTGCTCCAGTGGCATTTCATCAACCCCGAGCTCACCGTTCACCTGCACCGCGAAGCGGCGGGTGAGTGGATCTGCCTGGACGCCCGGACCGTCATCTCCACCGCTGGGGCAGGCCTGGCCACATCGGTCCTGTCCGACCTCGACGGTCAGGTCGGAGTCGGTGCACAGGCGCTGCTCATCGCTCCCCGTCAGCGGTAGCGGACCAGCGGCCGGCTCGGGCCGGGAGCCGGCCACTGGGCTCAGGACGCCGCCGGAAGCAGGGCGCTGCGGAAGCCGGGCTGGGCGGAAGCCGGGCCGCTGCGGGAACCAGGCGCTGACGGAAGCAGGGCCGCTGCCGGGCTTACGGGCGCCAGCCCGCCCTGGCCAGTGCGTCAGCGGCGAACCGGCCGATGTCTGTGCGCTCGCTGTCGGGCCGGGCCAGCTCCGCCGTCACGGTATCGGCGGTGCATAGCTGGTACCCGTACTCGCGCAGTGCCTCCGCGATGATGGCTGCGCGGCCAAGGTCGAGCTCGAACGGCAGACGGTAGTTGAACTCCTCCTCCACCGGCCCGCTCATGGCCGCGTGCGGCCCGGCCGGGCCGGATGGCAACGGGGGGTTCCCGGCAAATGGTTCGTGAGCCCAGGCTGTCATAATGGCCCCTTTCCCGCCCGGCTAGGAACCGACACCACCGGGGGTCGTTGGCCCGACACTGAGACGCGGCCAGCAGACGGGGCGAAGCCGCACGGTGGCCGGCTGGCTGCGTTGCA
The DNA here is from genome assembly GCA_035532275.1 of Streptosporangiaceae bacterium. Classification (GTDB taxonomy): domain Bacteria; phylum Actinomycetota; class Actinomycetes; order Streptosporangiales; family Streptosporangiaceae; genus UBA9676. The sequence continues at coordinate 3,324 of DATKRG010000336.1, read as the reverse complement.
GCAGCCCGGCGAAGATCTGATCCAGGCCGTTCGCGGTCGGCTCTACCGACTGCACCGCCGCATGCAGCGATCTGCGCAGGAACTCATCAAGCTCCCGGTCTGACCAGATGCCCCGGGCCAGGCCGCAGTCATCAGACCCCCCACTCATGGGTCCAGGGCAGCGTGAATCGCGTTAAGAGCATGCAAAGAGACACTCAACAACCTGTTGCGGGCACTCAGCCACGCAGCCGGCTCCGGTGCCGTCCGTCGAGCCAGATCGTCCAGGGCAGGATCTCCCCGATCCCCAGCAGCCCCATCGGCGCCCACGGGTCGCCATCCATGCGCGCACGGATATCGCCCTCGCTGGGAGCCTCGACGGCGAGCATAGCCCGGTCACCGTCACCTACCGGGCCGCCGAGGATGACAAAACCGTCGTCCACCAGCTCGTCCATGAACGCCGCGTGCTCGTCCCAGCCGTCCTGTTCCCGGATTCCCCGCGTGGCGTCCCAGGACGGGCCGTGGATCATCGTGACCGCGAAGAAAGCCATGATGCGAGCGTACGTACTGCCACCGACATGACCGGTGCCCGGAGCTATCGTCGAGTCATGACCCCGCGTGTGTTAGCCGTCACCGGCGCGATGTGCGCTCTCCTCGCGGCCGCGTGCACGGGCACCCCCGCGAGCACAGCCAGCCCGGCAGGCACGGGCACCCCCGCGAGCCCGGCCACCCCCGCTCCCGCCAGCCCTGTGCACGGGCAGGGCGCGGCCCATGTCGGCGGCGGCTGCGGTACGACACCGCTGCTGACCGGGGCCGCCCCTGGCTGGGCGAGCCCGGCAAACCCGCCCACCTACCTGCGCTATGGCCTCGCCCACGCGGGCGGCGCGGCGGCGTTCCTTTTCGGCTACCCGCTGCTGGCCGGGGACTCCGGCCAGCGTTCGGACAAGGTTCTCTGGGTCGTCAGGTATCCCAGGGGCGGGCTGCCGCTGCAGATCACCGGGCACCCGCTCGGTGCCGGCTCCCCGGTGGTCTCGTCCACCTGGCCGGCGAATTCCTCGCCCGGCGAGATCTACCCGTCAGACGTGGTGGCGCCGACGGCGGGCTGCTGGCAGTTCACGCTCGCCTGGAACGGGCACAAGGACACGATCGATCTCCGGTACGTCGCGAACCGGTAGGAGCCATGTCGCCTACCGGTCAGGGCCACGTCGCCCACCGGCAGAGCCCGGTCCATTCGCAGGCCATGCGCCTCTGGCAGACTGCGGCGGTGACTGCGGCACAGAACCAGCCCGGCCGCCAGGTCCTGCTCCTGCGGGGCTTCGCCCTGGAGTACACGACGCTGGGCTGGAACGTGGCCGGGATCGTGGTGCTCGCCTACGCCGCGGTCGCGGCCCGGTCGGTAGCGCTGGCCGGGTTCGGCCTCGACTCGCTGATCGAGATCGGCGCGTCCGCGGTCGTGATCTGGGAACTGTCCGGCACCGGCGCCGACCGTCAGCGGCGGGCGCTGCGCATGATCGGTGCCGCCTTCGCCGCCCTGGCCGCCTACCTGGCGGTGCAGTCGACCTGGGTGCTGGTCACGGGTTACCACCCCCGGCACTCCCCGCTCGGTATCGGCTGGACCGCGGTGACCGCGGTGGTCATGTTCGCGCTCGCCTACGGGAAGGCCCGCACCGGCAAGGCGCTCGGCAACCCGGTGCTGCGCACCGAGGGACGGGTCACCCTGATCGACGGGCTGCTGGCGGCCGCCGTCATGGCAGGACTGATCCTCAACGCGGCGGCCGGCTGGTGGCAGGCCGACCCAGTGGCCGGCTATGTCCTGGTCGGCTATGCCGTCGTAGAGGTCCGGGGGATCTTCTTCACAGATCACTGACTGGCGAGCTGGCAGCGCGGGCCTAATGGCCGGCGGGCCAGATGAAGGTGGACAGCTCGCCGGGGACCATCGTCACGACGGTGCCGCGTCCCGTGCGGGCGTCCACGACGCGGAACGCGACATCTGCCCCCTGCCCGTTGTAGGCGTACAGGACCACCGACCCGTCCGGGTTGGCCAGCGCCGTGGTGGTCACCGCGTCCGGGTAGGCCCGGTACGCCACGTAGGCCGTGCCGAAGGTCGTGGCGGCGCACCGGACCGCCCCTGGCTGGGCGAACATGGCCAGGTGGGTGAGCGCGTAGTAGCCGGCGGTGCGCGTCACCGCGCTGGTGGTGTTATCGACGGTGACCACGCCGAGACGGCCGGGCTTTTGCTGATTGGGCTCCCCGTTCTGGTCCAGGGCGAGGTTCCACAGCAGCACCGACTGGGCATAGTTCGCGACACCCTGCGCCACGTACCCGCCCGCCACGGAGGCCATCTGGATATCGAGAGGCTCGCTCACCAGGGAACGGAACTCGGTCAGGTGCTGCTCCACCTGCGGGTGGGCACTGTCCACCCCGGTCATCACGGCCGGGCCACCGCGGTAGCCGTGGTAGGCGATCCCAGCGGTGAACGGGCCGGCCACCGGGCTCGCGGACACGCCCTCGCCGTAGGAGGCCTTTGCCCAGCTGTCGTCCAGAGCGAGGATCTTCACGTCCTGCAAGCCCGCCGCCTTCAGGGCGGGGCCAAGGTGGGAGCCGATGAATATTTCTTCCTCGCTCTGGCTGAACTTCATGAACGTCCCCGCCACCGGCTCGTTCTGGCAGGTGATGCCCCACACGGGTATGTCGGCCGCCCGGTATGCCCGCAGGAACCTCACGAAGTACCTGGCGTAGGCGGCCATCCGCGAGTCGCGGAACGTGCATTGATTTGCCTCGAACGCGCCCGAGGCGAACATCCACGCCGGCGGGGTCCATGGGGTGGCGAGGATCTTCACGCCCGGGTTGATGGCGAGGATCTGGGCGATGATGGGCGTGATGTACGCGGTGTCGCGGCTCACCGAGAAGTGCGCCAGGTGCGGATCGGTCTGCCCCGCCGGCATGTCGTCGTAGGTGTAGCCCACCGGCTGCGCACGGAAGTCCGGGGAGCCCATGCAGACGCGCAGCATCTGCCAGTTGCACTGGCGGGGTGAGAACAGCTCTGCCAGCAGCGCGGAGCGCTGCCTGGCGCTGAGGTAGTTCGCCAGCACATAGGCCGCCGAGTCCGTCAGCGCGGCACCGGTGCCAAGGAACAGCTGGAACGTCTCCTGCGGGTTCACCACCACATCGAACGGCCCGGGGTTGACGGCCGTGAATGGCGGCAGCGGGGAGCGGGCCATCATCTGCGCGGACAGGTCGGAGGTGGTCGTCATCCGCAGGGCGGTGACCGTGCCTGCCTGGGAGCGGGTGCGCCTGCGGTCACTGGCGGCCGGCGCCAGCCCGGCGAAGGGGAGCGCTAACCCAGTT
>DATKRG010000335.1:0-2694 GCA_035532275.1 Streptosporangiaceae bacterium | reverse complement strand
GGCCACCTGCAACGCGGTCACCAGCCGCGGGTGCCGGAAGGACCGGGCGCTGATCAGCGTTCCGAACCCCGCGCCGGGCGGGAGCGGGCCGGCCGCGCTCGCCATCAACCCGCGGACCAGCACGATCTATGTGACCCACGCCCGCTCGAACCAGCTGTCCGTCATCAACGGCAAGATCTGCAACGCCGCTGACCTGCGAAGGTGCCAGCGGGCCAGCACCACCGTGAGCGTTGGCAGCCAGCGCTATTACCCGACGGTCGCGGTGGACCCGGTCACGGACACCATCTACCTCGGCAGCTGGAACGAGGGCCTGCTCGTGATCGACGGCCGGACCTGCAACGGCACCGATGCCCGCGGCTGCGGGAAGGTCCTGGCCACGGTTCCGGTCGACGGCTGGCCCACCGATATCACGGTCGACCAGGCGACCGGCAGCCTCTACGTCACCGGCGCCGATGCCAGCGCCGTGACGGTCATCAACCGGAACACCTGCAGCGCGCTCACCGTGTCCGGCTGTGCCGGGCACCTGCTGGCGGCCAGGGGCGGGGCCGGCCCGGTGGCAGCGGCCAGCGATCAGGCATCGCCCACGCTCTATGTGGCGGACGGGGAGTCCAATACCGTGTCCATGATCGACACGTCGGTGTGCAGTGCCGCCGCTGGCAGCGGATGCGGGCAGGTCCCAGCCTCGTTCCCGGCCGGGACGGGGCCGCACGCGGTAGCGGTCGATCCCGGGAACCGCACGGTCTACGTTCTGGAAGGCCAGGGCCTGTCCGTCATCAGCAGCCGGGCCTGCAACGCGGCGTACGTGCGCGGCTGCCCGGCCCGGTCCCCGGCCGGGACCATCCCCCCGGGCGCGGGCCGCAACCCGACGTATTACTGCGACGCCACCATCGCCGCCTATGACTCCGGTGAGCCGGCCGGGCCGCTGATCAGAGGGTCTGTGCGGGTTGCCGCGGGTTCGGCGGGCGGGCTCGGCTGGAGCCTGTGGGCGAAGAAGGGGATAGCCGATCCCTATGGGATCGAGCAGGGCGGGATGGTGCTGAACGGCCGGTGGTACGGGCTGTGCAGCGCGCCGCTGTCGGCGGGCCCGGACGCGGGCTTCGAGGTGATCGACACCGGCGGGCGCGGGGTGGTCTATGGCTTCATCCAGCACCCCTACCCGGTGACCATCAGCCTGTCGTCCGGCCGCCAGCTGCCGCGGCCGGCCTCGGTTCTCCTGCACGGCACCACGTTCTTCATCGCCCGGCTGCCGCGGTCCGCGTGCTCGTACCGCCGGATGACGCTCCACGCCGTGGCGTCACGGGGGCCAGCCTGGAGCGGCACGGGCAACGTGACGTTCGGCTCCTGCGTGCCTGGCCGGCTGGTCAGCACCAGCCAGGGTGACGGCACCTGGGGTCCTGGCGCGGGCAACTAGCGCGGGGATGACCCATGATCGCACCGGCTGCCCGCGGCAGCCGGTGGTGCGGCCTGGCTAGCCGATAACGGTGACGTACGCGCCGACCAGGCTGGCGTGCTGCTGGTCGATGTCTCCGGCGCGCCGGTCGCCGTGGCCGTCGCCGAAGTGCGCGAACGCCTTCGTGGACGCGATCGGGTTCGGCCCATCGGGCGCGTGGCCGTGGAAGGAGATGTGGACGAACGAATCATCGGCCAGCCGCAGGACCAGGTAGGTGACGTTGTCCGGGGCCTTCTCGGCGAGTTCGGCGAACACGGCCTCCACCCGTCGCTGATTGTCGTCAGCTGCCTCGGCGGAGCGGCTCGCGTACCGGGTCACCAGCCGGTACTGGACCGGCCCGGCCGGCGCTGAGCTGCTGGTGCTGTCACTGTGCGCGGTAGTCACGTGTGCATGTCCCCTCGGTTGCTGGAGCGGTACATCTGATACGACGAACGGGGAGCCCCCCGATCGACAGGCCTGGCCGGCCAGTTACGTTCCGGCGACCCCTGGTACCGGCGGCGATGGCCAGCGTGGCGGCGCAGCGCACCAGGAAGTTGACGTCCATCAGCCACGACCAGGGGCCGACTCCGTAGTCGCTCTCGGCGTTGGGCAGCAGCGAATCGCCCGGCCGCAGGAATGCCAGCGCGACATCAATGGCCACGTACACCGCCAGCCCCGCGACACCCGCCCACGCCAGCGCGCGGGCCGGTCCGGGCGCGTGCCCGGTCAGCGGGCCCGCATCCGGTTGTTGCGAGGGTTGTGCTCGACCTCGGCCAGCCCCAGCGCCTCCAGCACCGGCGGGACGTAGTTGCCGAACCGTCCGCGCAGCCCCTTCTTCATGCCGTACCAGCCGCCGACCGGGTTGGCGGCTGACCGTCCCCATGCCTCGACCGTGCCGTCCTGGGCCGGGTTTCTGCTCGTCGGCGTTGCCCAGCGGCACCCAGTCGCCGTTCTCCTTTGTGCTCGATCTGCTCGCGCTTGGCGCCGAGGTCGAGGTCCTGCATCCACCAGGACATCGCGCCGAGGTCGCCCGGGCGGCACAGCGGATCGCCGGGCTGCACGCCGGGGACCCGGCCTGAAGGCCACGACGGGCCGCGTCAGCTGGCGGCCGCTGCCGGGTGGGCGGGCTCCGCGCCCAGGACGCGCCGAGCGGCAGCCCGGATGAGGACCACGGACCAGGTCCGGAACGGCTTCCAGGCCTCGGCGAGCGCCGAGAACTCGGCCGGGCCCGGTAGCGCGGGCAGCTGGTAGAGCTGTGCCGCGAG
>DATKRG010000334.1:0-12265 GCA_035532275.1 Streptosporangiaceae bacterium | reverse complement strand
TCGGTAGGCGTCGGCATGGTGTTCGTCCTCTACCTCATCTACACAGAGCTGTTCACCCTGAACGCCATCTGCCTGTGGTGCACCAGCGTCCACGTGATCACATTCCTGCTGTTCGCGCTGATCGTGTTCAGCCTGGCCGCCAGCTACGGCACCACCCAGCCCACCCAGCGCCGCTAACCCAGCGCTCCACCGGCCAGCGCTCCACCGGCCAGCGCTCCACCGGCCAGCGCTCCACCGGCCAGCGCTCCACCGGCCAGCGCTCCACCGGCCAGCGCTCCACCGGCCAGCGCTCCACCGGCCAGCGCTCCACCGCCGCTCCGGCGCCTCCGCCGGTCTCGGCCGGGTCAGCGCGCTCCACGCCTGGGACCGCGCGCTTCCCAGCGATGGCACAAATTTTCCAACGGTTCTTCCTGGCGGACCCCGTCCCGGCCAGAAACTGTCAGACCCCCCGAGTAGGGTCGAACTAGTCTTCGAAGTGGTGCCCCGAAGTGGCCTGGCGGAAGTGGCAGGACGGAGGTGATCAGCATGTGCGGCCCACAGAATTCAGCCGGTGTCCCCGGTGACCCAGTGAGCGTGCCTGGCGCGCTGGCGATGCTCGATCGCGCCCTGACCGTGCTGAACTCCACCGACGTCGCGTCGCTGCCGACTGCGGTGCAGGCGGAGGCGCTGCGGGCACTGGAACGGGCCGAGGCCCGTCACACCGCCGCGCGGACGCAGATTCTCGCGGCCTTCACAGCCCAGGACGGATACGAAAGCGACGGCCAGGGCAGTGCCCGTGCTTGGCTGCGCTGGCAGGCCAAGGTCACCAAGGGCGCCGCTGCTGCCGCGACAGCGTGGGCCCGGCGGCTGACGGCTCACCCAGTGATCTGGCAGGCGTTAGCCGACGGGGAGATCTCCACGTCGTGGGCCAGGGAGCTCTGCTCCTGGAGCGACCGGCTGCCCGCAGGCAAGCGGGACGACGCCGATGCGATCCTCGTGGGGGCCGCCAGCGGCGGAGCTGAGCTGACCGGCCTCGCCGGGCTGGCCGAGGAGATGTACCAGCGCAGCCGCCAGGACTCCCCCGACGACGACCGCGGCGACGGATTCGCCGACCGAGGGCTGTGGCTCGGGGTCACTCTCGGCGGGGCCGGCCGCCTGGACGGCGACCTCACCCCCGAGTGCGCAGCCGCACTATCCGCCGTGCTGGACTCGCTGGGCAAGAAGGCCGGCCCGGAGGACGACCGCAGCACTGCCCAGCGCCGCCACGATGCCCTGCAGGAGATGTGCCGGCGGCTGACCGCGACCGGGATGCTGCCCGCCCGCGCTGGTCAGCCGACCCAGGCCCAGGTCCATATCACCTTGGCTCAGTTGCGCGACCTGCCCGGCGCATCCGACGTCGAAGCGGCCTGGCGGTCCGCCGCTGCCCGCGAGCACGGCTGGCTGACCGGCCCCGACGCGGACGCCGCCGCCTGCGACGCCACCCTGGCGCCGGTGGTGACTGGGCACGTGGACCAATCGGCGCTTGACCGCCTCGTCGAGGTGTTCCTGGCCAGCCACGGCATGACCAGCAGCGACGGTGTCCGCAGGTGTGGCTGCCAGTGCGGCGGGTGCGATTGCCCCACCCGCACCCCCGTGTCCGCGCAGACACTCGCCCGGCTGCGCGGCTCGCTCCTGGCTATGGCCGCCGACGTCCTGTCCGGCCCCGGTGGGCTGGCCTCCTGGCTACGGGAGTCCCGGCTGGCCGGCGGCCCCGGCGCTGCTGGCAGCCTGCCGCTCGACATCCCGGTGCCGCTGGACGCCGGCGAGGCCGAGCCGGCGATCCCCGCTCACCTGCGCCGGGCCGTCACCGCCCGCCATGCGAGCTGCGCGTTCCCCGGCTGTGAGCAGCCAGCCAGCGTCTGCCAGATCCATCACCTGATCCCCCGTTCTCAGGGCGGCCCCACTTCGCTGCTCAATCTCGTGCCGCTGTGCGCCTTCCACCACCTCATCGTCATCCATCGCTGGGGCTGGCACCTGCGCCTCAATCCGGACGGCACCACCACCGCCACCGCCCTCGACGGCCGCATTCTGCGAAGTCATGACCCGCCAACGCCCGGCCACGGCCCACCCAGCCAAGCAGCCGCCTGACCCCGTGCGCCCGCGGCACCACAACAGCGCGGGATGGGTGGGGTCGTGCCCAGCGCGTATAAGAGCCCGAAGGGCGAAGCGCAGGGCACGACCGCGCCCACCCCGCGCCCCACCGCGCCCCCTGCAGCACCTCGTCGAAAGGACGAGGCCCAGCTCATCCTCATGCTGACGACACCGGTGGCACGGACTCCTAACGTTGGCGTCCGGGACGGCGCACGGAGGTGGATGTGACAGCGGTCATCGAATGCCGCGGGCTGACCAAGAGGTATCGCGGGGCTACCGCTCTTGCCGGGCTGGACCTTGTGGTCGAGCCGGGCCAGGTGTTCGGCTTCCTTGGGCCGAATGGGGCGGGCAAGACCACGACCTTGCGGATTCTGCTCGGGCTGGTCACGGCGACCGCTGGGGAAGCCCGGCTGAACGGCAGGAGGGTTCCCGACCCCAGTGGGCTGGCTCAGGTCGGCGCGATGATCGAGGAACCCGCCTTCTACCCCTGGCTGACCGGACGCCGCAATCTGCAGATCCTGGCCATGTTCGGCAGGCATCTGCCCGCTCGCGGGGACGCGATCGTGGCCGCACTGGACCGGGCGGGGCTCGCCTTCGTGGCCGACCGCAAGGTCAAGACCTATTCGCAGGGGATGAGACAGCGTCTCGGCCTCGCCGCCGCACTGATGCGGCGGCCCACGCTGCTGCTGCTCGACGAGCCGGCCAACGGCATGGACCCAGCTGGCATCAAGGAGTTCCGCACCCTGCTGCGGGCACTCGCCGACGACGGCACCACCGTGTTTCTGTCCAGTCACCTGCTTGCCGAGGTCGAGCAGGTGTGTGACCAGGTCGCTGTCATCCTGGCCGGGCGTCTGGTCGAGCAGGGGACGACCGCCGCCCTGGCGACGGCCCGGGCATGCGTCCGTGCGGCGTTGGACCCGGCCGACCTGGACCCCGCGCTCGCACTGCTCGCCAGCTGGCAGGCCCGGGCGGACGGGCCGGACGCCGTGCTGGTCGAGACATCTGACGGGCGGGCAGTGAACGAGGCACTCGGGCGGGCCGGGATCTGGGCACGCCAGATCGTGCTCGAACGGCCCAAGCTTGAGGAAGCCTTCCTGGAACTGACCGAACCCGAGCTGACCGAACCCGAGCTGACCGAACCCGAACTGACCGAACCCGAACTGACCGAGACCCCGGAGGTGGGTCATGCGCCTGCTGCCCGGTGAACTACGACCACCACGCGATGAGCCACAGCGGGGTGAACTGCTGCGGGGTGAACTGCTGCGCGCCGAGATCAGGAAGCTGAACCGGCCCCTGAGCTGGGGCGTGGCCGGTGCGGCGGCCCTGTTCTGCGTGCTGCTGGCCGCCGGGGGCGCACACAACGCCAGCCTCGAAGGGCAGTCCGCAGCCCTTACCCACCTCCCGTCCTGCACGCAGATGGGCGTGCCGCCCGGACCGCGCTGTGCCCGCGCCGAGGTCCTCGAACGGGCCCGGGCCAACCAGGTCCGGGAGCAGCCAGCCCGGACCGCGGCCCAGCTGAACCCGCTGGCCGCGGGTGCGGAGGCGGCTGGCCTGATGGCGTCCCTGCCCGGGGTGCTGGCGCTGGCGCTGCTCGCCGGGGCACATATCGGCGGGGAGTGGTCCGGCCGGACCGTGAAGAACCTGCTCACCCAGCAGGGCAGGCGATGGCGGGTGCTGGCCGCGAAACTGGTCAGCCTGTGGCTGGCTGGGGTGGGCCTGATCGTGATCTGCTGGACGGCCCTCGCGATCGGCGGCCCGGTACTGGTCCACCTGAATCATCTGCCAGCCCCGCATCAGTCCGTGGCGCACGCCCTCAGCCTGTCCGGCTCACAGGTCGCGCGTGCCCTGCTGGTGCTGGCCGCATTCGCCGTGCTAGGCGTGCTCGCCGGCGTCCTGACGCGGGGCACGATCGGGACTACCGCGGCGGTGGCGGGGGCGGCCATCGCGATGCTGGTGGTCGCGTCGCTGCCGGCGCTCGGCACATGGACCCCGGCCACCTGGGTGCAGGCGTGGATGGGCTTCCCGGCCGGCCAGGCCTCGATCACCTCGCTCCCGACCAACTTCTGGTCCCGTTTCATCACCGCCAGTGGCGCTGCGCCCGGCCATCTGGCGGGGCTGGCTGGGCTGGCCGCGCTGCTGGCGGTCTGCTGGGCCGCGTCGGTGCTGGCGTTCCGCCGCATGGACATCAGCGGATGACGCCCCGGACCACCTACAGTCGGGGCATGCGCCTGCCGCGATGGAAGGAACTGGTGTGGGCCGAACTGGCCAGCCCGCGCCGGCTCGACCTGCTGATCGCAGCGGGGCTGCTGGCCTGGGGCCTGCCGGATGTGCCCTGGTGGTGGGAGTATCCCGGTCACGCGGGCTCGACCCCGGACGTGCTCGGCTCACTGGCGCTGACGCTGGCGATGTCAGTCCCCTTCTGCTGGCGGCGCCGCTTCCCGGTGCCGGTGCTCGGGCTGGCGCTGGGTGTGCTGGCGACCCGGACGCTGCTGCACCGCAATGACTTTTCGGCGTTCGCGGCGGTGCTGGTCGCCTGCTATGGGCTCGGCGCCTACTCCGGTGCGACCCGCCGGTACGCCCGCTGGCTCGGCTGGCTCGCCCTCGCGGCAGCCGTGATTGCGGTATTCACCAGCAACGGCAACCGCGTGAACGGGCTGCCGTTCGCGCTGCTGGCGGCGGCACTGGTGCTCGGGGACGCGGCCAGCGCCCGGCGCGCCGAGGCCGCTGGCGCAGTGGAGGCGGCGCACCAGGCCGAACGGACCCGCATCGCCCGCGAGCTGCACGACGTGGTCGCACACCAGCTGTCCGCCATCGCCGTGCAGGCCGGCGCGGCGCGCCTAGCCGCCCGCAGTCAGCCGTACGGCCACGCAGCCGGCAGCCAGCCCGACAGCGCCCAGCCCAGCAACGCCCAGCCCAGCAACGCCCAGCCCAGCAACGGCCAACCCGGCAACGGCCAACCCGGCCAGGGCCAACCCGGCCAGGGCACTCAGCCCGGCAATGGCGCTCAGCCAGCCAGTCCTGGGCAACCGGAATCTCCCGCCCAGGTGCTGGCCACCGTGGAGCGGCTGGCCCGGGAGGCACTCGCCGAGCTGAACCACCTGCTGGGCGCGCTGCGCCGAGAACCGGCGGACGACCCGACCCGGCCGCCGGCCCCGACCCTGGCGGAACTGAACGCGTTGCTGGCCACGAGCCGGGCGGACGGAGTGCCGGCCGACCTCACCATCGAGGGCGCCTCGCACACGCTCTCCCCAGGCGTCGAGCTGTCCTGCTACCGCATCATCGCCGAAGCCCTCGCCAACGTCGCCCGGCACGCTCCGGGGGCGCCCACCCGGGTGACGCTCCGCTTCCAGCCGCTGGCGGTGGAGATCGAGGTCGCCAACGCCCCTTCGCCTCGGGCGCACCGCCAGATCATCCACCCCGGGTCGGGCGGCCGGGGAGTGCGCGGGATGCGTGAGCGCGCCGAGCTGTACGGCGGCTCTCTCGCCGCCCAGGCCCGCCCCGACGGCGGGTTCGTTGTGACCGCGCAGATCCCCTGCCATGACCCGGTCACCGGCCACAGTCCCGCCGGGCATCCCAGCCCCGCCAGCCAGAACGGCCCTGCCAGCCAGAACGGCCCTGCCAGCCAGAACGGCCCTGCCAGCCAGAACGGCTCAGCTAACCAAGACGGCCCTGCCAGCCAGAACGTGCCCGTCACTGCGCCGGGCCGGAGCCCGGCAGGACGGCGGGCATGACCGCTGCAGGGCCGATCCGGGTGCTGGTCGCCGACGACCAGGCCCTGGTCCGGGCCGGCCTGGCCACGCTGCTGGACAGCCAGCCGGACCTGACCGTAGTCGGGCAGGCGGGCGACGGGCAGGAAGCGGTGCGGCTCGCCCGTGAGCTCCGGCCCGATGTAGTGCTGATGGACATCCGGATGCCGGTGGAGGACGGGCTTTCCGCTACCCGGCGGATCGTCGCGGACGACCGCGCCACAACCCGCCACCGCAGGCCCGTGCCCCCGCAGGTCGCGCATGGAGACGGCGAGTTGGGAGCACCTATCGTTCGGGTGATCGTGCTTACGACTTACGACCTGGACGAGTACGTGTACGAGGCGCTGCGTGCGGGCGCCTGTGGTTTCCTGCTCAAGCATGCGCCGCCGGAAGAACTGCTGCTCGGGGTGCGGGCAGCGGCCGACGGCGGGGCGCTGCTCTCGCCCGCGGTGACAGCCCGGCTGCTGGCCGAATTCGCGGCCCACCGGCCGCCGCCGGACCGGGCCCCGGCCGAACTTGAGCGGCTCACCCCGCGCGAGCGGGAGGTGCTCGACCTGGTGATTCGCGGCCGGTCCAACAGCGAGATCGCCCGCGCCCTGGTGGTGTCGCACAGCACCGTCAAGACCCATCTGACCCACGTCCTGGACAAGCTCGGGCTGCGCGACCGGGTGCACGCCGTCGTGTACGGCTACGAGCACGGCCTTGTCGAGCCAGGAAAGCCCGTCGAGCCAGGAAAGCCCGTCGAGCCAGGGAAGCCGGAATGAATCCCCGGTGACGTGGGCTACAGTCCTTCGGGACCAGAAAGGGACGGGACAACGGGCAGGGACGCGCGCTCCAGCTGGCTGCGGAGGCTGACCCGCGCCTGCCTGCGCTACCCGCGCAACGTGACCCTCGCCCTGGGCGGCACCCTGGTGGTGAGCCTGGTCGGCATCACCATCCCGCTGATCCAGCGGGCCATCGTCGACGACCTGACCTCCCCGTCCCAGCCGGCCATCTGGCCGCTGGCGGTCGCCCTGCTCGCGGCGGCAGGGGCCAACTTCGGCGGGCTCTACCTGCGACGCTACCGGGCCGGGCAGCTGTCCCTGGACGTGCAGCACGATCTGCGGACACAACTGTTCGGCGCGCTGTCCCGGCTGGACGGAACCCGCCAGGACCAGCTGCACACCGGCCAGATCGTGAGCCGGTCGATCTCCGACATCACGATGGTGCAGGGCCTGCTCTCGATGGTGCCGATGCTGATGGGCAACGTGGTGCTGTTCATCGGCTCGCTGGTGGCGATGGCCTTCCTGTCACCGGTGCTGACCCTGATCGCCTTTGCCATCGGGCCCGCCCTGTGGTTCATCTCGGTCGCCTCCCGGCGGACCCTGTTCCCGGCCAGCTGGGACGCGCAGCAGCAGGCAGCCGAAGTCGCCGGGGTGGTGGACGGGGCGGTCACCGGGGTCCGGGTGGTCAAGGGCTTCGGGCAGGAGGAGCAGGAGGTCGAGCGGGTCGAGCAGGCCAGCGGCTGGCTGTACGCGTCCCGGGTCCGCGCGGTCCGGCTGATGGCCCGGTACAACCCGGCACTGCAGGCGGTCCCGGCGCTGGGCCAGGTCGGGGTGCTGGCGCTGGGCGGCTGGCTCGCGCTGCGCGGCTCCATCAGCCTGGGTACCTTCCTGGCCTTCTCCTCCTACCTGATGGCCCTGGTCGGGCCGGTCCGGTCGCTGGCCAGCCTGGTCACCATCGGCCAGGAGGCCCGGGCCAGCGTCATGAGGGTGTTCGAGGTGATCGACGCCCGGCCGGTGGTCACCGACCAACCCGGTGCCCGGCCGCTGCCGCCCGGTGTTCCCGACGTAGAGCTGGACGACGTGCGGTTCGGCTACGTGCCGTCGCAGCCGGTGCTGCGGGGCCTGTCGCTGCGGGTGACACCGGGCGAGACCCTGGCCCTGGTGGGCACCGCCGGATCGGGCAAGTCCACGATCTCGCTGCTGCTCCCCCGCTTCTACGACGTCAGCGGCGGCGCCCTGCGGGTCGGTGGCCACGATGTGCGGGACCTCACCCAGGACTCGCTGCGGGCCGCCATCGGCCTGGTGATGGAAGAGAGCTTCCTGTTCTCCGACACAGTGGCCGCCAACATCAGTTTTGGCCGCCCGGACGCCAGCCACGAGCAGATCGTGGCGGCGGCCCAGGCAGCCGAAGCCGATGGGTTCATCACCAGCTTGCCGCAGGGATACGGCACGGTGGTCGGCGAGCAAGGGCTCACCCTGTCCGGGGGGCAGCGGCAGCGGGTGGCACTTGCCCGCGCCCTGCTCACCGATCCCCGCATCCTCGTGCTGGACGATGCCACCTCCGCGGTCGACCCGCGGGTGGAAGCGGAGATCCACGAGACCCTCCGCCGGGTCATGCGCGGCCGGACCACCCTGCTCATCGCCCACCGGCGCTCGACCCTCGCACTCGCCGACCGGATCGCGGTGCTGGACGAGGGGCGCCTGGTGGGCGAGGGCAGTCACGACGAACTGCTTGAGCGCTGCGCGCTGTACCGGCTGCTGCTGGCCGGCCCCGGTGAGGACGCGGAAGGGATCGACGCCGGCGAGCTGGCCTACTACACCAGCGAGACCAGGGCCAGCGAGACTAGAGCCGCCGAGACCACGCCGGGGCTCTGGCAGCCCAGAGCTACCGCAGACGGAGCTAGTCCCAGCCGGACCCGCAGCGCTGCCAGCGGCCCGGGCCGGGGCGCGACCATGACCAGTGCCCTGGCCGGGATCCCGCCCTCGCCTGAACTGCTCGCCAAGGTCGAGGCGCTGCCACCGGCCACCGACAAGCCCGAGGTGGACCAGGCCCGCGCCCGGGCCGCCGACCCGCACTTCACCCTGCGCCGCCTGCTGCGGCCGTTCGCGATCGCGTTCATCATCGGCCTGGTGCTCGACGCGCTGGACGCGCTGGCCAATCTCGCCATGCCCGCCCTGGTCCGGGGCGGGATCGACCGCGGCGTGCAGGCCCAGGTCCCGCGGGTGATCGTCGCCGTGTCGGTGGCCGCGCTGGTCATCGTGGGCGCGGACTGGGTGGTGAACGCCGCCCAGACGCTGGTTGTCGGCCGCAACGGTGAGCGGGTGCTGTACCTGCTCCGGGTCAAGATTTTCGCCCACCTGCAGCGGCTCGGGCTCGACTTCTACGAGCGCGAAATGGCCGGCCGGATCATGACCCGGATGACCACGGACGTCGAGGCGCTGTCCTCGTTCCTGCAGACCGGCCTGATCACGATGGTCAACTCGCTGCTCACCTTCGCCGGCGTGCTGATCGCGCTGCTGGTCATCAACCTCACGCTGGGACTCACGGTGCTGGCGATCCTCCCGCTGGCCGGCGCGGCCACCGTCGCCTTCCACTTCGGGTCGTCCCGCGCGTACGCCGAGGCGCGGGAACGCGTCAGTGAGGTCAACGCCGACCTGCAGGAGAACGTGGCAGGGTTGCGCGTCTCACAGGCATACCGCCGGGAAGGCCATAACGCTGAACGATTTGCCGGACGAAGTGACGCATATCGCCGTTCTCGCCTGCGGGCTCAGCGTTACATCGCTCTGTACTTCCCGTTCGTCCAGTCACTGTCCACCATGGCCGGGGCGGTAGTGCTGCTGGTGGCGGCGGGCCAGATGCGCAGCGGCGCGCTGACAGCGGGCGCGCTCATCGCCTACCTGCTCTACATCGACATGCTCTTCGCCCCCGTCCAGCAGCTGTCGCAGGTCTTCGACGGCTACCAGCAGGCCGTGGTGGGCGTGCGGCGGATCTCTGAGCTGCTCCGGATGCCGACCTCGACCCCCCAGGCCAGCCATCCGCGGCCGGTGCCGCGCGGGAGTGCGCGGATCGAACTGCGCGGTGTGCATTTCCGCTACCAGGGCGGCGGGCGGGAAGCGCTGGCCGGCGTGGACCTGGTGGTGGCACCCGGCGAGACGGTCGCCCTGGTGGGAGAGACCGGCGCCGGCAAGTCCACCCTCGTCAAGCTGGTAGCCCGGTTCTACGACGCGACGCAGGGATGCGTGCTGGTGGACGGCACCGACGTCCGCGAGTACGACCTGGCTTCCTATCGCCGCCGGCTCGGGGTGGTCCCGCAGGAGGCGCACCTGTTCGCCGGCACCGTGCGCGACGCGATCGCCTACGGCCGCCCGCGGGCGAGCGATGCGGAGGTGGAGGCGGCGGCGCGGGCAGTCGGCGCGGTAGACATGATCAGCCGGCTGCCGGGCGGGTTCGGCCACGAGGTCGCCGAACGCGGGCGGAACCTGTCCGCCGGCCAGCGGCAGCTGATCGCCCTGGCCCGCGCCTACCTGGTCGATCCGGACATCCTGCTGCTTGACGAGGCGACGGCCGCTCTCGACCTGGCCACCGAGGCGGCTGTCACCCGGGCCTCCCAGCAGCTGTCGGCCCGGCGTACGACTCTTGTTGTCGCCCACCGGCTCACCACCGCTGCCCGCGCGGACCGGATCGTGGTCCTGGCTGACGGCCGGATCAGCGAGACCGGGACCCATGACGAGCTGCTCGCGGCAGGCGGCGGCTATGCCTCGCTCTGGGCGGCGTTCACCGGCGACGCGACGCTGGCGGCCTGACGGCGCACGGTGACCGGCTCGGCTGCGCGAGTTGGGTGGTATCCCGCGGGCGCGTCCTGATGGCGGCGGGCCTCGCGGCTGAGCGCGGCGAGTTCGCCGACCAGCAGTCCGGCCTGGTCCTGCGGGCGCTCCCGGAACTCGGCCCGGACATGCCCGGCCGCGTCCAGATGGACGCTCGCCAGCCGCAGGCGGCGCTGCAGCGGCCCCTGCACGTACCGCACGCTCTGTGCTTTCTCCAGCGGCACCCAGGTCGTGACCTTGCGGACCCGGCCGGTGACCGACACCGCGAGCGTGTCGTCATGGCCAGCCGCCAGGAAGTGGTAGCTCAGCGGCGCCTTCCAGCGGGCACGGCCAGGCGGGCGGGTCAGCTCGAGCGCCGCGTCACCGATCACCGTCGCCAGCAGGAACCTGGCCTGCGGGCGCCCACCGACCGGGAGCAGCACCTTGCGCATCCGGGCGCCCCCGTCGGCGCTGTCGCGCCCGGGTGAGCCCGCGACGTCCATCTCCAGGCGGCACCAGCCGACCCGCCGCCACAGCAGGGGCTCGATCATCCGGACCGCCTGCACCCGCGGCACCGGGATGGTTTCGGCCACCGTCCCCAGCAGGCCCCGCCGGATCCGGATGCCGTCCGGGGACTGCGCCACGGTGAAGCCATACTGCTCGGACACCCGCCGCCACACCAGCGAGACGCAGCTGATCACCCACCACAACAGTGTTCCCGCCACGGCGGCCAGACCCGCCGGTGACACGAACGCCAGGACGATTCCCGCGAGCACCAGCCCGCCGGCGCTGCCGGAGGCGGACAACATGACGGACCCGATCAGGCGGCCTGTCGGCACCACCACCGCGATCTGTTCGGCCGGTTCGGGGGTGGCGGGATCCATGCCGTGGTGGGCCGCGAGCAGGCGTGCCCTCAGCTCCAGCGCGGCCTGCTCGGTGAGATAGGCGAGACGGCCGTCGGCATCGCTCGATCCGGCCAGCCTGACCCGCAGCTCGGCCAGGCCCAGCGCCCGGGCGAGGAACGGCCGGACCAGGTCGACCGCCTGGATGCGGGCGATGGGCAGCTGCCGCGAGTCCCGGCGGATCAGCCCGGACTCGATGCGCAGGGTCACCCCATCCAGCCGCCAGCGCGTGACCAGCCAGCCGACGACGGCGGCAATGCCGACCGCGGCCGGGAGAACCAGATCAAACCAGCGCGATCCGCCGTCCACCGCCGAAGAACTGGAGATGCCGACGGCGGCCAGGACCGCGAGCACACCACGGCCCGAGCGCACGACCGGTGACAGCGGGTGGAGCCGGTGCCAGCTGTCATCGCGCCCGGGCACGCCGTTCACAGTCCGGCTGCCTTGGCTTCGCCAAGAGCGGCGAGGCGGTCCCGTAGCCGCGCCGCCTCTTCCCGCTCCAGGCCCGGGATGCGGGCGTCGCTGGCCGCCGCGGCGGTGTGCAGCCGGACGGTCGCGAGCCGGTAGATGCGGTCCACCGGTCCCGCGGTCACGTCCACGAACTGCATGCGGCCGTAGGGAACGACCGAAAGCCGGCGGACCATGACCCCGCGCTCGACGATCAGGTCGTCGTCTCGTTCCTGGTAGGCCCAGGACCGGAACCGGTTGCGCGCGAACCAGAGTGCGGGCACCGTGCAGGCGGCCACTCCCGCGGCGGCGGCCCCGGCGGCGGCCGGGCCAGCAGTTAACTGTGCCGCCGTGCCCACGATCCCGGCGAGGACGACGCCGGCGGCCGCCACCTCGGCGCGGCGCATGCGCCACAGCCGGGGAGAGGGGGACATAGCCCCGGTGTGCCCGGCGGACAGTGCTTCGGCGGGTTCGGCGGACAGCGCTTCGGCGG
>DATKRG010000333.1:0-43827 GCA_035532275.1 Streptosporangiaceae bacterium | reverse complement strand
TCAGCCCATGTGCGGGTAGCGGTGGTCCACCGGCGGCACGAACAGCTCCTTGATCGTGCGGGCGTTCACCCAGCGGATCAGGTTGAAGATCGACCCGGCCTTGTCGTTGGTCCCGCTGGCCCGCGCCCCGCCGAACGGCTGCTGCCCGACCACGGCCCCGGTCGGCTTGTCGTTGATATAGAAGTTGCCGGCGCTGAACCGCAGCGCGTCCGTGGCCGCCGCGATCGCCGCCCGGTCCTGGGCGATGATCGAGCCGGTCAGGGCATATGGCGCCGCGTCAGCCGCCTGGCTGACCACCTCGCCATAGCGGGCGTCGTCATAGATGTGGACCGCCAGGATGGGCCCGAAGTATTCGGTGCTGAACACCTCGTCCGCCGGGTCGGAGCATTCCAGCACGGTCGGCGTGACGAAGTAGCCCTCGGAGTCGTCCACCCCGCCGCCGGTGAGCACCCGCACGGCCGGCCGGCTCCGGGCGCGTTCCAGCGCCGCGGCGTGCTTGGCGAAGGCGCGCCGGTCGATGACGGCGCCCATGAACAGCGACAGGTCCGCCGCCACGTCACCGATGGTGAGCGACTCCACCTGGGCCAGGAAGTCGTCGCGCATACCCTGCCACAGCGAGCGCGGCACGTACGCGCGGGAGGCGGCCGAGCATTTCTGGCCCTGGTACTCGTACGCCCCCCGGATCAGCGCCGTGGCCAGCACCGCCGGGTCGGCCGAGGGATGGGCGATGACGAAGTCCTTGCCGCCGGTCTCCCCCACCAGCCGCGGGTAGCCGCGGTACCCGGCGATGTTCTCCCCCACCGTCCGCCACAGGTGCTGGAACGTGCCGGTGGACCCGGTGAAGTGGATGCCGGCCAGGTCGCGGTGCGGCAGCGCCACCCGCGACACCGCCTGCCCGTCCCCGGTCACCAGGTTGATCACGCCCGGCGGCAGCCCGGCCGCTTCCAGCAGCCGCATCGTGTGGTGGGCCGCGAGCTGCTGGGTGGGCGACGGCTTCCACACCACCACGTTCCCGAGCAGTGCGGGCGCGGTCGGCAGGTTCCCGGCGATCGAGGTGAAATTAAAGGGCGTAATGGCCAGAACGAAGCCTTCCAGCGGCCGGTATTCCAGCCGGTTCCAGGTCCCGGGGCCGGACTCCGGCTGCTCGGCGAGCAGCCGGCGCGCGTAGTGGACGTTGTAGCGCCAGAAGTCGATCAGCTCGCAGGCAGCGTCGATCTCCGCCTGGTACACCGACTTGGACTGGCCCAGGACCGTCGCCGCGTTGATCGTCGCCCGCCACGGGCCGCTGAGCAGCTCGGCGGCTTTGAGCAGGATCGCGGCCCGGTCGTCGAAGTCCAGCGCCCGCCAGGCCGGCGCCGCCTGCTCCGCCGCGGCGATCGCGGCGGACACGTCCTCCCCGGTCGCGTTGCGCAGCGTGCCCAGGACCTGCCGGTGGTTGTGGGGCGCGACCACGTCGACCGGCTCCCCGCCGGCCGCCCGCTGGCGCCCGCCGATGGTCATGGTCAGCTCGGCGGGGTCCCCGGCCAGCTCTTTGATCTTGCTCTCCAGCACCGCCCGGTCCGGGCTGCCCGGCGGGTACTGCCGGACAGGCTCGTTGACCGGCGGCGGGACGTTGGTGACGGCGTCCATGGCGCGACTCCCCTGCGGTAACCGCCATCATTGGCGGCGCCAAACCATCGTCGCACGGCGCCTTGCGAGTGGGCAGGGCCGGCCACGGCGGCGGTGCCGGCCAGCGGCAGCGCCCGGTCGGCCGCCCTATTCGGCCAGGTAGGGCAGTTCCTGGGAGGCGTACCAGAGCAGATCGTGGCCCTCCGCCCCGTCCACCAGGAACTGGGCGTCGTCGTCGCCCTGGTCGGCGGCGGCCAGCGCGGCCACCGCCTTGGCGATGTCGGCCTCGGCGAGCCGGTCGTCGACGTGGCCGGCGACCACCAGGTCCAGCGGGACCGGCTCCCGGATCATCACCAGCGTCGGCTCATCGAAACCGCCGTCGTGATCGGTCTGGCCGTCGGGCACGTCGGCGGCGAGCACCACCCGGCGGCGGGGCGCGGCGGGGTCGTCGGCCAGCATGCGCAGCGACGCGCGGGCCGCGTGGGTCATCGCCACGTACTCAAGCTCTTCCAGGTCGCCGCTGGCATACCACTCGCGCAGTGCGGGCGTCACCGCGAATCCGCGGACGGGCGCTGGGCCGATCGTCCCGGAGCGCAGCAGGCAGGCCAACACCGGCAGCGTCGCCGGCAGATACACGCGCATGGACTCCCCAGACACGGCGGGACACGCCGCACGGACATTGCCGCACGGACATGACGGCGCCGCCGCACGGAGGCAAAGGCGGAGCAGCCTTTCCCGGTGATCAATCAGTGTGCCACCGATGGGCACCGCCAGCACACCCGCACCCGCAAACCTACCGGCCGGGGGTGTCCTCCCCGGCGGCACCCTCCCCGGCCAGCGCCGCGACCACGGCCGCCACCGCGTCAGCGAGCGGGACGTGCTCCCACACCCGCACCACCCGCCACCCGGCCGCCGTCAGCGCCGCGTCCGCCGCCCGGTCCCGCTCCACGTTCCGGCGGAGCTTCGGTGCCCAGTACCACTCGTTGACCGCGGGATCACGCCCATGTTCTGGGCAGACGTGCCAGAAGCACCCGTCCACGAAGACTGCCACCCGCCGGGCCGTGAAGGCTATATCGGGACGGACGCGCGAACCCTCGTTCAGGTCGAGGCGGTGGTCTTTGCGGAACCGGTACCCCTGCCGGTGCAAGGCACTGCGCAGAGCGATCTCGGGTTTGGTGTTGGTGCGCCTGATGGCGCGCATGTTGGCGGCCCGGCCCGGGCTGGACGGGGCTGGGTAGTCGGCCACGGACGCCTAGGCTAGCGGGCCGGGCCCGGGCAGGTCCGGTCAGCGCAGCGGCAAGCCGACCAGCTGCCCGAGCCGGGCGACCGTCGCCTCTGGATCGGTGTGCAGGACACCGCACATGCCGGTTGCCTCGGCGACCCGCACGTTGGCCTCCATGTCGTCGACGAAGACGCACTCCCCGGGGTCGAGCCCGAGCAGCCCCGCCGCGTGCCGGAAGATCCGCTCCTCCGGCTTGCGCATGCCGACCTCGGCGGAGATGACGACGGAGTGGAACATGGTGGGGAACAGCTCGCGCGGGTACCCGCTGCTGCCCCACGAGTTGGACAGCAGGCAGGTGCGCAGCCCGGCCGCCCGCAGGCTCTGCAAGGCCCCGTACATCGGCTCGCACGGCACCGACGCGGCGAACATCCTGGTGAGCAGGCCATCGGCGGCGACCTGGCGGCCGTCGCGCCGGGCCAGCCGGGCGGCCAGCAGGCGCTCGAACTCCTCGCTGGTACATTCGCCCCGCTCCAGAGCGTGGATCGGGTTGCCGTCCCCCGCCGGGTCGTAGGCCGCCAGCACCCAGGGCCGCATCACGGCGGCGTAGCTGTCGTGATCGATGTCCTCGGCGTCCAGCCAGGCCCGCACCATGTCCATGATGGGGCCGGTCATCACGCCGCCCCAGTCCGTGATCACGGCCCGGAACGGCTGCTGCCCGGCTGCTTCCCGGGTGACGGCCGCGGTCATGACCGCATGGTAACCGGAGTAAGCGAACCGGCGCCTGGCCGCCTGCGGCGGGTGGCAGCCGGTCAGGTTGACGCGACCGGCCTGCCCGGCGGCTGGCAGAATTTCACCGTCGGCGTCTCACCGCCGCCTCCAGCCGGCCGCGCGGCCGGCCAGGACCGCCTCACCACCGCAGAGGGGCATGGACATGCAGCCAGTCGCCGTCGTCACCGGGGCAAGCAGCGGTATCGGCGCTGCCACCGCGATCAGGCTGGCAGGCGCCGGGGTCGGCTACCACGTCGTCCTCACCGCGCGGCGGGCCGACCGGGTCGAGGCGGTGGCTGCCCGGATCCGCACCGAGGGCGGCTCCGCGCAGGCCCGGATCCTCGACGTCACCGACCGGGCCGCTGTGGACGCCTTCGCCGCATCGCTGGAACGCTGCGACGTGCTGGTCAACAACGCCGGCGGCGCCGTCGGTGCGGAGACCGTGGCTGACTCCGATCCCGCCGACTGGCGGGCGATGTACGAGGTCAACGTGCTGGGCACGCTGAACGTGACGCAGGCGCTGCTGCCCCGGCTGATCGCCAGCGGCGACGGCACCATCGTGGTGCTCTCGTCCACGGCCGGTTTCGTCGCCTACGAGGGCGGCGGCGGGTATGTGGCGGCCAAGCACGGCGAGCACGCGATCGCGGCGACGCTGCGGCTGGAACTGTCGGGCCAGCCGGTGCGGGTGATCGAGATCGCGCCCGGCATGGTCCGCACCGACGAGTTCGCGCTGAACCGCTTCCGGGGTGACTCCGACCGGGCCGCCGCGGTCTACGCGGGGGTGCGCGAGCCGCTCACCGCCGACGACGTCGCCGACACCATCGTCTGGGCGATCACCCGGCCCTCCCACGTCAACGTGGACCTGCTGGTCCTGCGCCCGCGCGCGCAGGCCGCGCAGCACAAGGTGCACCGGGAAACGCTGGCCTGACCCCCGGGCCGGCCTCAGCCCGCGGCCTGCCTCAGCCCGTGGCCGGCGGGTAGACCCGCTCGCCGGCCACCCAGGTCGCCCGCGCCCGCAGGTCGTCGCCGAGCCAGGCCAGGTCGGCCGCGGCCCCGGGAGCGAGCCGCCCGAGGTCGGGGCGGCCGATCAGGTCGGCCGGGATCCGGGTGGCCGCCGCGGCCGCCACCGCGAGCCCGACCCCCGCCGCGACCGTGTTCGCCACCGCCCGGTCCATCCGCAGCACCGACCCGGCCAGGGTGCCGTCCGGCCGCAGCGGCGCCGCGTCCTCCTCCGGCCCCACCTCGACCGGTTCCCCGCCGAGCAGGTACCGCCCCGGTGGCATGCCCGCCGCCGCGACCGCGTCGGTGACCAGGCAGATCCGGCCTGGCGCGGCGGCGAAGGCGATCGCGCAGGCGGCCGGCCCGACATGGCCGGGTTCGGCGATCAGCCCGCTGGTCAGCCGCGGGTCGGTGAGCGCCTGCCCGGTCACGCCGGGCTCGCGGTGGTGCAGCGTCCGCTGCGCGTTGAACAGGTGGGTGACCATCCGCGCGCCCGCGTCCGCCGCCGCCGCCACCTGCCGCGCTGTCGCGTCGCTGTGCCCGACGCTGACCAGCACGCCGGCCGCCGCCAGCCGGGTGATCGCCGCCAGCCCGCCGGCCACCTCCGGCGCCAGTGTCACCTCTCGCAGCACCCCGGTCCCGGCCGCCAGCAGCGCGGCGACCGCTCCGTCTGTCGCGGGCACGAGCCAGTCCCGCCGGTGCGCCCCGGCCCGGGTGGGGGCCAGGAACGGTCCCTCCAGGTGCACGCCGAGCACGCGCGCGCCGGCCGGCAGACCCGCCACCAGCCCGGCGGCAGAACGCAAGGCCCTGGCCAGCTCTTCTACCGGGGCAGTGATGAACGTGGGCAGGAACGCCGTCGTCCCGGTCTCCGGCAGCCGCCGCACGACCTGTGCCCAGCCGGCCGGGTCCACCCCGGCCAGGTCCACCCCGTAGCAGCCGTTGACCTGGAGGTCGACCAGGCCGGGCAGCAGGATGCCGCTGTCCAGGGCGAGGTCGGGCGCGCGCGGCGGCGGGCCCTGCCCGACCTCGGTGATCAGGCCTCCGGCGACGCCGACGTAACCGGGTTCGAGGATGACCGGCCCCGCCGTGGCTGGGACGACCCGGGGCGCGGTGATCAGCAGTGGCGGGCCCGGCACCTCACTGACCCAGCCGCGCCATCATCTCCGGTGGGTAGCGATCGCCTGCCGCTATCCCGGCGGGTGCCAGCTCGCCGAGCTGGTGCAGCTCGCCGGGGGTGAGCACGAGATCGGTGGCGGCGACGTTCTGCTCCAGGTAGGACCGGCGCTTGGTGCCGGGAATGGCGATGATGTCGTCACCCTGGGCGAGCAGCCAGGCCAGCGCCAGCTGGGCCGGGGTCACGTCCTTGCTGGCGGCGAGTTCGGCGATCCGAGCCGCGACCTCCAGGTTGTGTGCCAGGTTCTCGCCCTGGAAGCGCGGCGCGCGGCGGCGGAAGTCACGTTCGCCGAACTCCCCGCCGGTGGGCAGGGTCCCGGTGAGCAGGCCCCGGCCGAGCGGGCTGTAGCAGACCAGGCCAATGCCCAGTTCGCGGAGCACCGGCAGCAGCTCGGCCTCGGGATCGCGGCTGAACAGCGAGTACTCGTACTGCCCGGCGGTGACCGGGTGCACGGCGTGTGCCCGGCGGACGGTCGCGGGCGCCGCCTCCGAGATGCCCAGGAAGCGTACCTTCCCGGCGCTGACCAGCTCGCCCAGCGCGCCCCAGGTCTCCTCGACCGGCACGTCCAGGCCGACCCGGTGCTGGTAGTACAGGTCGATGTGGTCCACACCGAGCCGCTGCAGCGAGTCGTCGCAGGCGCGGCGCACGTACTCGGGCCGGCCGTTGATGCCGCGGGTGCCGTCCGGATGGAACTCCTGGCCGAACTTGGTGGCGAGCACCACCTCGTCCCTGCGGTCCTTGATCGCCTCGCCGACCAGGCGCTCGTTGGTGTACGGCCCATAGGAGTCCGCGGTGTCGAGCAGGGTCACACCCAGGTCGAGCGCACGGTGGATGGTGGCGATGGACTCGGAGTCATCGGGGGTCCCGTAGGACTGGCTCATGCCCATGCAGCCCAGTCCCAGCTCCGGGACGGTCAGGCCATGGCCGAGCGTGCGCTGCTTCAATCCAGCCTCCGCCTCTTGTCACACTGCCCCCGCGAGGTCACCCTACTGGGCGGCGATCGACAGGTGCAGGGCGGGCGGTCTGGCCGGTCAGGCGCTGGCCTTGCCCCGGGGCGGGCGCTTGCGGCCGTCGGCAGCGGGCGTGGCTGGCGTCCGCTTGCGGCCACCGCCGGCGGCGCCGCCGCCACTGCCGGGGCCGCTGCCAGGGCCGCGCCGGCGCGGGCCGCTCTCACCGCCCGCGTCCTTCGCCGCCGCCAGGCTCGCCCGGAGCGCGTCGGCCAGGCTGCCGCCGCCACCGTCGGCTGCCCGCGGATGCGGCCGGACCACCTCGTGGCCCTGCATCTTGGCCGCGACGAGCTCCTCCAGCGCCTCCCGGTAGCCGTCCCGGTACTGGGACGGGTCGAAGTCGACCGTCATCGACTCGATCAGCGACGCCGCCATCTTGAGCTCCTGCGACCGCACCTCGATGTCCTGGTCGAGGAAGTCGAAGTCGGGAGTCCGGATCTCGTCCGGCCACAGCAGGTTCTCCAGGAGCAGCACCCCCTGCCGGCTGCGCAGCGCGGCCAGCGACTCGCGCTGCCGCAGCGCGACCCGGGCGATCGCCACCTTGCCCGAGCGCTCCAGCGCGTCGCGGAGCAGGGCATAAGCGCGCAGCCCGGCCGGCTCCGGCTCGGTGTAGTACACCCGCGCGCACAGGATGCGGTCGAGCTGCTCGGACGGGGCGAAGTTGACGACCTCGATGCTGTGTGCGGTGGGCAGTGGCAGGTCCGCCAGGTCGTCGTCGGTGAGCACGACCATTTCGCCGTCGGGAAGCTCGTAGCCCTTGGCGACCTCGGCGAACTCGACTTCCTCACCGCACACCGAGCAGACCCGCCGGAATCTGATCCGCCCGCCGTCAGCGCGATGAACCTGGCGGAACGTGATGTCCCGCTGCTCGGTCGCGGCGTAGAGCTTCACGGGAATCATGACCAGGCCGAACGAGATCGCGCCTTTCCACATGCTGCGCATGATGGCTCGATACCCAATCTGCCTGCGTTCAAGGCACTTTCACCTCCCTCCGGGCCGTCGTGGGGCCGTCAGCGGTGTCGCGGGTGCGACACTCGCCTCATGTCGGTAACTGTGCTCGACCGGGAAATGTACACCGAAGCCGCAGCGGCGCGGCTGCTCGGCGTTGCCCAGGGCACGCTGAACTACTGGCTTGAGGGCGTCGAGCGGCGTGGCAGGGTCTACCGCCCGGTCATCCGGGTAGAGCCTCGCGGGGACCGGGCAGCGGTGACGTGGGCGGAGTTCCTTGAGGCCGGGCTGTTGCGCGACTACCGGCGCACCCACAATGTGCCGATGGCCGAGCTGCGGGCGTTCATCGATGCCGTCCGGGAGCGTTACGGGACGCCGTACCCGCTTGCGGACCGGCGGCCGTTCGTCGCGGGCCGCGAGCTGCTGTCGCGTGCGCAGGAAGATGCCGGGCTTGACCCGGAGTTCTGCCTCGTCGCGGAGGTCCGGGGCCAGTACGTGCTCACATCGCCTGCCGACTCATACTTGCGCCGGGTGACCTGGGAGGGCAACACTGCCACGGAGTGGCGGCCGCACGATGACCCGCTGTCACCGGTCAGGATGAGTCCCGACGTGCGGTTCGGCCGCCCGGCGGTGCGGGGTGTCAGCACTGAGGTGCTGTGGGAGCACGACCAGGCAGGCGAGAGCGTCGAGGAGATCGCCGGGGAGTTTGATGTTCCGTCCGACTCGGTGCGCTGGGCACTCGCTTACGAGACATCGGCCAGGGCGCGGGCGGCATGAACCGGCCGGCGAAGCCGACGTCTGTCCAGTTCTACCTCGACGCCGACGTACTGGGGCTCGCCAAGATCCTCGTGCACGTGCGAACTCCCGCTCTGACGGCATGGGCCGGAAGCTCCCCAGCTTGACTTATGCTTTCGTCCACGTGTTCTAATCACAGGTGTGGACGTGGTACGGCCTGCCTGGTGGCGCTATCCGGAGCGGTGCGCGAACGGGCACGAGTGGGGGCCGGGCCTGGTCATCGTCGGCTGGTCGCCGTGCTGCTGCGAACCTGCGCTCGTGGCCCGTGGCAGCGTGGGCGGAGCCGGTCATCGCGTGGTGCACTGCGGTATGGAGGGCTGCCGGTCTACGTGGTATGTACCTCGCCACGACCCGGACTCAGCCTGAGCGCATCAAGCGCGCTGGTCGGCCTCGTCGCGGTCAAGGATCTCCAGCACTGCCATCTTGAATGCCTGGTCGTGCAGCCGGAGCGCCTGGTTGATGCCGTCGAGCTTGCGCTCGGCGTCCGCAGCGTGGCGCCGGAGAGAGCCGATCTCGATCATGAGCGGGTGATCGGCTTCGCGCAGGCAGTTGGAGCAGTGCCCGTGCGTCGCACCCAGGTGACGCGCTGCCCGCTCAGATCCATCACGGGTGGCCCTGGCCCGTACTTGCGCCGCTCACGCCAGCCCAGCGCGTGTGTCACTTGCTGCGCATGTGGTGTCGATACCCGTTCCGCCGGTGTTCATTGGCCCGCAGGCTCCCCGGCGATACCGGAGGCGCACGACACTTACGGCGCGTGATGTCGGGTGACAGGGTGGAATATGCGGCCCCGGGCATGACTGTCATGATGGATGGGCCGCTGCCATGATGAATGGGCCGCTGCCGCAGCTGGGGAGGATGACCGGGTGCCGGAATTCGATGTGGCCGTACTCGGCGGGGGAACATCTGGCGTGCTCATCGCCAGCGACCTGGCACGGGCCGGCCGCTCGGTCGCGGTGGTGGAGGCGGGCCTGGCGGGCGGCGTATCACCGTATCTGGCATGCATGCCGTCCACCTCCCTGCTCGCCTCCGCCCGCCGCGGTGAGACCTGGGAGCATGCCGTCGCCCGGCGGGACGAGGTCACCGGCCGCCTCGACGACCGGCTGATCGCGGACCGGCTCACCGGGACGGGGGTGACTCTGGTCCGGGGCACGGGCCAGGTGGCCGAGCCGGGTGTGGTGGAGGTCGCCGCGACCGCCCGGGGCAACGGCCGGGGCCGGGCGGGGGCATCGGTCCTCGGCTACCGCGACCTGGTCATCGCCACCGGGGCCGAGCCGGTCGCCCCGCCCATCGAAGGGCTCACCGACATCCCCGCCTGGACCAGCGCGGAGGCGCTGAGCAGCCCTGACCTGCCGCGCCGCCTCATCGTGCTGGGCGCAGGCCCGGCCGGCTGCGAGCTGGCGCAGATCTACGCGGCCTTCGGTTCGCAGGTCACGCTGGTGGAGGCCGAGCCGGAGGTGCTGCCCGACGAGGTGCCGTTCGCCGGTGAGATCCTGGCCGGCGCCTTGCGCCGGGCCGGGGTGGACCTCCGCCTGGGCTCCCCGGTGGTCAAGGCGGAGGCACTGGATCATGGGCACGCGCTGATCCTGGCCGACGGCACCAGCCTGGAGGGTGACCGGCTGCTGCTCGCTACCGGCCGCAGGCCCCGGCTGAGCGGCCTCGGGCTCGGTCACCTGGGCATCGTCCCGTCGGCTGCCGGTGCGCTGGTGGTGGACGCCACCTGCCGGGTGCTCGCGGACGGCATGGCCGACGCGGTGACCACCGGCCAGGCGGCGCCGGCCGCGGGTCAGGTCTGGGCGGCGGGCGACGTCACCGGGGTCGCGCCTTACACGCACATGGCCCGGTACCAGGCGGGCATCGTCACCGCCAACATCCTGGGCCGGCACCGGGTCGCCGATTACCGGGCGATCCCACGGGCCGTCTACACTTCGCCGTCTGTGTGCTGCGTCGGGCTGACGCCCCGCCGGGCCGCGGCAGCCGGGATCCACCTGCGCACGGTTGGCCTTGACCTGGCCGAGACCGCCCGTGCCACCGTGGAGGACGACGCCACGGGGCGGGTCGAGCTGTATGCGGACACGACACGGGGCGACATGCTGGTCGGTGCCGCGGCTGTCGGCCCGCACGCGGAAGAATGGATGGGGGAGATCACCCTCGCCATCCGGGCGGGACTCCCCGTGACCGTGCTGGCCGACGTGGTCCACGCGTTCCCGACCTATGGTGAGGCCATCGAGCGCCCGCTCCGCGAACTAGCCGCCAGCACACCCGAAGGGGGGCTCCGCCCATGAGTGAGAGCGACCTGGAGAAACCGGTGCCCGATTCCGTGGATGAGCAGTGGGACACGGCCGGTGACACCGACGCGCCCGCTGGCGAGGACCCGGGTGACCTGACTCTCGACGTGAACGAGGCCGATGCTGCCGAGCAGCACCGGGAAGTGAAACTCGACGAGGATGACTACCGTTGACACCAGGGCTGGCGGACAGCCCGAGCTAGCGGATCGGAGACCGTGATGACCGCGACCCCCCAGGCCCGGGCGGTCGGCACACGGCTGCCCAAGCCCGCCCGGCGCCGGCAACTCCTCGGTGCGGCACGGGAAGTCTTCGTGGCCCAGGGCTATCACGCCGCCGCCATGGACGAGATCGCGGACCGGGCCGGCGTCAGCAAGCCGGTGCTGTACCAGCACTTCCCCGGCAAGCTGGAGCTCTACCTGGCCCTGCTGGACGAGAGCGTCGACGCGCTGACCGCCACCGTCCGCAGCGCGCTGGCGTCCACGACAGACAACAAGCAGCGCGTGACCGCCACCTTCACCGCCTTCTTCGACTTCGTCGGCAGCACCGGCCAGGCGTTCCGGCTGGTTTTCGAGTCCGACCTGCGCAACGAGCCCGCGGTCCGCGACCGGCTGGACCGGTCGATGCACGACTGTGCGGAGATGATCAGCGAGATCATCCGGGAGGATGCCGGACTCGGTGACGACGATGCCCACCTGCTGGGCATGGGGCTGGTCGGCATGGCCCAGGTCAGCGCTACCTTCTGGCTGAGCAGGGACAGGATGATCCCCAAGGATGCCGCCGAGCAGCTGATCGCGCGGCTGGCCTGGCGGGGGATCAGCGGCTGGCCGCGGGCGGGCGAGCACGGGACCTCCGAGCACGGGACCTCCGAGCACGGTGCCCCCGAGCCCGGGACTCCTGAACACGGCGCCCCGGGCAGTGACCACTGAGAGGATCGCCGTGGAAGTCAAGATCGGGATCCAGTCGATCCCGCGGGAACTCATGATCGAGACCAACGCCTCCGCGCAGGACGTCGAGGCTGCCCTGGCCTCGGCGATGGCCGACGGTGGCCTGTTCATGCTGCGCGACGACAAGGGCGGGAAGATCATCGTCCCGGTGGACAAGATCGGCTACCTGGAGTTCAGCGGCTCCGACCAGCGCCGGGTCGGCTTCAGCAACTTGTGACCGCGGGCTACTCGGTCTCGGCTTCCCGTTCCCAGCCAGCCAGGCCCAGCGCCCTCATCCGCTGGTCGTGGGCGTCGGTGAGGCGCGCGAACATGCGGCCGATCTCACCCTGTTCCCCGGCGGCGCCCTCCCGTCCGGCAGCCGCGCCGGTGAGCAGCCGTGCGACCGGCGCCCGCTCGGCGACCACCCGGTGAGCCTGCGCCAGGGCCTCGCCGACCAGGCGCCTGGCCCAGAGCGCGAGCCGGCCAGCCACCGCCGGATCGGCCTCGATGGCCGCCCGCACCCGTGAGGTGACGAAGTCGGCGTGACCGGTGTCGGCGAGCACTTCCAGCACCAGGTCCCGGGTCTGCGGGTCCAGCAGCTCGGCGACGGCGCGGTAAAAATCCGCCGCGATGCCGTCGCCCACGTACGCCTTCACCAGCCCCTCCAGCCAGTCCGAGGGAGCGGTCCTGGCGTGGAAGGCGTCCAGCGGCCCCACGAAGGGCAGCATTGCCTGCTCCGGGGCTTCGTCCATGCGCGCGATCTGGCCGCGGAGCAACTGGAAGTGGCCAAACTCCGCCACGGCCATCTCGCCCAGTGCGGCCTTGTCCGCCAGCGAGGGCGCCAGCGCGGCGTCCTCCGACAGCCGGAAGAAGGCGACCAGTTCGGCGTAGGCGAGCAGGCCGAGCAGATCCAGGACGCCATCCGTGCTTGCCACGACGAGCTCCCTCGGTACTGAGCAGCGGCTGGGCGGGCCGGGGCCGGGCGGCCAGCCAGCATCGCCTCTGGCGGCGAGCCTAACAAGGAGCTGGCCCGGCGACCGGCCCCGGCCGCCGGGCCGGCACAGGTCACCGGGATGTCGTGACCGGCCCTTGCGCGGCGGCGTTGCTAGACTTGCCCCGCAGCCGGAGGGAATGCGGTCAGCTATGCGCCGTGTTTCACCAGGCAGCCGGGTGCGGTGCCCAGCGTGCCGAAGGCGGCGACGAGGAGTTGTCCGTGTACCGCCCGCCGGCGAAAGATCAATCCCCGGACCCGGGACGGTGATGGCGCGCGCCAGACGAGCGCCACCCAACGGGCCACTGATGGAAGCTGGAAACCCTGACAACACAGACACAGACCTCCAGGGAAGCCGACGACGACACTGGCGTCCCAACCGTCCCAACCGCCCCGGTCGCGCCCACCTTCGGTGATCTCGGCGTCAGCGAGCCGATCTGCGAGGCGCTCGCGGCGGTGGGAATCACGACCGCCTTCCCCATCCAGGAACTGGCCCTCCCGATCGCCCTCTCCGGCCACGACATCATCGGCCAGGCGCGCACCGGGACCGGCAAGACGCTGGCGTTCGGTATCGCGCTGCTGCAGCGCCTCGGGGAGCCGGACCAGCGGCGCCCGCTCGCTCCCGGTGCGCTGGTCGTCGTTCCCACCCGGGAACTGGCCATCCAGGTCGCCGGGGACCTGAAGATCGCGGGCTCGCGCAGCGCAACCCGGGTGCTCACGCTGTACGGCGGCCGTGCCTATGAACCCCAGATCGAGGCCCTGCGGGCCGCGGTGGACGTGGTGGTCGGCACCCCCGGCCGCCTGCTCGACCTGGTGCGCCAGCACCACCTCGACCTGTCGGACGTGGCCACCCTCGTCCTCGACGAAGCCGACAAGATGCTTGACCTGGGCTTCTTCCCCGACGTCGAGCGCATCCTGCAGCTCACTCCGCCTGGCCGGCAGACCATGCTGTTCTCTGCCACCATGCCCGGCGAGGTGGTCACGCTGGCCCGGCGTCACCTGCAGCAGCCCATGCACGTGCGGGCCGAGCAGCATGACGAGCCCGAGCATGTGCCGCTGACCGAGCAGCACGTCTTCCGCGCCCACCAGATGGACAAGATCGAGATGCTGGCCCGGGTCCTGCAGGCGGACGGGCGCGGGCTGACGATGGTGTTCTGTCGGACCAAGCGGACTGCGGACCAGGTCGCGGGCGCGCTGACCACCCGCGGCTTCGCCGCCGCCGCCGTCCACGGCGACCTCGGCCAGGCCCAGCGGGAACGCGCGCTGCGCGCGTTCCGCAACGGCAAGGTGGACGTGCTCGTCGCCACCGACGTGGCGGCCCGCGGCCTCGACGTCGACGACGTCACCCACGTGATCAACTACGAGTGCCCCGAGGACGACAAGGCGTACCTGCACCGGATCGGCCGGACCGGCCGGGCCGGCCGGACGGGGGTGGCCGTCACCTTCGTGGACTGGCGGGATCTGCAGCGCTGGAAGCTCATCAACGAGTCGCTCAGCCTGAGTCACGCCGACCCGCCGGAGACCTACTCCACCTCCGAGCATCTGTACACCGCGCTCGGCATCCCGGCTGGGGCTGGCAGCAGCCTGCCCCGGGCACGACGGGACCGGGCCGGGCTGGAAGCCGAGGAGATCGAGGATCTCGGCGAGACCGGCCGGACCCGCTCCGGCTCCAGCCGCCGGGAGCACGGAACGACGCCCCGGGGCGGCGGGCGTGGCAGTGGCCGCCGCGGCGGCACCGGGCGGGACAGTGGGCCGCACGCCGACGACGCACGCGCCGACGGCGACCGGGCCCCTGGGCGCGGTTCCCGGACCCGGCGCCGGACCAGGGCCGGGGTGGCCCTCCCGGCGGACGGTGCGCCAGCCGGCCACCAGGACGGCCCCCCAGCTGCCCATGCGCACCCGGACGGCGCCGACCCGGCGCCTGGCCGGGCCGCTTCGCAGCCGCGTCAGGGCCCGCCCCGGCGCCGCCGCCGTAGCGGCCGCAAAGGACCGGCCACCGGCCCTCGCCCAGAAGCAGCCTGACCCCGGCTCTAACCCGGCGCCTTCCACGGCTGGCCGGGCGGTGCCGCCTCTCGCCGGTCGCCTACGGATCCCGCCTTCTGGCTGGTGTCCGGTAGGTCGGGGTTGACGCAGTCCGCTACCCGGTGAGGTTTATCGTCATCTTTTCTCGGTAAGCTGGCCGCCTGTGAGTACACCGAGGTCGCTGCGGCTGCCCGACGGCGTGCGGCGGATGACGGTCGAGACCGCTCGCGGCGCCTTCGCAGCGCTGGAGGCGCTGCCCGCGGCCGGCGTGGCCGAACGCCAGCCCGCCCTGCTCATACCGGGGTACACCGGCAGCAAGGAAGATTTCCTGCCGGTGCTGTGGCCGCTGGCGGCAGCTGGCCGCCGGGTACTCGCCATCGACATGCGCGGCCAGTATGAGAGTCCCGCCGCGGCCGGCCCGGACGGATACCAACTCGCGGCGCTGGCCGCGGACGCGGCCGCGATCGCCGAGGCGCTGGCCAGGGACGACGGCCAGCCGGCCGACGGCAGCCACCACGTCCACCTGCTCGGGCACTCGTTCGGCGGCCTGGTGGCGCGGGAGCTGCTGCTCGCCCAGGCGGCCAGGATCAGCTCACTCACCCTGATGAGTTCCGGGCCCGGTGCGCTGACCGGGCCGCGGGCCGTGGTCCTGCGCGGCATCCTCGCGGGGCTGGAGCCCACCCCGGCCGACGGCCTGGCGGCGGAGATCCAGCGGCTCTGGGACACCCAGCTGGAGCCGGCCGCGGTCGCGGACGGGACGCCAGCCGAGATCATCGCCTTCGTGCGAACACGGATGCTGCGCAGCTGCCCCACCGGGCTGCGGACGATGGCCCAGGGGCTGCTCGCCTGTCCCGACCGCACCCCGGACCTCGCCGCGCTGAAGGCGCCGCTGCTGGTCATCTACGGCGAGAACGACGACGCCTGGGAACCCACCATCCAGGACGACATGGCACAGCGGCTGGGCGCCCAGCGGGTGTGCATCCCCGGCGCGGCTCATTCGCCCGCGGTTGAGGCGCCGGAAACCGCCGCCAGCATCCTCACCGGGTTCTGGAACTCGGTCGAGACCGGCCAGCACCGCCGGTAGCCGTCAGTCCGGCGCCAGCCCGTCCCAGGGCTGGCGGGCGGGGGCGGCCGCCGTCCCCTCCGGGCACTGGCCACGGTAGTCGCACCAGCCGCAGCCCGGGCCCGTGCGGGGCGGGAAGGTCTCGTCCAGCGCCTGCGCCGTGAGGCCGGTGCGGAACCGCTCGTCGGCGTCCGCGCATTCGGCGGCGATGCTCTCGGCGCGGCCAAGCTGCCGCCCGACCCCCTCCTCGGAGTGCTCCCAGGCGAGGACCGTCGCGGTCGGCAGGTGGTGCAGCTCCACCCGGCGGCAGCGGGCGTGGAACATCCGCGCCGCCGCCAGTGCGTACAGCGCGAGCGGCATCGATGTCCGCGCGTCGTCAGTGGTGAGCGGCCGGCGGCCGGTCTTGTAGTCGACCACCACCAGCTCCCGCCCGCCGTCGGCCTGGCGGCGCTCGTCGAGCCGGTCGATCCGGCCCGACAGCACGATCTGCTCGGTGCGGGCGCCCACCGTGCGCTCCACCCCCAGCGGCTCCGCCGCCGGGTCGAGCGTCGCGGTGTAACGCTCCACCATCTGCCTGGCGGCCCCACGCCGCTGCGCCGACTGGGCGTCGTTCGCGAAGCCCTGGTCGATCCAGCCCTGCTCCAGCAGCTCGCCCGCGGCGGCCACGGTCCGCCCGCCGCGGGGCCGCCGCCACCACCCGGCCAGCGCGTTGTGCACGCTCGCGCCGAGACTGTTGTGCGCCCACGGCGGGCCTTTGGGCGCCGGCGGCCGGTCCAGGTAGGCCATCCGGTACCGGCGCGGGCAGTCCAGCCAGGTGGCCAGCCTGGTAGGGGTGCACGGATAGAGCCGCCGCGGCATCCCTTCCAGGGTGGGCTGCTCCATCTCCATCATTCAGTCCGGCAGGTCGCCGTAGGTGGGGCCGGCCGCCACCCACGAGTCGAAGCGCTTGCCCGCCGCCGCGACCGTGAGCTCCTCGCCGTGGCCGGGCAGGACCCTGGTCTCCTCCGGCAGCGCCAGCAGCTCCTCGCCGATCGCGCTCAGCTGCCCCGCGAAGTCGGGGAACTCGTGCTCGTGCGGGGCTGGGCCCTCGGCGAGCAGCGCGTCACCGGAGAACACCACCCCGAGCTCCTCGCAGTACAGGCTGACCGACCCGGGGCTGTGCCCGGGGGTGTGGATCACTTCCAGCGCCACGTCGGCGACCTCGAAGACCCCGCCCTCCTCCATCTCGATCTCCGGCTGGGAGTCGCGGTGTGCCTCCCGCCACGCCAGCAGGTCCCGCGGGTGCAGCGCCACCGGAGCGTCATCGCGGGCGGCGACCTCCGGCGCCGCCGCCACGTGCGCGGGATGGCCATGGGTGCAGATCACGGCCAGGATCTCCCGGCCGGCCGTGGCGGCCAGCACCGCTTCGGTGTCCCGGCCCGGGTCGACCACGATGACCTCCTCGTCGTCCCCGACCAGCCAGGTGTTGCATGCCTTGCCACCGCCGGAGTCCACCCGGTCGATACGCGCGTCCATCGGTTCATCTCCCTCGCCCAGCGTCGTGACTGCCATTGAATCGCGGACTCAGCCCAGCTTGATAAACGCCCGGACAGCGTCGGCGACCAGCTGTACCGCGATAGCCGACAGCAGCAGGCCGGCGATCCGGCTGACCAGCTCAACCCCGCTGGGCCGCAGCAGGCGCAGCAGCACGGCGGAGAACCGCATCGTCAGCCAGAGCACGACGGCGACAGCGACGATCGCGACCGCGAAGGCGGCCAGCTGCGCATTCCCCTGCGCCCGCTGGACGAACAGCATCGACGCCACGATCGCGCCGGGCCCGGCCAGCAGCGGCGTGCCGAGCGGCACGAACGCCACGTTCGCCCGCTCCCGCTCCGCCTCGGTCGGCTCGGACATCTGCCCGGTGAGCAGCTGCAGGGCGACCAGCAGGAGCAGCAGCCCGCCCGCCCCCTGCAGAGCCGGCAGCTCCACCCCCAGGTAGGTCAGCACCGACTGGCCGAACAGCGCGAACGCCACGATCACCCCCAGCGCCACCACGGCCGCCTGCCAGGCCAGCCGGTGGCGCACCCGTGACGGCAGACCCCGGGTCAGGGCCAGGAAGGGGGGCACCACCCCGGGCGGGTCGGTGATCACCAGCAGGGTGACGAAGGCCTCCCAGAAGAACTTCAGGTCCGATGCCGCATTCATCACTGTCCTGCCGTGGCCGCGCCAGCCGCCTGCGACATGAGCCGCTCATAGTGCTCCGGCGTGATCGTCTCGCAGCCGAGCCGGTGACCGGTCAGGCTGCCGTGGTCGTCGCTTCCGCCCGACGGCACCAGATCAAGGGTGACAGCGAGGTCGTGCAGACGCAGCCGTTCGGCATCATCGTGGTCGGGGTGTGCGATTTCCAGGCCCCCCAGGCCCGCCCTGGCCAGCAGCTCGACGTCGGGCGCCGGGATCGTCCAGCCGCGGGACGCGGCGCCCGGGTGGGCGAGCACGCTCACTCCGCCGGCCGCCCGGACCAGCCCGATCGCCTCCTCCGGCGGCAGCGCATACCTGCTCACATAGGCACGGCCGCCCGCGCCGATCCACTCCTGTGTGAACGCCTGCTCAGGGCTGGCGATGGCGCCAGCCGCGACCATGGCGCGCGCGATGTGCGGGCGGCCCACCACGCCGCCGCCAGCGATCTGCGCCACCTGCTCCCAGGTGACCTCCACCCCGAGCCCGCGCAGCTTGGCCACCATCTCCCGGCCGCGCCGCAGCCGGTCGCCGGTGATCTGGCGAAGCTGCTCCGCCAGCCCGGCGTGCGCCGGGTCGACGTGGTAGGCGAGCAGATGCACGCTGTGCCCACGCAGCCGGCAGGACAGTTCCATGCCCGGCACCAGCGTCAGGCCCGGCGGGAGTGCCCGGCCCGCCTCCGGCATGCCCGCCAGCGTGTCGTGGTCGGTCAGCGCGATCACATCCAGGCCAGCGTCCCGCGCCCGGCGCATCACCTCGGCGGGCGGATCCGTGCCATCAGAAGCGGTGCTGTGGGAATGCAGATCGATGCGCACGAGCGCTCATCGTAGGGGCATCCGCCCCGCCCGGCGGGCGCGGTGAGCCAGCCCGGCGGGCGCGGTGAGTCAGCCGGGCAGCCGCGGCGAGGCCGCGCCGAACGGCAGATCCAGATCCTGGTCGGGATCGCGCAGGTCACGCAGGGGCATGGCCTCCACCAGCAGGACCCCAGCGGTGTCGGGCCACAGCAGCACCCACAGCCAGGTCCCCAGCGCCTCACCGGCGAAGGCGGCCCGGTCCGGTGCGTCCACATGCCACAGCGGGAACTCGTGGTGCCGGTACCGGACAGTTGCGTGCGGCTGGCCGGCCGCGAAACCCTCGCCGGGATCGGGTCCCGCCAGGCCAGCCAGCCGTGCCCCGAGGCCGACCCCTATCTCCTCCGAGACCAGCAGCAGCTCGCCCAGACCGCCTACCGGGCTCGGCCCGGACAGGGCGACCACGCAGGCATGCGTTCCGCTGCGGTCATCGCCAGCTCCGGCGAAACCGGTCACCAGCCAGCTGGCCGGCAGCGGCCAGGGCAGCCAGACCGGCACTTTGGCGTCGCGCAGCAGTCCGCGCAGCCCATCCGGGGCCGGGCGGTAGGCCGGCCACAGCGGGTACACCTCACCGTGCAGCTGGCATCGCCAGCCGCTGGCCCAGGCACTGGGGGCGGTCACCGGTCCGCCGCAGCGCGGGCAGGTGGGCGGCGCCTTCATGGATACCGACGCTGGCCGCTGCCGGGGCACACGTCAAGCACCCGGCCCGGGCACGGCGCGATACTGGCATGGTGCCAGGAGCGCCGCGGATCCGGTGTGTGGGCGCCATCGTCACCGATGACGACGGGCGGCTGCTGCTGGTCCAGCGTGGGCACGAGCCCGAGGCGGGCCGCTGGTCGCTGCCCGGCGGCCGGGCCCAGGCGGGGGAGAGTGACCCGCAGGCGGTCGTGCGCGAGGTGCGTGAGGAGACCGGGCTCGTGGTGACTCCCGGCGTGCTGGTCGGTACGGTCGAGCGGCCAGCGCCGGGCGGGGCCGTGTTCGATATCAGCGACTACGCGGCCACCGTCAGCGGCGGGCGGCTCGCCGCCGGCGACGACGCCGCCGATGCCCGCTGGATACACCCCGATGATCTTCATCGTCTACCCCTGACCAGCGGCCTGGCTGAGACTCTCGCCGGGTGGGGAGTGATCGGCTGAGCCCGGCCCGCTGGGCGCCGCCTGCCCGGGCGGTGCCTGACGTGCCCGTGCCTGCCCGGGCGGTGCCTGACGTGCCCGTGCCTGCCCCGTCGGTGCTGGTGGCTCGAACCGCTGGCGCCGGGGCAGGCCCGCAGCGCGTCCCCTGGCCGCCACCACCAGCGCCAGCTTGCGCGACGCCTCGTCGATCATCTCCTCGCCGAGCATGACCGCACCCCGGTGCTCGACCGAGGTGTAGTAGTGGTAGGCGTCGAGGATGAGCTCGGCCCTGTCGTAGTCGTCCTGGCTGGGCGAGAACGCCTGGTTGACCACGTCGATCTGGCCTGGGTGCAGCACCCATTTGCCGTCATACCCGAGCGCGGCGGCGCTGACGGCGGCCTGCCTGAGCCCGTCCAGGTCGCCGATCGCCAGGTAGGGCCCGTCAACGGCCGCCAGCCCATGGCTGCGCGCAGCGACCAGAATCCGCAGCAGCGGGTAGTGGAAGGCGTCGGACCCGAGGTAACCGGCAGGCTGCGCGCCCACCTGCAGCGATCGCATGCCGATGCTCGCCATGAAGTCAGCCGGCCCGAAGACCAGCGCCCGCAGCCGGGACGACGCGGCGGCGATCTCGTCCACCCGGGCCAGGCCCCTGGCATCCTCGATCTGCGCCTCGATCCCGATCCGGCCCACCTCGCCGCCGGTGTCCTGCTCGATCTGGCCGAGCAGGAGATCCAGCCAGACGACATGGCCGGGGTCGCTGACCTTGGGCAGCACGATCACGTCCAGGCCGCGCCCGGCCTGCCCGACCACCTCCGCCACGTCCCGGTACGCCCACCGGGTGGTGGCATCGTTGACCCGGACCGCGACCAGCTTGCCGTCCCAGCCGCCGCTGGCCAGCGCGGCCACCACGTTGCGGCGCGCCTGCGATTTCGCTGCCGGGGCGACCGCGTCCTCCAGGTCGAGGAAGACCTCGTCGGCGGCCAGGCCGCGGGCCTTGTCCAGGAACCGCTGGCTGCTGCCCGGCACCGCCAGGCAGGAGCGCCGGGAACGGTATTCCTCCGGCACGGCCTGTGTCCTCCCGGTTCCCATGGCACCCTGACCTACGTGAGCGGAGCTCAGCCCCATCCGCCTGCCCTTATCGCGGAGGCTACCAAGCGGGCCGGCCTGCTCTGGATCTCCGCCGGCGGGCAGGACCGCCCCCGCCCGGCCTGGCATGTCTGGCGGACAGTGACCAGCGGGGAGACCGGCCCGGAGGGGCCGCCCCCGCCCGGTGCCGCGTACCTGCTGACCGGACCCGGCGAGCAGCCGCTGCCCGGACTGGCCGGGGCCGGCCGGGTCACCGTCACCGTCGCCAGCAGCCAGACCGGCGGCGCGCCGGTCACCTGGACCGCCACGGTCAGCCGGGTCGAGCCCGGCTCCGGGGAGTGGGACGCGGTGATCGGCCAGCTAGTGGCCGGCCGCCTCAACGCGGCTGTGATCCCGCCTGACACCTCACCAGCCCAGCGCTGGGCGCGCTCGGGCGCCGTGTTCCGGCTCACCCCCACCATCTCGTAGCGCAGCCGTCCGGCCCCCGCCCCGGCCGGCCCCCAGCCCCCATCCGGCCGTCAGCCGTTCAGCCGCCAGCCATCCGGCGCCCGGCTCGGCGACCGGTAACCCAGCGGCACTCAACTCTCGCACCGAGTTATCCGCGGCGCCGCCCGCCGTTCACCCCGGCGGCCGCATGGCCGGCCATCGTCAGCGTCGCAATAGCCACCAGTGTGGAGGTTCCCTGATGCACCGGTCCATTCGCGGTGTGCTCGCTGTCGCCGCCGCCAGCGGGCTCTGTCTGGCCGGCACGGCAGCCGCCGTCGCCGCCACCACGGCACCCATCCAGCACCACGACCATGGCGGTGGTACCGCCACCCCCATCCAGCATCTCGTGGTGATCTTCCAGGAGAACGTCAGCTTCGACCACTACTTCGGCACCTACCCGCACGCCGCGAACACCGATGGCAACCCCTTCCACGCGCTGCCGCAGACGCCGGACGTGAACGGCCTGACCCCGGCGCTGCTGACGGCCAGCCCCAACTCCGCCAACCCGCAGCGGCTGACTCCGGCGCAAGCCCTCACCTGCGACCAGAACCACGGCTATTCCGCCGAGCAGAAGGCCGAGGACAACGGCCTGATGGACAAGTTCGTGCAGTTCACCAACAACAGCGGCTGCTCAGCGCCGAACTACTCCGCGCCCGGCCTCGTCATGGACTACTACGACGGCAACACCCTGACCGGGCTGTGGAACTACGCGCAGCACTACGCGATGAGCGACAACTTCTGGGACACCACGTTCGGCCCGTCCACCCCCGGCGCGCTGAACCTGATCTCCGGCCAGACCGGCGGCGCCACCCCGCTCAACGCCTCGGGACAGGTCGTCAACCCGGCCGGCGGTGTCGGCTCACAGAGCTCCAGCGGGGTCGGCACGGTCTTCGGCGACGCGGACCCCTACCTGGACGGCTGCGCCAACCACGCCAACCCGACGGTCCAGATGAGCGGCCAGAACATCGGTGACCTGCTCAACGCCAAGGGCATCACCTGGGGCTGGTTCCAGGGCGGCTTCGCCCCGACCGGCACCACCTCCACCGGCGGGCCCGTCTGCGGCGCCACCCACACCAACATCGGCGGCGCCACCATCAACGACTACAGTCCGCACCACAACCCGTTCGAGTACTACGCCTCCACCGCCAACCCCGGCCACACCCCGCCGGCCAGCCTGGCGGAGATCGGCCACAACGGGCCGGCCAACCACGAGTACGACCTGAGCTGGTTCAGCCAGGCCCTCGACCACGGGAACCTGCCGGCGGTGAGCTATCTCAAGGCCGCCGAGTTCCAGGACGGGCACGCGGGCTACTCCGACCCGATCGACGAGCAGCACTTCCTGGTGACCACGATCAACGCGATCGAGCACTCGCGGTTCTGGCACAACACCGCGATCATGATCACCTACGATGACTCGGACGGCTGGTACGACCACGTGGCGCCGACGATCATCAACTCCTCCGGTGACCCAGCGCTTGACGCGCTCAACGGCACCGGAGCCTGCGGGCATGGCACGCCCATGGGCGGCATCCAGGACCGCTGCGGCTACAGCCAGCGGCTGCCGTTCCTGCTCATCTCGCCCTACGCCAGGAGCGACTACGTCGGCAACACCACCGCCGACCAGTCCTCCATCCTGGCGTTCATCGAGGACAACTGGCTGGGCGGACAGCGCATCAGCAGCACCTCGTTCGACAACCTGGCGGGCCCGCTGACGAGCATGTTCAGCTGGGACCACCCGAACTTCGATCCCTACACGCTGGACCCGGTTACCGGCGAGCCCGTCCACTGAACACCGGCGGTGTGGGGAGGACCGGGTGAGGCGGCTCCTCCCCACACCGCCCGGGATCTCCATCGCCGCGCCGACGTAGCATGAAGCCATGGTTTCCCCCTCCGCCGCCACCCCCCCGCCCAGCACCGAGCAGGTCACCGCGGCACTGGCCAAGGTCAACGACCCTGAGATCCACCGGCCGATCACCGAGCTGGGCATGATCAAGAGCGTCGACATCTCCGCCGGTGGCGCTGTCAGGGTGGAGGTGTACCTCACGGTTTCCGGCTGCCCGCTGCGCGACACCATCACCCGCGACGTCAC
This sequence comes from Streptosporangiaceae bacterium, assembly GCA_035532275.1. GTDB lineage: Bacteria > Actinomycetota > Actinomycetes > Streptosporangiales > Streptosporangiaceae > UBA9676. The sequence continues at coordinate 20,184 of DATKRG010000333.1, read as the reverse complement.
CGCCGCCGTCGCGGCGGTCCCCGGCGTGTCCGGGGTGAGCGTCGAGCTCGACGTGATGTCCGAGGAACAGCGCAGTGAGCTGCAGACCCGGCTCCGTGGCGGGCGGCAGGAACGGGAGATCCCGTTCGCCCAGCCGGCCTCGCTGACCCGGGTGTTCGCCGTCGCCAGCGGCAAGGGCGGGGTGGGCAAGTCCTCGGTGACGGTCAACGTGGCCGCCGCGCTCGCCGCCTCCGGGCAGAAGGTCGGTGTGCTGGACGCCGACATCTACGGCCACTCGGTGCCGCGCATGCTCGGCGTGACCGGCCGGCCCACCCAGGTGGGACAGATGATCATGCCGCCGACCGCGCACGGCGTGAAGGTCGTCTCGATCGGCATGTTCACCACCGGCAACGCGCCCGTGGTGTGGCGCGGGCCGATGCTGCACCGCGCGGTGCAGCAGTTCCTCGCCGACGTCTACTGGGGCGACCTGGACGTGCTGCTGCTCGATCTGCCGCCCGGCACCGGCGATGTCGCGATCTCCGTGGCCCAGCTGCTGCCCGGCGCGGAGCTGATCGTCGTCACCACCCCGCAGGTCGCCTCCGCCGAGGTGGCCGAGCGCGCCGGCGCGATCGCGGTGCAGACCCACCAGCGCATCACCGGGGTGATCGAGAACATGTCGGGCCTGCCCTGCCCGCACTGCGGCGGGACGGTCGATGTCTTCGGGTCCGGTGGCGGCCAGACGGTCGCCGACGCGCTGACCCGGGTAACCGGCGCCCCGGTGCCTCTGCTCGGCCAGGTGCCGATCGACGTGCGGCTGCGCGAAGGCGGGGACGCCGGCATCCCGCTGGTCCTCAGCGATCCCGGATCCGCCGCCGCCCAGCAGCTCTCCGGGATCGCGGCCGGGCTGGCGAACCGCAGCCGGGGCCTCGCGGGCCGTCAGCTGGGCCTGTCGCCGGTGTGACACCGCCGGCGATGTGAACCTGGTAGCGGCCCGGCCGGGGTCAGGTCGCCTCGGGGTCGTAGGGAGGGGTCTCGCCCTGCGGCAGGGCGGCCACGGCGGTGTCGGCCATGCCCACCGGGGACCCTGGCTGCGCCGCGGGGTCGTCGAAGCCCTCCATGAGATGCTTGCGCACGAAGTTGCGCGGGTTGAGATCGGCGATGTCGAAGTCGTCGAACTCCGGCCCGAGTCCCTCGCGGAGGTCCTGGCTGGCGCCCTCGGCGAGGCGCCGCAGCTCACGCAGTGCCCGGCCGGCCTGCCCGGCGATCCTGGGCAGCTGATCCGGCCCGAAGATCACAACTGCCAGCAGGGCAAGCACCAGCAGCTTGGTGAGGGACAGATCGAAGAGCACAGCATGTCTCCAGGGGGCGTCGCCGCACCATACTACGTGGTCGCGCCCACTGTAGACGGTGCCCGGCCCGGCCCGCGCCTGGCCGGGGCACCGGCCGGGCCGGCGGTCACGGGCTCACCCAGGACAGCAGCCGGTGCAGGCCGTGCTTCATCCGGGTGAGCAGCCCCGGCTTGTCGTCGTGCGGCAGCGCGCCCACCACCTGGCTGATCGTGTCCCGGGGCGCGGCCGCGATCAGGGTGTACACATAGCCCTGGGCAGACCAGGCGTAGCTGAGGTCGTCGGGGTCGTCCGCGTAGACCCGGTGGCCCCGCATCGCCACCGGTGACCACCCGGTGAGCCGGTCCGGGAGATACCCGCGCTGGACGAAGATGGAGACCACCGACAGCCCGTCGGAGTAGCCCAGGTCGATCACCGTGCCGGACGGCGTTCTGGCCTCCTTGGCGCCGAGCAGCGTGAGGTTGGCCGGCAGTGGCCCGGGCAGCGGCCAGCCGCGCGCACGCAGCCCTGCCAGCTGCGCGGGGGCAAGGCTGTCCCGCCAGGCCCGCGCGCCCGGGCCAGGCGCTGCCGTCATCGCGTGGGCGCCGATCCGTACCTCGGCGAACGCGACGTTGCTGATCAGGTGGGCGTGGGTGTCGAACATTTCCCTGCGCAACGGAAGATTCGTGGCACTGTCCAGCCAGAACCAGGCGGCCAGGCTTCCGTCACGGCGCCGGACAGCCACGATGCGGGCCGGCCGGTCCGCCACCCGGCCACGGCCGGCCACGGCCAGGGCATAGTTCGTGCCCAGCAGGCTCACCAGGCGCGTGCTCATGCCCAGGACCCCGGCCTCGTCCAGGTTCGGGGCACTGGCGCCGGCGAGCGGTCCTGACCGGTGCGGCTGGCTGGACCAGCCCACGGCGGTGGGAATCTGGGTGAGTGCCTGGCCGCCGTGGGAATGCCAGACGTCGACCACTGACATGTCCCCGCCTCCCGGAGCCCACCAGCCCGTCTCCACCCCCTGGTAGGAGACTGACTGGCAGGCGCGAGCGGCCTGGCTGAGCAGCTTGAGGCCGGCCGCCTGGGCGGGGTCTCGCGGGCTGGTGCGGGGTGGCCGGCCGGCCGCCGGCCGCTGCGCCAGGGCGCTCTCGCCCGTCGCCAGGCCTCGCCAGGAGGCCAGCACGATGCCGGACACGACCAGGCCGACGACCACCGCGGTGGTGATGAGCAGCGCCGCCGGGTCGGAACCGGGGCACAGGCCGGTGCCGGCCGGGCGGGACACGTACCGCATCAGCTGCTCACGGGACGGTGGGGGCGACGCCAGCCGGAGACCGCACCCCGGAAGAGGGCTGCACCGGCACGTCACCGCTCGTGATCGCGTGCTGCACCATGAACACATCCAGCGCGGGGACGACCCGCGGGCCCGGTGGCGGCCGGCCGGACCCGGCCAGGAACACCGCCGCCGGCAGGCCAAGCGCGGTGGCGGTCACGCCGGCCACCAGCAGCGACCGGGCCGGCCGGCGGCGGCCGGCGGGCCGGGCGGCCCAGCCGGGCAGGCCTGCCCGCCGCGGCCAGCGGGCCCGCTGTCCCTGCCCGCCTGCTGCCGCCATGGCCAGCAGGCGCCAGGTCAGCGTGTCGCCGGCGGTCGCATCGCCGAGGGTGTGCATCCGCTGCTTGAGCAGCCGCAGCGCGGTCGCCTCCCGGCGGCAGGGCTCACACCTGGCCAGATGCACCAGCACCCGCTCCCGCTGCGCCGCGCGCAGCTCACCGTCGATCAGCGCGGAAAGGCGCTCCCCCAGGTGCCTCATGACCGCCCGCCGAGCGTCGCCGGGGAGTGTCCCGGATGGCGGGGGCGGCGGTGATCGAGGGCTGCCCGCAACTGCGCCCGGCCACGGTGGATGCGGCTGCGGACGGTCCCCAGCTTGACCCCGAGGGTGGCGGCGATCTCCTCGTAGGACAGGCCCTCGATGTCGCACAGCACGACCGCGGCCCGGAACTCCGGCGCCAGCGCCTCCAGCGCCGCCTGCACGTCGGTGTCGAGGTGGCGTGCGTCGAAGGCCTGCGCGGGGGTGGGCTCGTCGTCGCGCAGGAGCCCCACCGCCTGGTCGCCGAGTCCCTCGAACCGGATTCGCTGCCTGCGCCTGGCCAGGTCGAGGAACAGGTTGGTGGTAATCCGGTGCAGCCAGCCCTCGAACGTGCCCGGGGTGTAGCTGGGCAGGGAGCGGAAGACCCGCACGAAGACCTCCTGGGTGAGGTCCTCGGCGTCGTGGGTGTTGCCGGTAAGCCGGTAGGCCAGGCGGTAGACCCGCGCCGAATGCTGGCGGACCACCTCGTCCCAGCTCGGAGGGGTCCATTCGGGTGCGCCATCTGGCCCACTCCCGGCCGCGGTCACAGCCTGGCCCGCGGTCACAGCCTGGCCCGCAGACATGGCCCCGGCCGCAGGCATGGCCCCGGCCGCTCTGGCTTCGCCCACTCTGTGCGCCTCCCACTGTCAACTGCGCCCACCATCATTCGCTCACCGGGCAGGCCCGTCCCGCCCGAAGCCGGTCTGGGCCTGCGCCAGGATGAACGCGCCAACCGGCCCTGCTGGTTCCCGGGTCACGGCGCGTGACGATAAGCTGCCGCACTGGGAAGGTCTCCTGACCTACCGGAAGGCAGGCATCGTGAGCGCTGAGGCCATCGCGGCCTATGTCGAGGAGTTCCTCCCCGAGGACGACCCCCTGCTCGCCGCGCGCCGGAACGCGGCCCAGGTCGGCGGGGCGCCCCCGGTGAGCCGGGCGGTGGGAGCCACCCTGCGCTTCATCGCCGCCGCCCTCAGCGCCAAGGCGGTCGTGGAGATCGGCACCGGCTGCGGCACGTCCGGGATCTGGCTGCTGCGCGGTATGCGCCGTGACTGCGTGCTCACCAGCGTCGATGTCGAGCCTGAGCATCAGCGGCTGGCGCGCAAGGCGTTCACTGAGGCCGGATTCGCCAGCAACCGGTTCCGGCTCATCAGCGGCAAGGCCGCCGACGTCCTGCCCCGTCTCACCGACGGCGGTTACGACCTGGTGTTCTGCGACGCCGACAAGCAGGAATACCCCAGCTACCTGACCGCCGCGCTGCGGCTGCTCCGCCCGGGCGGGGTGGTGGCCTTCGACAACGCGCTGTGGGACGGCCGGGTCACCGACCCGGGCCGGACCGACCCGGAAACCTCGGCGATCAGGGAGGTAACCGAGCAGGTCCGGCAGGACGAGCGCCTGGTCCCGCTACTGCTGCCGGTCGGGGATGGCTTCCTGGCGGCCGTCAAGCGCGGCTAGCGGCTCCTGCGCGGTCAGCCAGGCCAGCAGCAGCCTGGTCCCGTACCCGGTGGCGCCCTTGGTGTTCTCCCCGTCATCGGACGCTGACCGGGCCGCCCCCGCGATGTCCAGATGGGCCCACGGCCGGCCGCCGGTGAACTCGCGCAGGAACAGGGCGGCGTCGATGGATCCGGCCCGGGCACGGTTCCCGCGTGAGACGTTGGCGAGGTCGGCGACGGCGGAGTCCAGCGCGTCCCGGTAGTCCTCTACCAGCGGCATCTGCCACAGGGCATCGCCGCTGGCCTGGGCGGCGGCCAGAAGGGCCTGCGCCAGCTGGTCGTCGCTGGCGTACACGGCGGCGGTCTGGGTTCCGAGCGCCACCCGCACCGCCCCGGTCAGGGTGGCGATGTCGATTATCACGTCCGGCTGAAGCACAGCGTGGGCGTAGGCGATGGCGTCGGCCAGGACCAGCCGCCCCTCCGCGTCGGTGTTCAGCACCTCGACCGTGCGGCCGCCGTAGTGGGTGATGACGTCGCCTGGCCGCAGCGCCGATCCCGACGGCATGTTCTCCGCGGCGGCCACCAGGCCGGTCACCCGCGCCCGGACCCCGAGCCGGGCCAGCGCGGACATGACCGCGATCACGGCCGCACCGCCGGCCATGTCGGTCTTCATGAGCTTCATGCCGTCGGCTGGCTTGAGCGACAGCCCACCGCTGTCGAACGTGATGCCCTTGCCGACCAGGACCACGTGCCCGCGCGGCTCCGCCGGCTGATAGCTGAGCTCGATCAGCCGCGGCGCCCGGGCCGACCCGGACCCGACCGCCAGCAGGCCACCGAACCCGTGCGCGGCCAGCTCCGCGGGTTCCCAGACCCGGGCGGAGACCCCGCTGCCCGCGGCCACCGCCGCCGCCTGCGCTGCCAGCCAGGCCGGGGCCTTACGGCCCGAGGGCATGTTGGTCAGGTCACGGGCGAGTGCCACCGCGCCGGCGACGGTCCTGGCCGCCGAGATCACGTCCTCGTGCCCGCTCTGCTCCGCCACCAGCAGACGGGCTTCGCCGACTGCGGTGCCGCCGGCCAGCGAGAACCGGTAGGAAGCCAGCAGGAGCCCCTCGGCGAACGCCTTCACCGCCTGCTCTGGCTGCCCGAACACCGCCGATGTGAGCAGGGTGCGGCCGCCGGAAAGGCGGCGGCCAACCGCCGCGCCCGCCTTGCGCATCGCGGCTGGCGACCCATCACCCAGCCCGAGGAACAGGAAACGGCCGGCGCGACCGCCAGCACCGGGCGCCCCCGTGCCGGTCACCGCGGCAGCGATGTCGGCTGTGTCGCCGCTGGCCTCACTGCGCGCGATCACCTGCGCCACGGGGCCGCCGAGGAAGGTGTCGATCCCGGCTGCCTCCGCACCCTGGACCGGCACGACGATCAGGTCAGGTACCTCACGGTCACCGGCGTCGGCCGCCGTGAGGTAATGGGCGAGCGGCTGCGGACCGGGCGCCGCGACCGCGGTCAGCCGGATGTCGATAGGCAAGTCTCAGCCGGTGGCGGATTTGAGCGCATCCGAGAGCTGAGCCGCCTCGTCAGCCGACAATTCGACCACAAGCCTGCCACCGCCCTCGAGCGGTACGCGCATCACGATGCCGCGGCCTTCCTTCGTGACCTCGAGCGGGCCATCACCCGTCCGCGGCTTCATCGCCGCCATCCTGCATCCCCTTCCTGCCCGGGTCCGCATGAGGCCTCAGCGAGACCCGCCACCGGGCTCACCGGCGGCTGCGGCGAGTACGGCCGATTTGCAGCCGTGTCGATCAGTAGATCTATTATCCAGGGTTCGGGCGCCGGATGGTAATGATCAGGACCCCGGCCTGGCGAGAGGCCCTTCCACGGTGAGGTGCCTGGCCCGGCCGCGGCCCCCCTGGCGGCCCCAGGGTGCGGCCACGTGCTGGCGCGGCAGGACAGACTTGGAACCGTGAACGCCCGATCGGCTCTGTTCGACCTCTATGGGGATCATTTGCGCGCCCGTGGCGCGCAGGCGCCCGTCGCCTCGCTGGTCCGGCTGCTCGCCCCGCTGGGGATCACCGCGCCCGCGGTCAGGACCGCCGTCTCCCGGATGGTCCGGCAGGGATGGCTGGCCCCGGTCCGGCTGGCCGGCGGGCCCGGCTACGCGCTCACGCCACGCGCCACCAGCCGGCTGGACGAGGCGGCCGAACGCATCTACCACCACGGTGACCAGCAGTGGGAGGGCCATTGGCACGTCCTGGTCGTGGACCGGGTGCCCGAGCGTGCCCGCCGGGAGCGGGTCAGGGCCGCGCTGCACTACCTGGGGTACGCGCCGCTGGGCGAGACGACGTGGATCAGCCCCCGGGCGTCGGTCGAGCTGGCGGGGCTGCTGGAAGCCGAACGGCTGCGCGCCGAGCGCTTCCAGGCCACGTTCGAGGGTGACCCGCGCGCGCTGCTGCGGCGGGCGTGGGACCTCGACGGGCTCGCCCTGGCCTACCGGCGCTGGCTGGCCATGGCCGCCGGCCTGGTCGCGGCGGTCGGGCCGGACGCGACCGACGAGATGGTTTTCGCCCGGCGGAGCATCCTGGTCCACGAGTGGCGCAAATTCCTGTTCACCGATCCCGGGCTGCCCGCCTCGCTGCTTCCAGCCCCCTGGCCCGGGGATGAGGCCGCGCGGCTCTTCCACGCCGAGTCGGCCCGGCTCTTGCCGGCCGCGGCCCGTTTCGTGGACTGTTGCCTGCAGGCGGATATGCCGGCACCACCCAGGCCCGCGACCTGAAGGATCATCGTGGCTGACACCGGGCACTCGGAAATCAGTGGGGACCCGGACACCCTGCGCTGGGAGGTCGGCGGCCCGGTGACCACCATCACGCCCGCCGGCGGTCCGCGCAGGAGCAGCCCCGCTTCGAGGGCCGCTGACCGGCCCTAGCGGACGCGGTCCTGGCCGGAGTAGCCGCCGGCCCGGCCACTGTCCAGTTCCTCGCACAGGCACACGATCTGCTCGACCGCGTCCTGAAGGTCGGTGAGCACCCGCTGCTCATAGGTTCCGGCGCGGGTCCGCCACGACACCCGGTCCGCCCGGCACCACACGGTCAGCCCGCGCCGGACCGAGAGCACCGATATGCCTGCCGCCGTCTCGTCAGCGCACAGCAGGCTCCCGCCCAGCCCGCGATCGACCAGCATCGCTTCCAGCCTCCGGGCGGCCTGGCAGGGCCGGAGGTGGGCGCGCTGCAGGCGGGCCGGGACGCACCCGGCCGGCACCGGCTGCGCGAACCACACCACTTTGCCCGGGACCTTCCAGCCGCCGAGCCGGGACCGGCTCAGGTGATGGCCCCACCGCCCGCCGCAGAGCCCGGCGACGACCTGCAGGCCCCGGCCGCCCACCGCCTGGAAGCCGGCGCCGCCGGGCTGGGGCAGGGATCCGTCCTTCCAGCCAGCAAGCGAGTCGAACACCTTGCAGACCAGCTCCCACCGGCCGCTGATACGGCGCAGGTAGAGCCACAGCTCCGGGCCGCCCGCCACCGGCAGCCGCGCCGCCCCCTCGAACTGGACGTTCTGCTGGGCGTGCAGCGTGTTGGCGGCCAGTTCGCTGGTCATGGTCACGCCGTCATAGATCTGGTCGTCCGGGAGCCCGAGCCCGGCCGCCGCCTCCCGGAAGACCTGCCTGCCTGTACGCGCGCAGCTGGCGTCGAGGGGGAGAGGCCAGGCGCAGCAGCCGCCGGCTGCGAGCGCCTCCGGGCCGGCGATGAGCGAATCCGGCGGCCCCCGCCATACCCCCGCACCTGTGCCGGCGGCGGGCCCTCCCCTCCATCGGCCCGCAGCTTCCGGAACGGCCGGAGGTGTCACAGCAAGTGGCGGTGTAGCTACGACGGGCGACGGTAACATGCTCCTCAGCCTTCGTGATCGTAGATCTGTGAAACACAGATTACGAGTTGTTGGGCCCCTTTCGCAATGACATCCCGCGATTACTTTCCGCTAACCTGCCTAGTGCGTGCAATCTTGGTTGCGTGTACAGTCACAGAAGCGGCGGTTTTTCGCACTCCGCCGTGCCTTGAGACAGGCGCAGCATAGAAAGAATCCCCCGGGTGGCAGCCCGGGGGATTCTTCCTGTCGCGCTCCGAGGATCAGCGTTCCCCGGTGACAGCGGCGAGATCGTAACGGCCCGATCGCGCGTCCGCCAGGAAAGCGGCGAACGCGGCCCGGCCAACGACATGAGCACCGCCCTCGGGGCGCTTGCTGTCCCGGACGGCAATGACGCCGGGAAGGTTGGCGGCAACTTCCACGCAGCCACCGTTGTACTGGCTCCGGCGGGCTTTCCGCCAGTCGGCTTGAGACAGGTCAGTCATGGATCACTCCAGTTGATCAGCGAGTTGTCTGAGATAGGTCGTGGTGTCGGCTGGCTCCAGCGCACCATCGACCGCCCGTTCGTACGATTGGATGTACATGCTCACCTGTTCTGGCTCGTTCACCTCCTGGATCGCGGTGTCGGTTTCGGTGTAGGCGATGCTCGGCTCACCGGCGGGGAAGTCGAAGATGTTGATCGCCGACATGAGCCCGCGGGGCGGCCCATCGGTGAACCGCTGGATGCGCAGGTCGATGCTGGGCTGCCTGCTGATGTCGGCAAGGTGTTCGATCAGGTCGCGCCGGTCCGCCCGTGAGCCCCACTGGTAACGCAGGGAGGCCTCGGTGATCACGGCGGTCAGCGTCGGCGCGGTGCCGTCGGTGCGGCTCAGGATCTCCTGCCGCCGCAGCCGGGTGTCCAGTGCCTTGCGCCGCCACGCCGGAGGCCGGGGACCGATCCGCATGAACGCCTCCGCGTAATCCTGCGTCTGCAGCAGTCCGGGCAGGACCAGCGGCATGAATACCCGGATCCGCATCGCGTCGTTCTCGAAGCCGGGGAACTCATTCTCGAAAATGTCGGAGTAGTCACGCCACCAGGGCCTGGCCCGGGCCTCGATAGCCAGCTCCTCAAGCTGCCCGCGCTCGGCGTCGTCAACGTCGTAGATGCGGAGCAGATCCCGGATATCGCTCATCTCGGGGCGTTTCCACTGATTGGCCTCAAATCGGCCTACTTTGCCCCGTCCCCAGTTGAGCATGTCACAGACGTGATTCGCGGTGTACCCACTCTTGACGCGCAGCTGAAGAAGACGCCGGGAAAGCCGACGCTTAGCCACGGTCGCACCGTAGGCGTCATCGGTCATTCTGAGTCGCCTCCTTGACAGGACGTGGTCGACAGTATAGCCCTACCTAAGTTGTGAATCACAGATTTTATGCTCCCTGCCAACGCCACTCACTCCACTCTGCTTTCACGTCTGTCACAGCTGCCCCCGGGAGACCGAGCACCGAAATCGCCATTCCAGCCAGAAACCCGGAAAAACGGACAGTGCCCCTGTGCCAGCACTCCTGGCCGGGCGGGGGATCCACCGGACAGAGGGCTAGCCCAGCGCGTCGTCGAACTCGCCCTTCCGGACACCGTCGAGGAAGCACTCCCACTCATGGCGGTCGTACACCAAGACCCTTTCCGCGGGGTCACCGGCCACCCGCATCAGCACCCACTCAGCCGGGCCGCCCGGGCTCCGCTGCCCGTCCGCACCCGACGGCCCGCGCGTGAACGCGATCTCGATGGCGCCGTCCCCCCCACCGGAGCGCTGCCAGGACAGCGCCGTGGCATCGATGCCCAGGCTCTCGACGGTCGGCTTGGCGGTCACAGCTTCCTCCGGCGCGCTCATGGCCGGCGGCCCACGCCGCAGTACAGCCACCGGGATCCGTCGCTGTCGGCCAGCGCCGGGTCCTCGGCCCCCCACTCACCCACATGCACGACAGCCGCCGGGGTGTGAGGGGAGGGGGAGACCATCTCCAGCCCGGCGAAGAACCGCTCCACATCGGCCCTGGACCGGAAGTAGAGGTTCTCGCTGGCCCTGGAGTACATCTCCTCCGCCGTCCGGACCGAGGCGGGCGGCGTCTTCTCATCAGTCACCTGGGACAGCGCCAGGTAGCTGCCTGGCGCCAGCGCCCGGGTGTAGGTGGCGACCAGCCCCCATGGATCCAGGGGCGGTGCCACGAAATGCACCACCGCCGTCATCATCAGGCCGACCGGCTCGGCGAAGTCGATCAGTGCCCGCAGTTCGGGATGGCCGAGCACGCCGTCCGGGTCCCGCAGGTCCGCGAGCACCACCGTGGTGAGCGGATTGCCTTTCAGCAGGTCAGCCGAGTACGCCAGGACCAGCGGGTCGTTGTCGACGTACACCACCCGGGCAGACGGGAGCACCTTCTGCACGACGTCGTGCGTGTTCCCCACCGTGGGCAGGCCCGACCCGATGTCGATGAACTGCCCGATCCCCTGCTCCGCCAGCCAGCGGGCCGCCCGCTGATGAAAGCCGCGGTTCGCCCACGCCGCGTCGATGACCTCCGGGATCACGTCTCGCACCCGCTCGGCGGCGTCACGGTCGGCGGGGAAGTTGTTCCGCCCGCCGAGGAAGTAGTCATACATCCGGGCAGGCGCGGGCACGCCAGGATCCACCCCGGCGGGGATCTGCAGCTCATCGGTCACGTCGGCTCCTCCGTTCCATCGGCGCGCCGTTCGGCACCACCGTCGGTCACCCGGGCCACCCCGCAGTACATCCACCGGGACCCGTCGCTGTCGGCCAGCGCCGGGTCGTCGGCCCCCCACTCACCCACATGCACGACAGCCGGTGGGGCACCGGGCCAGGGCGGCACCAGCTCCGTCCCGTCGAAGAACCGGGCGACATCCGCCCTGGTCCGCGGGTAGATCTCCTGGGAAGACCTGGCGTAGATGTCTCGGCACACCGCCAGTGCCAGCGGCGGCTTACTGTCCCCGGTGACCTGCGAGATGGCCACATAGCTGCCGGAGGCCAGCGCGCCGGCGTACCGGCGCACGGTCAGCCACGGATCCTCATGGTCAGCGACGAAGTGCAGGACCGCCGTCATCAGCAGCCCCACCGGTTCGGTGAGATCGATCAAAGCCCGCAGGCTCCGATGCCCCAGGACGCTGTCCGGGTCCCGCAGGTCGGCCTGGATCATTGTGGTCGCCCCGGCACCGGCCAGGAACCCCCCGGCATAGGCGAGCACGATCGGGTCATTGTCTACATAGACAACGCGCGCGCCCGGCGCCGCCGGCAGCACGATCTCGTGGGTGTTGCCCTGGGTCGGCAGCCCGGAGCCGACGTCGATGAACTGGCGGACCCCCCGCTCGGCCGCCATCCAGCGGGCCGCCCGCTGATGGAACGCGCGGTTCGCCCACGCGGTGTCCGCCAGTTCGGGGATTAACTCGCGCAGGCGCTCGGCGACCTTCCGGTCGGAGGCGTAGTTGACCGTCCCGCCCAGGTAGTAGTCGTACAGGCGGGCCGGGCTCGGCGTGGCCGGATCCACACCAGGCGGCACCGGCGGATCGGTGGTCACCGCCTGCCTGGCACGCGCCATCTCGCCTCCGTTCAAACGTCCGCCTACAGTCTCGCACGCAGCGTGTGAATCGCGAACCAGGGACGGGGAATCCCCGACGGGCGAATTCATGAGTACGCCCCGCGGCGGAAGCAGCCGGACAGATGGTCATCTATCACCCCGCATGCCTGCAGCGCGGCATAAACGGTAACCGGGCCGGTGAAGGTGAACCCGTGCTGCCGCAGCTCCCGCGCGCACGCCTTCGACGCGGTGGTGGACGCGGGGATATCGGCCGTGGTGACCGGTGCCGGGGCGGCGCTGTCCGCGTAGCGCCATAGCAGGGCCGCCAGCCCGCCGGGGACCGCCAGCGCGGCCCGCGCGTTGCCGATCACCGCCTCGATCTTGGCGCGGTTGCGCACGATGCCGGCATCGGCCAGCAGCCGCCCGGTATCGGCGGCCCCGAACGCGGCCACCGCCCGCGGGTCGAACCCGGCGAACGCGGCCCGGAAGTTCTCCCGCTTGCGCAAGATGGTGAGCCAGGACAGCCCCGACTGGAACGCCTCCAGCGACAGCCGTTCGAAGATCCCCTTGTCGTCGCGGACCGGGCGGCCCCACTCCTGGTCGTGGTAGGCGAGGTAGTCGGCGGTGCCCAGCGACCACGGGCAGCGCGCGAGCCCGTCAGGTCCCGGTGCCGGACCCGCTCCGGCCTCAGCCACCGGGACCGGGCCCGCGCAGCCGGGGCCAGGTCGCCGGGCCGCTGCCAGGCTCGGCGCGGGCGGCAGGTGCGGCGGAGGCGGCAGGCTCGGCGCGGGCGGCAGGCTCGGCGGGGGCGGCGGCCGTCCGGTCCGCGCTGTCGCGCTGCCCCGGTGCGGACGCCGGCCGGTCCGCGCCATCGCGCAGCCCGGGGACGATGGCGGGCCGTTCCCCGCCCGCCCGCAGCTCCGCCACGTCCCGGCGCAGCGCCACGATCTGCACGTCGCGCTCGGTCACCGAGCGCGCGATCACCCGCAGCGCCTCCTCGGTGGCCTGCGCGTTGTAGCCCCACAGCGACATCGGTGGCCGCAGCAGGACGATATCGGTGGCCGTCACCTCGCCAAGGTCGAGCGGCGGGGCATCACCGGCAAAGGCGACCATCTCACCCGCCCGCCCCCGGGCGGCCAACACCACCCCGCCCAAGATGGCGAGGGCCGCGATCAACAGCAGTACTGGCACACTACGAATCGTGCCATGCTCGGAGGGTGGCACGGCACCCTGAGCACCCCAGCCAGCCCGCCCGGACACTGCTGCTGGGCGTGGCGGCCGACCCGCAGCAGGCGGCGCGCGCCCGGGCCGAGGGCGCCGACCTGGTCGACGCCCGGGGCGCCACGGCGGGAGGACTGGCCGCGATCCGCGCCAGCCTGCCCGGCGCCGTCCTCTGGGACGGCCAGCCCGCGGGCGAGCCGGTGGACGTGGACCGGCTGGCGGTGCAGGCGGCCGGCCAGGCCGGGCGGGGCGCGGGCGCGGGCATAGGCACGGGCATAGGCACGGGCAGCCGGGACCTGGCTGGCGCGGTGATCGCCACCGCCGCCATCTGCACCTGGCTGGGCGCGCCGCTCATCCGCTCCCGGCACACCGCCGCCGTGCGGCAGGCGATCGACATGACGGAGTCCATCGCGGGCGGGCGGCCGCCCGCCCGCACCGTCCGCGGGCTGGCGTGAGCGGCCCGGTCAGCCTCCGTCCGCGGCCGGCGGCGTGGGCGCCGGCGGGCTGAACGCGCCACCGTTGCTGTGCGCCGCCCGGATGATCCGGACCACCTCGTCCGGATCGTCAGCGACGCTCAGCAGGTGCAGGTCCGGTGCGGAGACCTTGCCCTGGCCCACCACCGTGTCCCGGATCCAGGACAGCAGGCCCGACCAGTAGGAGCTGTCGACCAGCACGATCGGGAACCTGGTGATCTTGCCGGTCTGGACCAGCGTCAGCGCCTCGAACAGCTCATCCAGGGTGCCGAACCCGCCGGGCAGCACCACGAACGCCTGCGAGTACTTGACGAACATGGTCTTGCGGACGAAGAAGTAGCGGAACTCGATGCCGATCTCGACGTGGTCGTTGAGGCCCTGCTCCAGTGGGAGCTCGATGCCCAGGCCCACCGACGCCCCGTTGGCGCTGGCCGCGCCCTTGTTGGCGGCTTCCATGATGCCGGGCCCGCCGCCGGTGATCACCGCGTAGCCCGCCCCGGCCAGCCCGGCCGAGATGCGCTCGGCCAGCTCGTACTGCCGGGTGCCGGGCGCCGCCCGCGATGAGCCGAAGACCGAGACCGCCAGGCCGAGTTCGGCCAGCAGGCCGAAGCCCTCCACGAACTCCGCCTGGATCCGCAGCACCCGCCACGGATCGGTATGCACCCAGTCGCTCGGACCACGCCGGTCCAGCAGCCGCTGATCTGTTGTCGTTATGGGAATCGCCTTGCCGCGGAGCATGGCCGGACCCTGACGGCGGATGCGGCGGCGCGACTCGGGTTGTGCGTTCATGATCCTGCCACGGTAACCCAGGCCACCGGCCTGGCAGAACGCCCCGGGGCAGCCATGGGCAGACAGCAGCCGCTGGCGAAAGATTGCCATCGGCCAGCCACCCAGGGCTGTTAGCCGTTCATCCCGTGGTCGCGCAGGATGTCGTTCAGCTCCGCCTTGTCATGCCTGCTGCCCTCGGGCAGCCGCTTCAGCACCAGCACGCACGGCATGCCGAACTCGCCGCCGGCGAACGTGCGCGCCCGGGTGCCGCCGACGCAGACCGACCAGGCCGGCGCCTCGCCCCGGGGCAGCTCCTCGCCGGTCTCCACGTCGATCACATGGGAGCTGCGGGTCAAGATCGTGCCCGCGCCGAGCACGGCGCCGGTGCGCACCCGGGCGCCTTCCACGACCATGCACCGTGAGCTGATGAACGCGTCGTCCTCGATCACCACCGGGACCGCGTTCGGCGGCTCGAGCACCCCGCCGATACCGACCCCGCCGGCCAGGTGGACGTTCCTGCCGATCTGGGCGCAGGACCCGACCGTGGCCCAGGTGTCCACCATGGTGCCCGCGTCCACGTAGGCGCCGATGTTGACGAACGAGGGCATGAGCACGCAGCCGGGCGCGATATAGGCGCCCCAGCGGGCGATCGCGCCCGGCACCACCCGCACCCCGTCCAGGCGGGTCTTCAGCGGCACCCGGTCGTGGTAGCGGAAATCGCCCGCGCCCGACGGCTCCATCGGCAGCAGCCGGAACGCCAGCAGGATCGCGCGCTTGGCCCGCTCGTCCACGCTGACGCCGCCCGTCGCCGGGTCCGGCCAGGCCACCCTCGCCTGCCCCGCGTCCAGCGCGTCGACCGCCGCTGTCACGATGGCGCGCGCATCGCCGTCGTCCGGCCCGAGGTCGCCGCGCCGGTCCCAGAGCCGGTCGATCCGCTCATCCAGGGGGGAGCCAGGTGCGGCGGCAGCGGCCTGCGCGGCCGGGGAATGACTCATACCGCCGATGCTAGTGGCCGGCGCAGGGCTGGCCGTGCCTGCCAGCGGCTCACCAGGCCGGGACTGGCCGGACATACCCTGAACAGGGCAGCTGGCCGGGTACGGTCTAGTGCTGTGCCGACCAAACCGCCGAAAAGACGTGGCCTGACGCCGGGCATCGCCCTGCTCCTGGCCGCCGCGGCGGTGATCGCCTACATGGCGGCCAAGAAGAGCGGGCCGTTCGTGGCGGGGAGCGGCTGCCAGGCCGGGACCGGCGCGGCGGCGATATCGCTGGACTCCGAGCAGGCAGCGATCGCGGCGACCATCGCGGGCGTGGCCCACCAGCAGGCCATGCCGGCCCGCGCCGTCGTCATCGCCTACGCGGCCGCCATGCAGGAGTCGAAGATGCACAACCTGAGCTACGGCGACCGCGACTCGGTGGGGGTCTTCCAGCAGCGCCCGTCGGAGGGCTGGGGCCCGGCCCGGGATCTGAAGAACCCGGTCTACGCGAGCACCAAGTTCTTCCAGGCGCTCGCCAAGGTCCCCGACTACCAGCGCAAGCCCGTGTACCGGGCGGCGCAGGCGGTGCAGCACAGCGCCGACGGCTACGCCTACGTGCAATATGAGCCCGAGGCCACGGCGCTCGCGACCGCCTTCACCGGGCACAGCGCGCACGCGGTGTGGTGCTGGCCGTCCGGGAGCGACCCGCCCGCGGCCAACCTGACCGCGGCCCGGCGGGCGCTGGCGGAGACCTTCGGCCCGGTCGGCTCACACCGGACCGCCACGCCCGGCGACGCGCCGACCATGGTGGTGCGCGCCCCGCGCGCGGCGCTGGGCTGGGCGGTGGCCACCTGGCTGGTGACGCACGCTTCGTCGTACGGAATCCACGACATACGCTACGACGGCCTGGTGTGGCGGGCGGCCTCGGGCGGCCGGGGATGGACACGGGACAAGAGCCCGGCGCACCCCGGCCAGGTGCTGGCAAGCTGATAACCTGCCGCCCGGCCCGTGGACCGACGGCGCAGTCATCTTCGCGGGCGCGCAATACTGGCCGGGAGAAACCGCGATACTGGAACCGGTGCAGCGGGACGGTGCCGGAAGAGGAGTTCGGACGTGACCTACATCATCGCCCAGCCCTGCGTCGACATACTCGACAGGTCATGCATCGAGGAATGCCCCGTCGACTGCATCTACGAGGGCGAGCGCATGCTTTACATCCACCCGGACGAGTGCGTGGACTGCGGTGCCTGCGAGCCGGTCTGCCCGGTGGAAGCGATCTTCTACGAGGACGACGTTCCCGACCAGTGGAAGGACTTCTACAAGGCGAACGTCGAGTTCTTCGCGGACCTGGGCTCCCCCGGCGGTGCGTCCAAGGTCGGGAAGATCGGCAAGGATCACCCGATCGTGGCGGCCGTGCCGCCGCAGGGAGAAGGCAGCTGACTCTCGCCGCCCGGCTGCCGCGCTTCCCATGGGACCTGCTGGCCCCCTACCGGGAGAAGGCGAGGGCGCACCCGGGCGGGATCGTCGACCTGTCGGTCGGCACGCCGGTTGACCCGGTCCCGCCGGTGGTGCGCGCCGCGCTGGCGGACGCGGCGGACGCGCCCGGCTACCCGGTCACGCAGGGGACACCGCGGCTGCGGGAGGCGGCGGCCGGCTGGCTGGCGCGGCGGCACGGGGTCAGCGCCGACCCGGCCGCGATCTTGCCGGTGATCGGCAGCAAGGAGCTCATCGCCGCCCTGCCTTCGCTGCTGGGCTGCGGCCCCGGCGACACCGTGGTCCACCCCGAGCTGGCCTACCCGACCTACGACATCGGCGCCCGGCTGGCCGGAGCGCAGGCGGTGGCGGCCGACGGGCTGGCCGCCCTCGGCCCGCAGCGGGTCGCCCTGGTCTGGGTGAACTCCCCCGCCAACCCGACCGGGCGGGTGCTGCCAGCCGAGCACCTGCGCAAGATGGTCGACTGGGCGCGCGAGCGCGGCGCCGTGATCGCGGCCGACGAGTGCTATCTGGGCCTGGGCTGGGACGCCCAGCCTGTGTCGGTCCTGCACCCCGACGTGTGCGGCGGGTCGGCGGCCGGGGTGCTCGCGGTGCACTCGCTGTCCAAGCGCTCGAACCTGGCCGGCTACCGGGCCGGCTTCGTCACCGGCGACCCGGCGCTCATCGCGGACCTGCTGGAGATCCGGCGGCACGCGGGGATGATGGTGCCAGGCCCGGTGCAGGCGGCGATGGCCGCCGCACTGGACGACGACACCCACGCGGCGCAGCAGCGGGGGCGTTACGCCGCCCGGCGGACCCTGCTCAGGGCGGCCCTGGCCGCCGCCGGGTGGGTGACAGATCACTCCGAGGCCGGGCTGTACCTGTGGGTGCGCAAGGCCGGCCTGGACTGCTGGGGCAGTGTCCAGGCACTGGCGGAGGCCGGCATCCTGGTCGCCCCCGGTGAGTTCTACGGCCCGGCCGGGCGGCAGCACGTCCGGGCCGCCCTCACCGCCACCGACGAGCGCATCGACGCCGCCGCGGGCCGCCTCGCCGCCCTGGCCTGAGCCAGCCACCGCCAGCCCGCCCCACCCAGCGCAGGCCCCGGGGGCGAAGGTCACCGGCCGCATGCGCGCAACGATTCGCCGCTGTGTAGTACAAATGCGCAACAAAACCGCTGCTGAACGCAGGATGCACGGATATGTCCTGCCCGGGCTCCCACCTACGCTGGGTTGGGGGTCACTTCAGGAGCGGACAGGAGGGCGGATGCCGGCCAGGACATACCTGATGTGCCCGCCAGAGCACTTCACGGTCACCTACGCCATCAACCCGTGGATGACCACCGGCGACCCGGTGGATCCCGGGCTGGCGATGCGCCAGTGGCAGGCGCTGCGGGACACCTATCTCGCCCTCGGCCACCAGGTGCGGCTGATCGACCCGGTGCCCGGGCTGCCGGACATGGTGTTCGCCGCGAACGGCGCCACCGTGGTCGGCGGGGCGGTGCTCGGAGCCCGCTTCCGCCACCCCGAGCGGGCCGGCGAGGGACCGGCCTACCTGGACTGGTTCCGGCGTAGCGGCTACCAGGCCGTGCACGAGTCACGGCTGGTCAACGAGGGTGAGGGCGACATTCTGTTCACTGGCAGCGCGCTGCTGGCCGGGCACGGGTTCCGCACCGACGTTCTCGTTCAGCGGGATCTGGAAAGGGTTTTCGGGCTGCCGGTGATCAGCGTGCGGCTGACCGACCCGCGCTACTACCACCTGGACACCGCCCTGTGCGTGCTGGCTCCCGGCGCCGCCGCCTACTACCCGGCCGCGTTCGACGACGCGGCGCGGGCGGTGCTCGCCTCGCACTTCACCGAACTGGTCGAGGCCAAGGACGAGGACGCCGAGGTGCTGGGCCTGAACGCGGTCAGCGACGGCCACCACGTCGTCCTCCCGGCCCAGGCGCACGGCCTGGCCGCCCAGCTCGCGGCCCGGGGATTTGAGCCGGTGCCGGTGGATATGTCCGAGTTCCGCAAGGCAGGCGGCGGCCCCAAGTGCTGCACACTGGAGCTGAGGCCGTGAAAGGGGGAACGGCTATGTCCAAGCAGAGCGAACTGCGCGCCCTGTCGGACGCGCACAGCGCGCACAACTACGATCCGCTGCCGGTCGTCATAGCCCACGCCGAGGGCGCCTGGGTGACCGACGTCGAGGGACGCCGGTACCTGGACCTGCTCGCCGCGTATTCGGCGATCAACTTCGGCCACCGCCACCCGCGGCTGGTCGCCGCCGCCCAGCGGCAGCTGGAACGGGTGACGCTGGTCAGCCGGGCGTTCGACCATGACCAGTTCGGCCCGTTCTGCGCCGAACTGGCGGCGCTGGCCGGCATGGAGATGGTGCTGCCGATGAACACCGGCGCCGAGGCGGTGGAGACGGCGATCAAGACCGCCCGCAAGTGGGGCTACGAGGTCAAGGGGGTCCCCGCCGACGAGGCGGTCATCGTCGCGTTCGAGGGCAACTTCCACGGCCGCACCACCACCATCGTGAGCTTCTCCACCGACCCCGATGCGCGCGGCTCCTACGGCCCCTACACGCCCGGCTTCCGGGTCGTGCCCTACGGGGACGAGGCGGCGCTCGCCGCGGCCATGGACTCCCGGGTGGTCGGTGTCCTCATCGAGCCGATCCAGGGCGAGGCCGGCGTGGTCGTGCCGCCGCCCGGCTACCTGGCCGCGGTACGGGAGCTGTGCACGGCGCACGGCGCGCTGATGATCGCCGACGAGATCCAGTCCGGGCTCGGCCGCACCGGGACCACGTTCGCCTGCGAGCACGAGACCGTGGTGCCCGATATGTACCTGCTCGGCAAGGCGCTCGGCGGCGGCATCGTGCCGGTGTCGGCGGTGCTCTCATCGCGCGACGTGCTCGGCGTGTTCCAGCCGGGCCAGCACGGATCCACGTTCGGCGGCAACCCGCTCGCCTGCGCCGTCGGCCGGGAGGTGATCGCGATGCTCGCGACCGGCGAGCACCAGGAGCGTTCCGCCAAGCTGGGCACGCACATGCACGACCGGCTGTCCGCGCTGCCCGCCGCCACCGTGCGCGAGGTGCGGGGCCGGGGCCTGTGGGCGGGCGTGGAGTTCACCACGCTGGGCGGCCGGGAGGTATGCGAGCGGCTGGCCACCCGCGGTGTCCTCACCAAGGACACCCACGGCACCACCATCCGGCTGGCGCCGCCGCTGATCATCAGCGAAGCCGACCTCGACCTGGCCCTGGACCGGATCGAGGAGACGGTCCGCTAGCGAAGGAACGGGCACGGG
>DATKRG010000332.1:0-1685 GCA_035532275.1 Streptosporangiaceae bacterium | reverse complement strand
GGAGGCTGTCGCGCAAAGCGCGCACGCGGGTGCGGCGGGGGCATCCGGGCGGGGTCGGGCCCGGGCGTGTCAGCCCGGGTGGCCGGATGAACCTCGTTCGCGAAGGATCCGGCGGCGGGTCCGGGGCGGCGGTGGCGTGGGACCGTGGCGATGGCCGCTGCGCCACAGCTTGAGCAGGTTGTGGGTCGCACAGATGAGCCGCCACTCACTCGTGCAGGCCGGCAGGCCGCGCCGCCGGAAGCGGCGGATCCCCCGGTTCTCCTTGATCTGGCCGAAGACCGGCTCGACGATCGCGCTCCGCCGATCGTAGCGGGCCCGGTCGGGTGCTCGAGCGAGCCGGCTGCGCATCAACTCGGCAGCGGGCTTGGGTGGATGGAGCGAACCCGGCCGGGGACCGCGCCTCGGCGGGATCAGCAGCCGGGTCCGGCCGATCGTCTCGACGGCCTCGAAGTTCGCCTGGCTCCAGTAGCCGGTGTCGGCGAGCAGGGTCCCGATCCGCCCCATGGCACCGGCCGCCCGCAGGTTGGCCTTGGTCGCCTCGACCAGCGGCACGAGCTCGCCGCTGTCGCCCGGGGCCTGGGACAGCTCGGCCGCCAGGATCAACCCGTCCTCGGCGACGGCAGCCTGGGCGTTGTAGCCCTGGACCCAACCCCCGCCGCCCACCATCATCCGGCTGTCGGGGTCGGTCGTGTTGCGCTCCGCCCAGCGCCCGCGGTGTTCGGCGTCGGGCTTCACCGTCCGGCCCGCGTACTCGTGGCGAGCCTTGCGCCCGGCCTGCGTGGTGCGCTGGTCCTCGACCCGGCGCGCTCGCTCGGCGTCCGCCAGGGCGAGCTGGCGGCGGGCCTCCCGGAGGCGGGCCAGGCGGCTGCGCCGGTCGGCGAGCTCGCTCGGCAGCTCGTCGCCGCGCGCCTCCCCGTATCGCTCGTCCTCGGCGGCATCGACCGCCGCCGCCTCGGCGAGGATCCGGGCGATCTCTTCGTCGAGCGCGGCCGCCCCGCGGTTCGCGTCGGGCGACGCGTCGGCGGCGAGCTTCGTGCCGTCGATCGCGACGAGCCCGAGCCTGCCCAGGCCGGCGGCGGCGCACAGCCGGAGGACCGCGCCGAACAGCTCGCCGAGGGCCCCCTCGTGGTCGGCCCGGAAGCGGGCGATCGTGGCGTGGTCGGGGGTCTGGTTGGCGGTGATCACCCGATACGCGATGTCGCGCCGGCAGCGCGCCTCGATCCGGCGCGACGAGCGTTCGCCGGTCGCGTACGCGTAGAGGAGGAGCGCGGTCATCATCGCCGGGTCGAATGCCGGGGCGCCCCACCCGTCGGCCCGGTAGCGGGCGTAGATCGGGCCGAGCTCCATCTCGCCGACCGCGTCGAGGACGAACCAGGCGAGTTCGTCCGGGGGCAGCCAGTCGCGCAGTGAGACCGGCATCAGGTACTGCTGATCCCGCTCGATCGGTCGGAAGTTGTACCCCACGCCGTCGCCCTCGTGCGAGTTGCCGTCGAGGGAATCGTAGCTGCACGAGCGGCGTCGGGGAGGGTTTGTGCGACAGCCTCTCCATGGAACGTTCGGTAAGGACCGGGACCGTCGACAGCCATCGCGATGTGTTCTTCATGCTCGGCGGGACATGATCGGGACGCCTCCTGTCCGTCATGGCGGCCCGATGGCGATCGTACGTTCCTTGGGGGAGCACCTGA
>DATKRG010000331.1:0-15414 GCA_035532275.1 Streptosporangiaceae bacterium | reverse complement strand
GTATGGAGGGCCACGTGGCGGACGACGGAGCCAGTCTCGGGCTGACCCCGACTCCCGACACCGGCGAGCGGCTCAGCCAGGTGCGGGTCTGGGACGAGGCGACCCGCCCGGCCGGCCCGCCCCCGCCGCCAGGCGCCACCTACACCCGCCGCGGGCGCCTCATCGGCGGGCATCTCATCGAGGTGCACGACCACCTGCGCACCGAGCTCGACCGGATCCGCGATCTCATCCGCCAGGTCCGCGAGGGTGCGCTCGACGCTGGCGGCGCCCGGTCCGCGATCAACGACATGACCATGCGCCAGAACGACTGGGCTCTCGGCGCCTATTGCGCCTCATACTGCCGGTTCGTGACCGGGCACCACACACTCGAGGACGAGGCGGTCTTCCCGCACCTGCGGGCGAGCGAGCCGGGCCTGGAGCCGGTCATCGACCGGCTCGCCGACGAGCACAAGATCATTCACGGCGTGCTCAACGACGTGGACCGGGCACTGGTGGAGCACGTGCGCAACCCTGACTTCGAGGCTCTCCAGCAGGCGGTGGACATCCTCACCGACACCCTGCTGTCGCATCTGGCCTACGAGGAGTCCCAGCTGGTCGAGCCGCTCGCCCGGCACGGCTTCTTCACCGGGCAGCTCTGACACCGGCAGCTCTGACACCGGCACCTCTGACACTGGCCAGCCCGGCCACCGGCCGGAGCGCGAGAGGATGACCGGGTGAGGGTGATCGCGGGTACCGCCAAGGGCAGGATCCTCACTCCGCCCCGCTCGCCGGGCACCCGGCCGATCACCGACCGGGCCAAGGAGAGCCTGTTCGCCATCCTCGGGCCGGACCTGGCCGGCCAGCGGTTCCTGGACCTGTTCGCGGGCACCGGCAGCGTCGGCATCGAGGCGCTGAGCCGCGGCTGCCCGCATGCTACGTTCGTGGAACGCGACGCGCGTGCCCTGGCCGGCCTGCGGCAGAACCTGGAGCTCACCCACCTGGCCGAACGCGCCGAGGTCGTGCGCGCGGACGTGTTCGCCTATCTGCGCCAGCCACCGGTCCCGTCCGGGATCGTTTTCGTGGCCCCGCCGCAGTGGCTCGGCCTGTGGCCGCGGGCACTCGCGCTGCTCGACCGCCACCCGGGCTGGCTGGCGCCCGGCGCGGTCGTGGTCGCGCAGCACGACCCGGCCGAGAGCAGCCCGCTGGACCTGCGCCACCTGCGGCAGTCCGGCGAGCGGACCTACGGCCGGGTCCGGTTCACCTTTTTCCGGGCGGACCCGGATGGGCCGGGACAACCTGGCGGGGATGTCCTCGTTCCGCATGGCAATGGTTGCCGGTAGGGTGCTTTGCCACTATCCGCCGTTTTCCGGAGGCAGCTGTGCGGTACCGGTCAGTCGGCTCGCTCGCGGCCTGGGCTCTGGCGATGACGCTCGCCGGCTGCTCGGCCGCCGGGTCGGGCCAGGGGCAAACGTCCAGCTCCAGCCCGGCATCCAGCCCGGCCGCCACGGCTGGCAAGACGGCGCCGCTGCCCGCACCGGCCACCGTCGACGACACCGGCCGGCCGGTCAGCCCGGTGGTGCTGGCCATGGTGCGGCAGATCTACGCCGCCGCGGTCCAGGCGGACTACGCCACGCTGCGGCACCTGCTCACCCGGGCCTGCTTCCACTCCAACGCCGACTACCAGGCCCAGATCGAGCTCTGGCACCAGGCCGGGATCCTGCACGAGATGTCGACCGTGCTGCGCACCCACGGCGCGGCGACCGACGGCTACACCTACCCCGGGTTCGCGCTGGACGGCTGGCACACGCATTTCGACTACGAGGACTCCGCGACGCTGCACGTGGTGGCGCCGCCGAAGCCGACCTCGGACGCCTCCTCCTACACCGGCCCGCGGATGGTGTTCAGCTTCGCGCCCGCGACCGGTTCCAAGCCCAACTGGTGCGGCATCTCCCCAGGAGGCTGACCCCACGGCCGGTGCGAATCCGGCCGGCGGCTGCCGTGAGCTAGCGGGTCGCGGTCACGGCGGCTTCCTGGGCGCTGACCTCCCGGGTGGAGGGCCGGGCCAGCGGGCTGGGCCACCACATCCACCTGCCCACGTCCAGGGTGAGCGCGGTGACGAGCACGGACCGGACGATGATGGTGTCGATGAGCACGCCGATCGCCACCGTGAAGCCGATCTCGGTGAGGATCACCAGTGGCAGGGTGCCGAGCGTGGCGAACGTGCCGGCGAGTATCAGGCCGGCCGAGGTGATGACCCCGCCGGTGGCGCCCAGGCCGGTGATCGCACCGAGCCTGGTGCCCGACCCCTTGGCCTCCTCGCGCACCCTGGTCATCAGGAAGATGTTGTAGTCGATGCCCAGGGCGACCAGGAACACGAACGCGAACAGCGGCATCGCCGTATCGGCACCCGCGAACCCGAACAGGTAGCGGAAGGCCAGGGCCGACAGGCCGAGCGCCGCGCCGAAGGACAGCACGACGGTGCCGATGAGCAGGAACGCCGCCACCACCGAGCGCAGCAGCAGGCCCAAGATGATCAGGACGACCACCAGCACCAGCGGGATGATCAGGTTCCGGTCACGGTTCGCGTAGTGCTCCACGTCGGCGGTGATCGCGGTCCCGCCGCCGACCTTGGCGTTCGCGCCGGGCACGGCATGGACCGCCGTCCTGACCCGGTCCACGGTGGCGTACGCGGCCTGGCTGTCCGGCTTGCTGGCCAGCGTGCCCTGGAGGTAGACCAGGCCGTCCTTGACCACGGGCGGGGTCACGGCGGCGATGCCGCTCGTGCCGGACAGGGCGGCCCGCAGCTGGGTAGCTGCCGCCGCGTTGCCGATGACGGCGACCGGCACGCCCTCGCCGCCGGGGAAATGCTGGGCGACCACCTGCTCGGCGGCGACCGAGGCTGGCGTCCCGCGGAACGACTGCGCGGTGGTGAGCGGGGCTATCTTGAAGCCAGCCAGGCCGAGCCAGGCGCAGGCCAGCAGCACGGCAGTGGCAACCCAGACGACGCGGGGACGGATCGCCAGGCCCCGGCCGATGCGGGCCCACGTGCCGCGGGTGGTCGGCTCGTCCGAGCCATACCGGGGCCGCTGTGGCCAGAAGATCCACCGGCCGACGGTCACCAGCAGGGCTGGCAGCAGCGTGATCATGGCGAGCAGGCCCACTGCGATGCCGATCGCCGCCACCGGGCCGAGGCCGGAGATGTCGGCGGAGTCGGCGACCAGCAGGCAGAGCATGGCGGCGATGACCGTCACGGCGCTGGCGATGATGGCCGGGCCGGCCCGGTGCAGGGCGATCGCCATCGCTTCGTGCCGGTCCTCATGCCGGCGCAACTCCTCGCGGTAGCGGGCGATGAGCAGCAGCGCGTAGTCCGTGCTCGCGCCCAGTACCAGCACCACCAGGATCCCGCCGCTCTGCCCGTTCACCACCAGGCCGTGCTTGGTCAGCAGGTAGATGACCGCCTGGGCCGCGGTGAGTGACACCCCGGCGGAGATGATCGGCAGTAGCCAGAGCACCGGGCTGCGGTAGGTCAGCAGCAGCAGGACGATGATCACCGCCAGGGTCGCGTAGAGCAGGGTGGTGTCGATGCCCTTGAAGATCTTGACCTGGTCGGCGGCGCTGGCGGCGGGCCCGGCGATGTGCACGCTGAGCCCCGGGTCACCGCGGCTCGCGGTGGTCTGCAGGTTGCTGATGAATGCCCCGATGTTGGCGTTGAAGCCGAGGCTGGAACCGACGATCGTCTGCACGGCCTGGTGGTCGGCGGACGGGATGGGACCTGCGACCCGGCCGTGGACGGCCGGGAGGGCCGCGAAACGGCGGGCGTCGGCCGCGGCCTTGCGCAGGTCGGCGGGTGTGATCCCGGATGGCCGGGTGTACACGACGACCGCCGGGTTCAGGTTCTTGACCACGAACCTGGACTGCAGGTTGAGCTCCTGGGTGGACTCCGCACTTGCGGGCAGATAGGCAGAGGCGTCGTTCTTCTCGGCGCCCATCAGCTTGCCCGCCAGCGGCCCGGTGAGGGCGATCACCACCACCCAGAACGCGAGTACCAGGTACTTGGTGCGCCGTCCGCAGGGCCAGCTGGCGATGCGGGTCGCCAAGCTCCGGCTTGGTGCGGGGCTGGGGCTGTCGGCGGTCACGCGATCCTCCCCCGGATGAGCGATGTTGGTTGGCCCCTGTGATCCACGATGCCCGTTCCGACAGCAGGAAGGCAACCACGTCGGCGACCTCCTCGGGATGCCCGAGCCGCCCGTGCGGGAACTGGGTGTCCAGGAAGGCTGCGAAATCAGCCGGGTTGTCCTGCGCGAACCTCTCCCACGAGCCGCCGGGGAACCAGATGGAGCCTGGGCTACCGGAAGGTGGATGAAGCGTATACAGCGGTACCGAGAGCCGGGCGGCTGGTCAGAGGCTGATGCCAGCCTGAGCCAGAATGGCTGTCTGCGTGCCCAAACGCAGCGGGTTTTTGCCCAGCGGCACGACAACGGTGACCCCGGCAGCGTTGCGGTACTTCCGGTGACTGCCTCTGGTGGAAACCTCGGCAAAACCCTCGCGTTCCAGTAACCGGCACATTTCCTTGCTGGTCAGCCGGGGGACGCGGGTCACGCGGCGGGGACGGTGATGTCGAACGGGGCGACGACCGGATGCCCATGCTGCGGCAGCGGCTGGTCCTCCAGCCACAGCTCCACGGCCTCACGGAGCGCGGCCAGGGCCTCTTCTATGGTTTCGCCCTCGGTCGTGACGGGCACCTCCACACACCGCGCCACATAGCCACCCTCTTCGGGCGTGAGGGTCGCAGTCAGCGTCACCATGCGCTCATCCACGGTTGACATGTTACTACCGATACCTGCCGGTGCCGGGGGTTGAGCATCGCCTGCCGGCTGTAGGATCCGCGGATCAGTGAGCAATTCCGGATGATCATGAGCACCGGATGAGCAAAATCCGGATTTCGTGAGCAATGGCGCCGGGCTTGTCTCTACTGTCTATTCATGCTGGCACAATCTGGTGGCCGGGTGAAGGTGTCCGGTCCTGTTGCCTCGGTCCGGTATGACGACGGGTCGATGCGGGAGTTCGCGCTGGACCGGCTGCGGCTGGCGGATTTTGGCGATTCGGTTCCGTGGCGGCAGGTGCGCTCACTGCACGGCCAGGCTCATTACTCCGGGTCGTATGGGTCGGCCACGATGGGCGGGTTCGTGGTGTATGAGAGCCGCCTGGAGCTGGCCAGGCTGTTATTAGCCGATTTTGATCCGCAGGTGCGCGGGATCTACGCGCAGCCGTTCCTGCTGGCCGCCCGCGCGGGCGGCCAGGTCCGGCGTCATGTGCCGGACTTCTTGCTGGTGTCGGCGGCGGGGACGGCCCGGCTGGTGAATGTCAAGCCGGCTGTGCGGCTGCAAGATGCGAAGATCGCCGAGGCTCTGGCCTGGCCGGGTGTGCTGGCTGAGCGGCACGGCTGGGAGTACGAGGTGTGGTCTGGCGCAGATGGCACGGTGCTGGAGAACATCCGGTTCCTGGCCGGGTACCGGCGTCCTGGTGTGGTGCTTGCCGCGGAGATCGAGCGGGCGTGGGCGTGCGTGCGGGACGGCGAGCAGCTGGCGGACGCCGAGCTGCGGCTCGCCGCTGGCGGGCCACGGCATCAGGCGCGGCCCGCGCTGCTGGCGCTGTTGTGGGCCGGGAGGCTGGTCACGGACCTGACCCGGCCGCTGTCCGGTGAGTCGGTACTGCGCAGGTCGGCATGACGGGCTGGGTGACGCCGCTGCGGGCGGGGCTGGCGGTGAGCTTCGACGGTGAGCAGTTCACCATCGCTGAGATCGAAGGCAGCCGGGTCATGCTGCGCCGCTCTGGCGCTGCGGGGGCGCCGTCGTGGCGGCAGGTGGACCTGGTTGCGCTGCTGTCGCACCCGGGTACCCGGATCCTGGCCGCGGCGCACCGGAGCCGCAGGCAGCGGTGGCAGCGGCACTCGGCGGCCTGGGCGCGGATGAGGATGAGGAGCTGACGGCCCGTTACCGGCATGTGCAGGAGGTCAGGACGGGCTATCAGCACGGCTGCGCGGAGCTGGCGCTGGACGGCGAGCCCCGGCCGCGGTACGCGCCGGGCGTGCCGATGATGGCCCGGTACAAGGCGAAGGCAGCCGAGCTCGGGGTCGGGGTGAGCACGGTGCGCCGGTGGGTGGTGCAGGCTCGGGACGGCCCGGCCGGGCTGGTGGCCGAGCGGCCGGCGCGGGCGGTGCTGGACCGGGCTGATCCCCGCTGGCTGGACGCGGCCCGGCAGGTGATCACGCGGCACGTGACCAGGAGCCGGCCGGTCCGCGGCCTGCTGCTGACCGAGATCGAGGAGCAGTTGGCGCAGCAGCACGGTCCCGGCGTGGTGCCGGTGCCGTCGCGGACGGTGGGCTATGAGCTGCTGCGGGAGCTGGATCGCGGCACGAACGCGTTCACCGGCAGCACGAAGGGGAAGAGGTCGATCGCGAACCGTCCGCAGGGCGCCTACGGCCGGCTTCGGGCGACTCGGCCGGGCGAGTACGTGGTGCTGGACACCAACCGGCTGGATGTGTTCGCGATGGAGCCGGTGACCTGCCGCTGGGTGCAAGGCGAGCTCAGCGTCGCGATGGACCTGTACTCCCGGGTGATTACCGGGCTGCGGCTGACCCCGGTGTCGACGAAGTCGGTCGACGTCGCCGGGGTGCTGTTCGAGACGGTCCACGCCCCCTCGCATGCGGACCCAGGCGGCGGGGCACTGCCGTACTGCGGCGTGGCGTCCGCGGTGCTGGTCGACCCGGGCAAGCTGGTGGACGCGCGGGGCCGGCCGCTGCTGCCGGCGGTGGCGGCGGAGACCATCGTGTTCGATCACGGCAAGGTGTACCTGTCGAACCACATCAAGAGCGTGTGCGAGAAGTTCGGCATCTCGCTGCAGCCCGCCCGGCCCTACACGCCCACGGACAAGCCGGTGGAGCGCTGGTTCCGGACGCTGGGCGAGGGGCTGCTGGCCGCCCTGCCCGGTTACAAGGGACCGGATGTTTACAGCCGCGGCGAGAAGCCCGAGCAGGAGGCGTTCTTCTTCCTCGATGAGCTGGAGCAGATCATCCGGGAGTGGACCGGGCTGTATCACCGCAGCAGGCATCGCGGCCTGACGGTGCCGGAGTTCCCCGGCCTGCAGCTGAGCCCGCTGGAGATGCTGGAGCACGGGATCACCCGCGCAGGGCCGCTGATGATCCCGGCCCGGCCCGACATGGCGCTGGAGTTCCTGGAGGTGGAATACGTCACCATCCAGCACTACGGCGTGGAGATCGACACGCTGCGCTACAGCGGCCCGGTATTGAACGACTTCCGGAACCAGCGCAGCACGGCCCGCGGCCCGCATGCCGGGAAATGGCCGGTCGCAGTCGACAGCGGAGACTTCAGCCGCATCTGGTTCCAGGACCCGCGCGATAACACCTGGCATGAGCTGAAGTGGGAGCACGCCGGGGCTCTTGGCAGGCCGTTCAGCCGGGAAGCCGCCGCCTATGCCCGCAAGCTCGCGGCTGCCACCCACCGGTTCCCCGACACCAGGCGTGCCCTGGCCGAGCTGCTGGACCGGTGGGGCGCGGGCCTGACCGCCAACCGCACCGAGCGGCGGATGGCCGTGCGCCTGTCCCAGGAGCGGCTGCGCCTCGCCGGTGACACGGGCATCGGGCAGCAGGGCGAGGCCGGGCAGGCAGCGGCGCTTCCCGCGCTCCAGGAGGTCACCTCCCGTCAGCGCCAGGTCCCCGCTCCTGGCCCCCGTCCATCGGAGGCGATGGCGGGGAGGACGATGAGGATGCCGAGTGCGACGCGGTCTTCCCCGGCGAGGAGGACACCAGCCCGGTTGATGAGGACGAGTTCTATGCCGACGCCTGGGACACCCGGTGAGCGCCGCCACAGGGCAGGCCGGCGGGCTGGATGTGTTCGAGGGGGATGACCGGCAGTACTCGCCGACCCGGCTGCGGGGCTGGCTGGAGTTCGTCAGCGGCCCGGACCGCGCCCGGCCCGAAGCGCTGTCCGCGGTTCAGATTGCCGCGCTGCCAGACCGGGAGCTGGTGCGCTACAACGACCAGCGGGCGGTCTGGCACGCCAACATCGGCCCGATCAAGACACCTCAGCTACTTGAGCTGCACGATGACCTGGCCGAGATTGTCGAGTCCAACCGGCACGACGGCGATAAGGCCAAGCCCGCCGCCCTGGTGGACGCCTACCCGGGGCTGGGCAAGAGCACCGCGGTGCGGGAATACGGCCGTGATTACTGGCGGCAGCAGATCGCGCTGCGCGGCGAGACCACCCCCGAGGGGCACCGCCGGGTCCCGGTCATCTACATCGCCCTGACCGGCAACACCCGTATCCGCGGGCTGAACGCCGCGATCTGCCGGTTCTACGGCCTCCCGGATCGCGGGGACGCTGACACGCTGGCCGAGCGGGCCAAGGACGCGGTGTTAACCCTGAAGACGGCCGCCTTCCTCGTCGACGACATCCATTTCCTGGCGCCTAGCCACGCCGACATCAACGCGGTGAAGATGGCCAACCACCTGAAGTTCCTGGCCAACACCTTCCCCGTCACCCTGATCTACGTCGGCGTCGGCGTGGCCGGCCGTGGTCTGCTGACCGAAGGGCGGGCGCCGCAGCAGGCGCTGCAGGCCCAGTTCGGGCGGCGGACCACGGCGCTGACAATGCGTCCGTTCGGCATCCGGGATGAGCCCGGGCGCGCGGAGTGGCGCCGGCTGCTGCTGTCAGTCGAGCGGCAGCTCGTGCTGGCCGGACGCTACCCGGGCATGCTCGCCGATGACTTGTCAGATTACCTGTTCGCCCGGTCCAGCGGCCATTTCGCGTCCCTGATGGCGCTGCTCAGCCGGGGCTGCCTGCGAGCCATCCGCACCGGCACCGAACGGCTCGATACCGCCCTGATGGACCAGGTAAAAAACGACGCGGCAGCCGAGGCGGGCCGGCAGGAGCTGCTCGCCGCGATCGAGGCCGGGCTGCTGACCGCCCGCCCCGGGACAGTGGCTAGGTGAGCATCTGGACCCCAGATCGCCTTCCGATCGTCGTGGCACCGCTGCCCGGCGAGGCGCTGGACAGCTGGATCGCCGCCTACGCCCGCCGCCTGCGCACCACCACCAACGACATGATCACGCACCTCGGGCTGGGAGGCACCCGGCTCAGCCAGATGGCGCTGCGGCTGCATGAGCATGAAGCCGCGGGCCTGGAGCAGATTACGGGCGTGGACAGGCAGATGCTGACCGCGATGACGCTGGCGCCCTACGACGGCCCGGCGATCGCCATCCACCCCGCCCGTCGCGCCCTGCTGGCCCGGTTCCCGGCCGGAAGGTTCGGCGGCGCCAGCGCCCGCTACTGCCCGGCCTGCCTGGAACGAGACGAGGGCCGCGGCCCGGTCACCTGGCGGCTGCCCTGGTCGTTCGCCTGCCCGCTGCACCTGGTGCTGCTGGCGGACGTCTGCCCCGCCTGCCACCGGCGCCCGCGGATGTGGCACGCGCGGCGCCTGGGCCCACGGGCAGGCGGTGCCTGCACGCGTGACAACCCGGCGACGCCCGGCCGCCGTGGCGGGTGCGGGGCCGTTCTGACCCTCGCCCCGTCTGTCCCGCTCCCGCCCGGCGGGCTGGTGCTGGCCGCCCACCAGCACCTGGCCGCGCTCACGGCCAGCCCGCCCGGCCGCAGGCCGGCGGCGCTGACCGCGCTCCGGCAGGTTTACGCGACAGCCTGGCGTGCCCTGCGCGGCCTGCGTGCCATTCCCGGGCAAGCCCCGCCGGCCGTGCAGGCCGTGCTCGACGAGGTCCGCGCCGGGCTGCCCGGCCCGGCCGGCGCCGAGGTGGGGAGCGATGCCCTCAGCGCGGCCATCGGCGCCACGCTGGCTTGCATCGCGCTCGACCCAGCCCACCCCGGCCAGGAGGCGCTGTTCGAGTGGATCCTGCAAGCCGACCGCTCCCTGCTGAAGGACCGCCGATACGCCCCTGGCATCGGGTCGGTGGCCCGACGGTGGGCGTGGTGCGGCCCGGACATGGTCAGCATGGTTCTGCGCGGCCTGGACGGCGATGCGAACCTGCACGCCCGGCTGCGCTACAGCAGCGCCACCCCGCGGCCACGCTGGCCAGACCTGCCCGCCGGGGCCATTACCCGCCGCGCGGCGATGGTCCCCGCGATGCTGTGGCCCGGCTGGACCCTGCGGCTGCTGCCAGCGCCCGATCGCCCCGGACTGCGCCCGGATGACCCGCGCACAGGCTCGTTCAGTTCCTTCCGGCGCGGCTGCGCCAGCTTCCTGCTGCTGCCTGGCGGGCCGCCGCAGCTGAACTTCGAACGCGCCAGCCCGCTGCTCGGCAATCACTCCTGCAACACCGGCCGCGGCGCCGTCGAGCGCATCATCTACCACGGCCGCGACCTGTCCCCGCTGGCGGCAGTGCTCGCCGAGCTCGCCTTCGCCCTCGATGAGCACGGCAGCCCGATCGACTACGCCCGGCGCCGCGCCCTGTTCACCGGCCCGGCGTCCGTCGCCTTGGACCTGGACGCCTATACCAGGCTGCGACTGCAGCACGGCTGGAGCGCAGGTTATGCCCCGCGCGAGGCGGTGCTGCGCTGGTACCTGCTCGTCCTGCTCGCCGGCGGGCACCCAGCCATCCCCGGCGCGAGGAAACCGTTCAGCTGGCACTGCACCAGCTTCCGCTCCGGCGCACCTCGCCCCCTGCGCGTCTTCCTGCGCCAGCAAGCCGAAGCCAGCCTCGCCCGGCGCGGCATCACCGAGCCCGTCACCTGGGAACCGCCCCCGCAGTGGGTCACCTGGCCAGCCTGGCCCGGCACCGACCCCGCCACCATCCCCGGGGAACACCTCACCGCCCTCCTGAAAACAGGCGGCTCCGTTCACGCCGCCGCCGGCCTCGGCCTGACTCCCGAGCATGTCCGGCTCTACTGCGAGATCACCGGCACCGGCACACCCGCCGCGCCTGCCAACGGCATCCCGATCTCCAGGCCCGTGTCGGCATCCTCGATCCTGCGCGGCTGCGCGACCTCTACGAGCACCAGAACATGCCGGTGACCGAGATCGCCCAGATGGCGGGGTGCGCCGCCGTCACCATCCGCAGACTGCTGCAGCTCGACGGCGTGCCCCAGCGCCCCAGTTACCGGCGCCCCCCCGCCAGAATCGGGGATCACACGGGAATGGCTCGAACGCGAATACGTCGTCAAACTGCGCAGCATCGAGACGCTGGCCCGCGAACGCGGCCTCACCGCCTGCTACCTGATGAGCCTGGCCAAGAACTGGGGCCTGCCCATCCGGCATCACAGCCAGTTTAGCGGCATCGGCCACCTGAACCTCCCCGCACCGCTCTCGCCCGCCATGCGCGCCGTCACCATGCGCAAAGGAGCCCTCGGCCGGCTGGAACTGATCACCCAGATCCCCGGCCACAACAGCATCGCCGCGGCAGCACGCGCCCTCTACGACGGCCGCGACAGCGCCCTGCGCCAGCAGATAACGAAGATCGAGACAGCCGCCGGATTCACCATCATCGACCGGTCTGCCACGCCGCTCGCTCCCACTGAGCCAGGCTGTGAATTCCTCCGCGAAGCACTCCCGATCCTCCAGGCCGCCCACGAATCACACGGCCGTGCCCCCACGCTGATCGGCTGGCCCGCACGGCACGCTCTCGTCAAGGTGCGGTGCGCCGTGGTTGATGGCCGCCAAGAACCGTCTGGTGAGGGTCGGCCGGTCTTCGGTGATCACGGATCGTGACAAACCGGCGGGCAAAAGCATATCGGCTGACCATTTTACTTATTTCTTATTATATATATAGATTGCTGAACTTTGTATGGATGATCCCGCTATCCTCCACGCAGGACTGCGGTAACTGCCCGCTCCTGTCCCCGGAGCGCCGGGATGCCGTCGGCCGGGGACTCCAGGTCTCGACCAGGAAGGGAGGCGTTGTCTCGTGCTCAAGGTCAGTCGGCGGTACCTGAGGTATGCGCTCAGCACTTTCGCGGCGGCTGTGTTCGGAACCACGGGCGTCAGCTGAGTTCCTGCCCCGGCGGGCGGGAGGCGGATTGCGCACCGCCCGCCGCGGCAGCATCGTGCCGCTGCGGGGTGAGGGAGCACGGATGCTTTTTACTGCAGCTGCGCAGCTGCGGTTCGCTGCGTCGGTCCTGAGCGGTCGCCGGTTCAGCGTGAGAGGGCTGCGTAAGACAGTGGCTGATCTGCGGGCGACGCTGGATGAGTTCGGTGAGCCGACCGATGAAACGCGCGATCTGCTGACGGCCGGGGCGGAGACCGACCCTGATGTGCTGAAGAAGATGGCCGATCAGCGTCTCCGGAAAGCTGTCCGCAATGCCGCTGGCCAGACGCCATACTACCGTTCTTTGTTCGCCCGGGATGGCATCAATCCCGCGTCCGTTGACCTGGCATCTTTCGCCTCGGTTGCCCCCACTCCGAAAAGCGCGCTGCGCGCGGCGCCGTTCGCCTTCGTCTCCAGCCGGGCCGAGCCGGTTCTCATGGCCCAGACGACGGGCACGACGGGAGCGCCTACATGCGTATGGTTCTCCAGATACGAACTGGAGGCCATCTCGGCGTTGTCAGCGCTTTCCCTCATGCTGGTCAACGGCGTGCGTCCGCATCACGTCATCGCGACCTTCTTCAGCAGCCGCTCGACGTTCACGCTGGTCAGCCTGCAGCAGGCAGTTGCGCTGACGGGCGCGGCGCTGATGGCGGTGGGCACGGTTGACCCGAGGATCGCTCTGGACCGGCTCGCCGCTCCAGTCCATGTTCCCGGCAAGCAGCCACAGGTCACGCACGCGTCCCTGACCTCGTCTTACCTCGCTGCCCTGGTTCAGCAGGCTGAGCGGGACGGCTGGAGCGCGGGGGACTTCGGCCTGCAGCGGATCTTCGCGTCCGGGGAAATCCTGACCGATTCCCTGCGGGAGCGGGCGGAGGAGGTATTCGGTGCCGCGGTGTCTGAGTCGTACGCGGCGACAGAGATCACGCCCTCAGGCGGCCAGGTCTGCTCGCAGAGCCATCTGCATATCCCGCCCGAGCAGGGCCACGTCGAGATCCTGGATCCCGTCAGCCGGAAGCCCGCCCGGCCCGGGCAGGTCGGCATGCTGGTCGTCACTCCCTATGCGCTCTACCGCGACACGACTCTTCTCTTGCGTTACGAGACCGGCGACCTCGTCCGGCGGCTTGCCAGCGATGATCAGCCTGACTGCGAGCTCAGCATGCTTCCGGCCACCTCCCGCGTGCTGGGACGCATCGGCGCTGGGGCCGGGCACCGTACGCGCGACATCCTGGACGTGATCGAGGGAGAGCGCGCGCTGCCCCTGCCTGCCCGGTACTCGCTGGTCGAGGATGTCGGCGGCAGCAGGCTTCATGTCGTGGCGAGCGAGCCTTCGCGGGTGCTGCTGGACAGGCTGGAATCGCGCATTGCCGAGCGCGACCTCGGCGTCTCTGAGGTGATTCTCGTCGAGGATGCCGGCAAGCTTCCTGTTCCGTGCCCGGTTCGCGCGGATCTTCGTGAACACAGCTTCGAGGCCTCAGAGCAGCTCGCGGTCCGGGAGCCGACGGGGAGCCGGGCATGATCGGGTGGCATGCCCTGAGTCTCGTCGCGGGGGTTGCCCTGATCATGGCGGCCAGCGCGATCTACCTTCGGCGGGTTACCGTGCCGCGGCCGCCCATAGGCCGTTTCACCTCCGGCGATGTCGCGGTCATGAGCGTCATGCTCATCGTGCTTCCGGCCGCCTATGTCCGTCTGCCCGCCGTCGCCGTCACGGCCGTGTTCGGAGTGGTGTTTCTCGGGGCAGGGCAGGCCATGCTCGCCCCGCTTACCGGCGGGCGGATCGCCGCCATTACCGCGCTGGGCCTGGCCGCTGCCGAGATCGCCGCGAAACTGGCAGGCCAGGATGTCATCATGCTCGTCGTCAATGACGTTTTTATCGCGATAGTGATTATCGGTGTCGTCAACCTGTGGGCTCAGACAGGCATGACCGCCTGCCAAGTCGCCGGGATCGCGGCTGTGCTGACCGTTTACGACCTGACGGCGACCTGGCTGACTTCCCTCACCCAGCGATTCCTCGCTCAGGTCGCTACAGCACCCTTCGCGCCTCTGCTCGCGGTGACCGGTGGCCGTCACCCCGCTGGCCTGGGTCTCGGGGACTGCCTTGTGCTGAGCCTGTGGCCGCTCGTCCTGGCCAAGGCATACGGAAGGCGTGCCGCTTGGGCTGGTGCTGTCCTCGGCGTCCTGGTGATGGTCCTGATCGAACTGGCATTCATATATCACTGGGTCAGTGAGTACCGCATCGTTCCGGTGCTCACTATCCTCGGGCCATTGATCATCATCCAGTACCTCGTCATGCGCAGATGGCACGGAAAGGAGCGGCGAACCTGGCAGTGGCGCGAAGCCACCGTGCCGATCCACAACGACACGGACGACGTCGGCCTACTGGTCGCCAAGGCCCTTGACGTATGTGCTAGCACCCAGGCCGGAGCCGCCGGGACATGCCTGGCCGTGATCAACGGCGAGATCGTCGCCAGTGCGCCCACTCCGGGCGCTGCCCGACGGGCCGCGAGGCTCTGCGGGAGCGACGCAGTACCGGTGATCGTCCGCAGCCCAGCCGCCGGCCAGCGAGTCCGCTGAAACCCGGCCGGTCCGCGGTCGGCCGAGAACTCGCACCAGCCCCGGACAAGCCGGCCCACATCCGCGCGTCGGCAGGTAGTACACCCGATTGCTCATGATCACGCGGACTCAGACGCGGCAGCGTTGCTCACCATCAAGAATGCCGCAGGCAGTCGGCCTGCGCCTGCTCACGGGTCTGCGGATTCTACACCGGCTGCGCCGTTGCGTTAGTGCTCGGGGAAGCGGCGGGCGCTGGGATAACGCTGGCCGCCGTCCACGACGATGTTGGCGCCGGTGATCCAGGAAGCCCGTTCCGACAGCAGGAAGGCGATCACGTCCGCGACCTCCTCCAGCCGTCCCAGCCGCCCGAACGGGAACTGTGTGCGCACGAACTCCTCGAACACCTCCGGATTCTCCTCTCGGAACGTCTCCCAGCTGCCGCCCTCGAACAGGACCGACCCCGGGCTCACCGCGTTCACCCGGATGCCGTCCGCCGCCAGTTCGGCGGCGGCGGTCGCGGCCAGCTGGATCTCGGCAGCCTTCGCGACGGCGTAGGCGGTCCGCGGCGCCGGGCGCATGCCGGTGATGGAGGCGACGATCACGGCGGCCCCGCCACCGGACGCGCGCAGGTGCGGCAGCGCGGTCCGCAGGAGCTCGGCGGCGTGCCCGGCGTTCAGCGCGAAGGTGGCGGTGAAGTCCCCCGGGCCGGAGGTGGTGAGGTTCCCGCCGACGGTGCCGCCCGCATTGGCGACCAGGTGGTCGAGCCCGCCCAGCGCGGCCGCGATGTCGTCGACGGCGCGGGCCAGGGCGCTGGTGTCGGTGACGTCAGCCGCCGC
>DATKRG010000330.1:0-1244 GCA_035532275.1 Streptosporangiaceae bacterium | reverse complement strand
CGGTACTGGCCAGATCACGATCCCGCTGGCCCGCCACGCCCAGGCTGTGGTGGCGATCGACCCCGTCGCGGGCATGCTGGCTCGCGGCGCGCAGGCGGCCCGGGCGGCCGGGGCAGGCAACATCACCTGGCTGGAGGGCGAGGCCAGCCAGATTGCCGCGCTCGCCGGGCCGGGGGCAGATCTGGCGGTATTCGCCGCGTCGTTTCACTGGACCGACCGGCCCGCCGTCCTGGCCGCCCTGGACCGGGTACTGGCACCGGGCGGGACTGGCGTGGTCACCGAGCCGTTCCGGGCCGAGGTGCTCATCGCGGCCCGGCCCTGAGCCGCGACGGCCGGCGCCGAACGGGCGACGGCCCCCCTGTGAGGCAACCACGCTCGCAATTTCACGGCCAGCATGTTCACGAAACTGTCGCTGCTACACAGAAGATTCGGTCCCAGTCGTGCCTCCGGTAGCACGTGATGACCACCACAAACGGCCACAGCGCCTGCGCCCCAGCGGCCACCCGCTCTGCCAGGCCGAACTGCATGCCCCCCGTGCCCAGCTCTACGTAGAACCACCCGAGCAGGCACAGCAGTGCCGCACTGGCGCCCACGCACGCAGCCGGCCGCAGCACCCACGGCACGGCCGGCCCCCGCCTCCCGCCCAGAGCGGGCCAGGCCGCCAGGGCTATGAACGCCACCGCCGCCGCGACGGTATGCGGCACTGAGCGTCCTCCGCCGGCCGGCACCGGAAACGCCGCCACGAGGACGGTAGCGACACCGCCTGTCATCAGCAGGATCCGCCCAGGTGAGGCCGCTGGCCGCAACGCCAGCCCGGTGATGACATGGCAAGCCCCCACGCACAGCAACGCCAGGCTCATCACCCACCGGTCAGTGGCACCGCGCGCCGCAAGGGCACTAATGGTCTGGGTCACCTGGTCGAAGGAACCCGGTTGCAGCGTGGCCGCAACCGTCCACCCGCCGACCAGCAGCACCGGAGCGGCAGCGGACGAGAGCACCCCCCACCACGGCACGTCCCGCACCGGGAACACCATAGGCGAAGGGCCAGGCCAGCTCCAGGGAGAGGCGTGTCTACTCTGCCAGGTGGCAGACGGCCTCGACATTGTTGCCGTCGGGGTCGCGGACGAACGCCCCGTAGTAGCTGGCGTGGTACTCCGGCCACAGCCGCGGCTCGTGCAGGACCTCGGCGCCGCGCGCCACGGCAGCGTCGAAGAAGGCCCGCACCGATGCCCGGTCAGGTGCCG
>DATKRG010000329.1:0-2146 GCA_035532275.1 Streptosporangiaceae bacterium | reverse complement strand
CCGACGGAGGCGGCATAGTGCCGCATCGTCCAGTGATCTTTTGGGTTTCGTTTTCGTCACTCATCCGTTCCACCCGCTGAACGGGCAGCGGCTGGAGGTTCTGTATGCCAAGCGCCGCGGCGCGGACTTGGTGTTCGTCTGCTCGGGCGGGTTCAGCGGGCAGATCACGCTGCCGGAGTCGTGGACCGACCGCGGTGAGCCGCCGCTGGACAGCCGGCTGTCGGCCGAGGGGCTGGCCGCGGCCGACACGCTGATCCGCGCGATCGAGGGTCGTTGATCACGGTGGCCGGAACCGGCATACTCTTGTGTGATGATAGTACACAAGAACGATCTCGCTTCGATGTCGGTGCGGCAGCTGCTGGCCCGCCGCCGCGCGCTGGCGGCCCGGCTCGGCGACGTCCAGGAGGTGCTGGCCGGGTCGCTGACCGTGCAGGCGCGCCGGTGCGGCAAGCCCGGCTGCCGGTGCGCCGGCGGCCAGCCGCACGGCCCGTACACCTACTTCGCCCCGAAGACCGCGGCACGCGGTCGGCTGAGGTACGTGCCGGCGGGCCTGACCGAGGTCGTGCGCCGCTACCTGCAGCGCGGCGAGCAGGTCGACGCGGTGCTGGCGGAGATCTCGGCGGTCAACGCCGAGCTGCTGGCCCGGCGGGAGCTGAGCTGAACCATGGCCGCTGCCGTGCTGGCCGGGCCCGTGCGGGCCGAAGCGGTGGCGGCGCTGGCCAACATGACCATCTCGGTGCTGGGAGGCACGCGTGAACGGCGAGCAGAAGATCACGGGCTTTCACCGGGAGCGGCTGGCGGTGGTTTACCTGCGCCAGTCCTCGATGGCGCAGGTCCGCGACCACGCCGAGTCCACGATGCGCCAGTACGGGCTGGCCGGCGAGGCGGCCCGGCTCGGCTGGTCGCCGGCGGACGTGCGGGTCATCGACACCGACCTGGGGATCTCGGGCCGGTTCGGTGTCACGCGGGAAGGGTTCAAGGACCTGGTGAGCATGGTCTGCCGGGGCGAGGTCGGGGCGATCCTCGGGATCGAGATCTCCCGGCTGGCCCGCAGCAACGCCGACGTCGCGAGGCTGATCGAGTTCGCCCGGATCACCGACACCCTGCTGATCGACTCCGACGGCATCTACGACCCCGCCGATGTCAACGACCGGATGCTGCTCGGATTAAAGAGCACCATGGGAGAGGTGGAGCTCCACGTGATGGCCGGCCGCCTGCAGGAGGCCAAGCGGGCCTGCGCGGCCCGCGGCGAGCTGCGCACCCCGCTGCCGGTCGGCTACGTCCGCGACGAGCACGGCGAGCCGGGCCGCGACGTGCTCATCGACCCCGATGCCGAGGTCCAGGCCGCGATCGCTGACGTGTTCGCCGGCTTTGCCGCGACCGGCTCGGCCTACGGCGTCGTCGCGGTGTTCGCCGGCCGGAGGTTCCCGCTGCGCGCCTACGGCGGCGCGTGGGCCGGGCAGCTGCGCTGGGGCCACCTCACCCACGCCCGCGTCGTGGGGATCTTGAGGAACCCGGCGTATGCCGGCGCGTACGTGCACGGCCGGTACGCCTCGCGCCGCAGCGTCGATGAGGACGGCACCGTGCGCACCGCCTTGTTCGAGCGGCCCCGCGCCGAGTGGCCGGTGCTGATCAAAGACCACCACGACCGATACATCACCTGGGCCGGCTACCTGGCCAACGAGGCGAGGCTCGCGGCGAACCGGACCAGCGCCGGGGCCCGGCCGCCGCGTGAGGGCCGCGCCCTGTGCCAGGGCATCATCGCCTGCGGCAGCTGCGGCAAGCCGATGCGGACTAACTACCACACCGGCCAGCGGCCGTCTTATGAGTGCAGTTCCCGCGCCGACCGGCTGACCACGCCGATGTGCCGGTCGGTCGCGGCGGCCACGGTCGATGATGCGGTCGCCGCCGCCCTGCTGGACGCGCTCACCCCCGAGCAGGTCACCCTCGCCCTGGCGGCTGCCGACCAGGTCACCGACCGGCATCAGCGCATCAGCCGGGCCGCTGAGCTCGCCGTGGAGCGCGCCCGCTACGAGGCAGACCGGGCCGAGCGCGCCTTCTGCGCGGTCGAGCCCGAGAACCGCCTGGTGGCGCGGAGCCTGGAAGCCCGCTGGGAAACCAGGCTCGCCGCCCTCGCCGAGGCCGG
>DATKRG010000328.1:0-3437 GCA_035532275.1 Streptosporangiaceae bacterium | reverse complement strand
CTAGCAGCCGGCACCGTCAATTCGCGGCGCACCGGCGGGTCGGGGCGCTGGTAGGGTCACCGCTCGTGCGGCGGGTGTCGATGGTCGGTGTGTCCGGGGCGGGGAAGTCGACGCTCGGCAAGGATCTCGCCGCGCGTCTCGCGGTGCCGCATGTGGAACTGGACGCGATCTTTCATCAGCCCGATTGGGCCCCGCTGCCGGCTGAGCAGTTCCGGGACCGTGTGAGCGCCATCGCATCCGGGGACGGATGGGTGATCGATGGCAACTACAGCGCTGTCCTGCCGTTGGTCTGGGCGCGTGCGGACACTGTGGTCTGGCTGGACCTGCCCCGGCGCCAGGTGATGCGCAGGCTCATCTGGCGGTCGGTCCGCCGCGTGGCTGGCCGGACCGAATTGTGGAACGGCAACCGGGAGCGCTGGCGCAACCTGTTCTCGTGGGAAGAGCAGGAATCGGTCATCTCGTGGGCGTGGCATCACCACCCCATCTACCGGGATCGCTATGCGGCCGCAGCCCGCGACCCCGAGCACGCGCACATCACGTTTGCCCGGATCACCACCAGCGCGCAGGCGCGCCAGTTTCTGGGCTCGGTCCGCTAGCTCACGCGCTGGGTTGCTGGCCGTCCAGCTCCATGGTCATGAAGACACTGGTGCCGCTCGGGTGGTAGCTGCCGAACGGCCCGCAGGGGGTGAACCCCGCGCGCGCGTACAGCGACCGCGCGGGAGCAAAGGCATGCATGGACCCTGTCTCCAGGCTCATCCGGGTGAGGCCGCGCTGGCGGGCGGCACCGATGAGATGATCGACCATCGCCCGGCCGATCCCGCGGCCCCGCGCGGCATGGGCGGTGTGCATCGACTTCAGCTCGCCGTGCTGCCCGTCGAGCTGTTTCAGCGCCCCGACCGCCAGCAGTTCCCCGTCGAGGCGGAAGCTGAAGAACGTGACGGCCCGATCGAGCAGATCGTCGACCTCAAGGGCATGGACGTCGTCAGGCGGAGTGTGCGACCTGGCGAACTCCAGGTGGCGTTCCAGCAGCTTGCGAACGTCCCCGGTTCGCGGGTCGTCAACCGAGATCTCCGCCCTGCGCACAGCAGGACCCTATGCGATCCGCGGCCCCCTGATTCGCCTAGGCTGGCACGTCGCGTAGCTGCGATCATTGGCGCATGGTCGATCGAGGCCATCGAGGCCATCGAGGCATCCGGGGTCACGGGTATGGCGAAGCAGACGCCGCGGCGTTCGAAGCCGCCCGGCGCATACCGGAGGCCGGCCTTGACCGATGGCGCGAGGCCGTCGCCCGTCACCTGGCCCCGCGGCCCGGCATGCGCCTGCTCGATCTCGGCGCGGGCACCGGCATATGGGCTGTGGCGTTCACGCGCTGGTACAGCATCGACG
The DNA here is from genome assembly GCA_035532275.1 of Streptosporangiaceae bacterium. Classification (GTDB taxonomy): domain Bacteria; phylum Actinomycetota; class Actinomycetes; order Streptosporangiales; family Streptosporangiaceae; genus UBA9676. The sequence goes on along the minus strand of DATKRG010000328.1, from coordinate 2,051 downwards.
TCATCGCCGTGGAGCCCTCGGCCGCCATGCGCGCCCGCTCCCCCCACCCGCACACACTGGCCGGTCACGCCGGCGCCATCCCGCTCGGCCCCGCCACCATCGACGCGGCCTGGCTGTCCACCGTCATCCACCGCTGACTCACTCGCCACGATCTCCGCGACACTCCGGCGCGACTCGCACACTCCCCTGAAACTGATCACCGACAGCGAGTACGCCGCCGGTGCCGCCCGTCTGCGCGCGGCCGCCGCCACCCAGACCGGTCCGGTCGTCGACACCCTCGACCTGCTCGTCCTGCGGTGAGTCTGGTCTGGTGGGCGGCACGAGAGGATGTGTTCCGTGCGAGCCGTGGTGCAGCGGGTCAGTGCGGCCAGCGTGGCCGTGGGCCAGCAGGTCGTGGGCGCTATCGGCGAGCCGGGCCTGCTCGTCCTGGTTGGGGTCACCCATGAGGACACGCCGCAGGTGGCCGCGAAGATGGCCGCCAAGCTGTGGGGACTGCGCATCCTGGAGGGGGAGAGGTCCTGCTCCGATGTGGCCGCGCCGCTGCTGGTCATCAGCCAGTTCACGCTGTACGCCGACACACGCAAAGGCCGCCGCCCGACCTGGCAGGCGGCCGCCCCCGGCCCGGTCGCCGAACCGCTTGTTGACGCCGTGGTCTCATCGCTGCGTGCGCTCGGCGCACGGGTCGAGACCGGCGTCTTCGGTGCCGACATGAAGGTCAGCCTGACCAACGACGGCCCCGTCACGATCATCGTGGACATCTGAAGCCGGCGGGCGGTGCCGGGCGCTGTGCCCGGAAACCAACGCCAAGGGCGCCACGACGGCTATCATCCAGGAACCGTGAGACGCTGTGCCCCATTTGTTACCCTCGCCGCCCTGACAGTGGTGTGTGTCGCGGCCTGCTCGCAGGGTCCTGCGGTTCCCGGGCCCGGGAACCAGCGGCCTTCCACGGTCGCAGCATCGTCGCCGGCCGTCCCGCAGGCGTCGGCCACGCCGTCGGCGGCACCGACGGACGTGGCGCCGCCGGTCTTCAGTGCCTCCGTCACCAGGCTCAGCTCCTCCTGGCGATGGCGCCTGCGGTATACCTGGCACCCCGACTGCCCGCAGCCGCTGTCTGGTCTTGCCCTGATCCACATGACGTACTGGGGCTTCGACAGGCAGGCGCACACCGGCGAGCTGATAGTGAACGCCGCGGTCGCCAGGAAGATCATCAGGGTGTTCCGGATCCTCTACAAGGCGCGGTACCCGATCCGCAGGATGGCGCTGCCCGACGTGTACAAGGGGAGCGACCCCCGGTCCACCAACGCCGACAACACCTCGGCGTTCAACTGCCGTCTCGTCGATGGCACCAACGTGTGGTCCATGCACGCATACGGGCTCGCCGTGGACATCAACCCCTGCGAGAACGTGTACATCGATGGCAGCTTCATCGATCCCCCCAGATGCAGGGCGAACGCCGACCGATCACGGCATGTGCGTGGCCTGATCCACGAAGGCGGCGTAGTGACACGGGCCTTCGGCGCGATCGGCTGGGGGTGGGGCGGCCTGTGGGTCACGCCCAAGGACTACCAGCACTTCTCAAGCAACGGGCACTGAGCCTGTTGCCCAGCCCTGCGCGGAGGTCTGATGCCGGTCATCGTCGTGACCCGGCTGCGGCTGAGCGATCCGGCGCGGCATACCGTTGGCACCTTCCTCAGTTCGCGAAGTCGATCCGCATCACCACACGTCGCGGGCTGGGATGGCTCACCTCGGTGAAGCCGGCTTCGGCGAAGACCTGGCGGCTTCCGACGTGCAGTTCACCCCAGGTGATCTCCTTGCCCGGTGGTGTGGTCATCGGGTACGACTCCAGCGCCCGGGCGCCGTGTTCCCGGGCGAATTCGATCGTGGCGGCGGCCAGCGCATAGGTGATCCCGCGCTTGCGGTACCCCTTGCGGGTCACGAAGCAGGTGACGGCCCAGACGCTGTCGTCCGCCTTGTCTTCGTGACGGCCGCTCCAGACGGTGCGGATCCGCAGCAGGCGCAGATAGGCGGCGCGTGGCTCCACCGCCACCCAG
>DATKRG010000327.1:0-22387 GCA_035532275.1 Streptosporangiaceae bacterium | reverse complement strand
CAAGGCCCTGGAGTCGCTGGGGATCAGCCTGGAGGCGGTGCGGCAGCAGGTTGAGGAGATCATCGGGCAGGGCCAGCAGGCACCGTCCGGGCACATCCCGTTCACCCCGCGTGCCAAGAAGGTCCTCGAACTGTCGTTGCGTGAGGCGCTGCAGCTCGGCCATAACTACATCGGCACCGAGCACATCCTGCTTGGGCTGATCCGCGAGGGCGAGGGCGTCGCCGCCCAGGTGCTGGTCAAGCTTGGTGCGGACCTGAACCGGGTGCGCCAGCAGGTCATCCAGCTGCTGCACGGTTACCAGGGCAAGGAGCCCGCGGCCTCCGGTGGCCCGGCCGAGTCCGCGCCGTCCACCTCCCTGGTGCTCGATCAGTTCGGCCGTAACCTCACCCAGGGTGCCCGCGAGGGCAAGCTCGACCCTGTGATCGGCCGTGAGAAGGAGATCGAGCGGGTGATGCAGGTGCTGTCGCGGCGCACCAAGAACAACCCGGTGCTGGTGGGTGAGCCCGGTGTGGGCAAGACCGCGGTGGTGGAGGGCCTGGCGCAGAAGATCGTCAAGGGCGAGGTCCCGGAGACCCTCAAGGACAAGCAGCTGTACACGCTGGACCTGGGTGCGCTGGTGGCCGGGTCGCGCTACCGCGGTGACTTCGAAGAGCGGCTCAAGAAGGTGCTCAAGGAGATCAGGACCCGCGGCGACATCATCTTGTTCATCGATGAGCTGCACACCCTGGTGGGCGCCGGCGCCGCCGAGGGCGCCATCGATGCCGCCTCGATCCTCAAGCCGATGCTGGCCCGTGGCGAGCTGCAGACCATCGGCGCGACCACGCTGGACGAGTACCGCAAGCACCTGGAGAAGGACGCCGCGCTGGAGCGGCGCTTCCAGCCCATCCAGGTCGCAGAGCCGACGATCTCGCACACGATCGAGATCCTCAAGGGGCTGCGTGACCGGTACGAGGCCCATCACCGGGTGTCCATCACCGATAGCGCCCTGGTCGCGGCCGCCCAGCTGGCTGACCGCTACATCAGCGACCGGTTCCTGCCGGACAAGGCGATCGACCTGATCGACGAGGCCGGTTCGCGGATGCGCATCCGCCGCATGACCGCGCCACCGGACCTGCGCGAGTACGACGAGAAGATCGCACAGGTGCGGCGGGAGAAGGAGTCGGCGATCGACTCGCAGGACTTCGAGAAGGCCGCCGCTCTGCGCGACACCGAGAAGCAGCTGATCGCGAAGAAGGACGCCAGGGAGAAGGAGTGGAAGGCCGGCGACATGGACGTGGTCGCCGAGGTCAACGAGGAGCTCATCGCCGAGGTTCTCGCCACCGCCACCGGAATCCCGGTGTTCAAGCTCACCGAGGAAGAGTCGCAGCGGCTGCTCCGCATGGAGGACGAGCTTCACAGGCGCGTTATCGGCCAGAACGATGCGATCAAGGCACTCTCGCAGGCGATCAGGCGGACCCGCGCCGGGCTGAAGGACCCCAAGCGGCCGGGTGGATCGTTCATCTTTGCCGGGCCTTCCGGGGTCGGCAAGACCGAGCTCTCCAAGACCCTCGCAGAGTTCCTTTTCGGTGACGAGGACTCGCTGATCCAGCTCGACATGAGCGAGTACATGGAGAAGCACACCGTGTCACGGCTGTTCGGCTCTCCGCCCGGTTATGTCGGGTATGAGGAGGGCGGCCAGCTGACCGAGAAGGTGCGCCGCAGGCCGTTCTCGGTGGTCTTGTTCGACGAGATCGAGAAGGCCCACCCGGACATCTTCAACTCCCTCCTGCAGATCCTGGAGGACGGGCGCCTGACGGACGCCCAGGGACGGGTGGTGGACTTCAAGAACACGGTCATTATCATGACCACAAACCTGGGCACTCGGGACATCTCGAAGGGTGTCTCGGTGGGATTTGCCCGGGCGGGCGAGTCGCGCGGTTCCTATGACCGGATGAAGTCCAAGGTGCAAGACGAACTGAAGCAGCACTTCCGGCCTGAGTTCCTCAACCGGGTGGATGACACGATCGTCTTCCACCAGCTCACCGAGGATGAGATCGTCACGATCGTGGACCTGATGATCGCCAAGGTGGACGAGCGGCTCAAGGACCGCGACATGGGCCTGGAGCTTCGCCCGGCCGCCAAGGCGCTGCTGGCCGAGCGCGGCTACGACCCGGTGCTCGGCGCCCGGCCGCTGCGCCGGACGATCCAGCGCTCGATCGAGGACAGCCTGTCGGAGAAGATCCTCTTCGGCGAGCTGAAGGCTGGCCAGATCGTGATCGTCGATGTCAAGGGGACCGGCGAGGAGGCCGATTTCACCTTCAAGGGCGTGGCCAAGCCGGAGGTCCTGCCGGACGCTCCGCCCGCCGAGGTCGAAAGCGGCGCGAGCAAGCAGCAGCAGGCCTAGCAGGCCTAGCCGCCGCAGCGATCAGTGACCCGGGCCGGTCTGGCCCGGGTCACTGCGTTCCCGGGCCAGACCGGCCCGTCGGCCCGCGCCGCGGTGCCCGGCCGGCCCTGCGCTGGCCGGGATGGCGACCGTGGATGGCGTGAGGGGCAGCATGTAGCTCCCGTCCCCGCAAGGTTCTGCCAGCCCGTCCTCCACCAGGCTGGCCAGTGCCCTGGCGCGCTGGACGGGGTCCGGCCAGGCGGCGTCCAGGCGGGTAGCTGGCACTGGCGCGCCGGAGTCCCGGAGCATAGCGAGCAGCCGTCCCCGGCACTGCCGGTCGGTGCCCTCGTACGGCTGGCTGGCCCGGCGGCCGGGAGCGGCGGGGCAGCCAGCCAGCCGCCACGCGCACTCAGCGGCCACCGGGCAGCTGTCACAGCGCGGCCGGGCTGCGGTGCAGACCAGGGCGCCCAGCTCCATGACGGCGACGGACCAGCGTGCCGCCGGGCCGGGCCGGGCCGGGAGCAGCGAGCGTGCCAGCGCGACCTCGGCGGCCGTGGTGGCCGATGCTGGCCATTGCTGGCCCGCGGCCAGCCGGGCAAGCACCCGGCGCACGTTCGTGTCCAGCACGGCATGCCGCTGGCCGAAGGCGAAGCTCGCCACCGCCGCCGCGGTGTAGGCGCCGACGCCGGGCAGGGCGAGCAGCGCGTCCAGCGAGCCGGGCACCTCCCCGCCGTGCCTTTCGCTGATGATCCGGGCGGCCCCGTGCAGCCGGAGCGCGCGGCGCGGGTATCCCAGCCGGCCCCACTGCCGCACCGCGTCCGCTGGCGAGGCCGCCGCGAGCGAGGCCGCCGTCGGCCACCTGGCCAGCCAGGCCTGGTAGGCGGGCAGCACCCGGGCGACCGGTGTCTGCTGCAGCATGACCTCGCTGACAAGCACCGCCCAGGCGCCGGCGGTGGCCGCGCGCCACGGAAGGTCCCGCGCATGCGACCCGTACCAGCGCACGATCGCCGCGACCTGCTCATCAGCCCGGCCAGCCATGACCACGCGATCCTCCCATACCGGCGGCTGCCGTGACCGTCCCGGCCAGGGACGGTGCCCGGGGGTGGCTGTGGTGTGCCCGCGGCAGGGCTGCGTGTCCGGGTTACCCGCCGAGCGCGGCCGCTATCGCCTCCTTGACGTCCTCCACCTCCCGCACATCGGTCAGTGTTCCCTGGCCGGTGCCCCGCCCGTCGCCGGCAGCCGCCCCCGGCAGCCCGGCCGCACCCGCTGGCACGATGGCGCGCCGGAAGCCCATCCGCTCGGCCTCGGCCAGCCTGCGGGCCACGCCAGGCACCCGGCGTACCTCGCCAGCCAGCCCGACCTCCCCGATGGCCACCACCGAGCCGGGCACGCTCAGGTCGGCGGCGGCGCTCGCCAGAGCCAGCGCGATGGCCAGGTCGACCGACGGCTCGGTCAGCCGGACCCCGCCGACCGTTGCCGCGAACACGTCGTGCTTGCCGACCTTGACGTCAGCGCGGCGCTGGAGCACGGCCATCACCATGGCGACCCGGGCGGACTCCAGGCCGGAGGTGACCCGGCGCGGGATCTCCAGGTCGGACGCGGCGACCAGCGTCTGCACCTCAGCCAGCAGGGGCCGGCGGCCCTCCAGGGTCACCGTCACGCACGTGCCCGGCACCGGCTTGCTCCGCTGCGACACGAACAGCCCGCTCGGGTCGGGCAGGCCGATCAGGCCGTACTCGCCAAGCTCGAAGCAGCCCACCTCGTCGGTGGGGCCGAACCGGTTCTTCAGCGCGCGCACCATCCGCAGCTGCGCGTGCCGGTCACCGTCGAAGTGCAGCACCACGTCGACCAGGTGCTCAAGCGCCCGGGGGCCGGCGATCGACCCGTCCTTGGTGACATGGCCGACCAGCACCGTGGTCAGGAACTGCTGCCTGGCCACGGCCATGAGAGCGGCGGTGACCTCCCGGATCTGGGTCACCCCGCCCGGGGTTCCGTCCACCCCGGGCGCGGTGATGGTCTGCACCGAATCCACGATCAGCAGCTGCGGCCGCACCGCTTCCACGTGCTCCAGCACGGCGGACAGCTCCGTCTCGGCGGCCAGGTACAGACTGGGGCCGACCGCCCCGATCCGGTCCGCCCGGAGCCGGACCTGCGCCGCTGACTCCTCGCCGGTGACGTAGAGCACCGGCCCCGACTCCGACGCGAGCGCACCGGCCTCCAGCAGCAGGGTGGACTTGCCGACCCCCGGCTCGCCCGCCAGCAGCACCACCGCACCGGGGACGAGCCCGCCGCCCAGGACCCGGTCCAGCTCGTCCATCCCGGTCGGCCGGGCGCTGGCGGCGCGCGGGTCGATCTCGGTGATGGGCACGGCCGGGGCGGACGTCCGCATCACCCCCGGCGCCGCGGGCCCGAGCCGGGACCGGACCACCGCCGGCCTGGTGGCCTCCGCCACGGTTCCCCAGGCCTGGCATTCCCCGCAGCGTCCAGACCACTTCGTGGTCCGCCAGCCGCATTCGGCGCAGCGGAATACCGGACCCGTGGATGACTTTCCCATGACCCGCACCGTAGTGACCGGGTGCGACACTCCCAATGGCCATGGGCGTGAGCGTCCGGGCTCCGCGGGGCGCATAAGCTGGCCGGGCGGGAGCGCCCCAGGCCGCCTGGGGGGAAGGAGCTACGTTGAGCCGCGCCGTCAAGGCCCCCGGGCCCCTCGTCGCGCTGTCGACCGCCTCGGTCTTCCCGGACCGGACGCCGGACGCCTTCGAGGCTGCCGCGCGCCTGGGCTACGACGGGGTCGAGGTCATGGTCTCGGCTGACGCGGTCAGCCAGGACGTTGACGTGCTGCGGCGGCTGGTGGACTACCACGGGGTCCCGGTGCTGGCGGTGCACGCGCCCTGCCTGCTGGTCACCCAGCGGGTATGGGGCCGCGAGCCGTGGGGCAAGCTGATCCGGTCCAAGGAGGTGGCGGAGAAGCTGGGCGCCCGGGTGGTGGTCGTCCACCCGCCATTTCGGTGGCAGCGTGACTACGCCAGGGACTTCGGCGAGGGCCTCGCGCGGATGCGCGACGAGACCGACGTGGTGTTCGCGGTGGAGAACATGTACCCGCTGCGGGCGGGCGGCGCCGAGGTGGCACCCTATTCGCCGCACTGGAACCCGGTGCTGATGGACTTCCCCCACGTCACCCTGGACCTGTCGCACACGGCGGTGTCCGGCTCGGACGCGCTGGCCATGGCCGAGAGCCTGGGGGACCGGCTGGCGCACGTGCACATGGCCGACGGCACCGGGCTGACCTACCGGGATGAGCACCTGGTCCCTGGTCGCGGCACGCAGCCCTGCGCACCGCTGCTGGCGAAGCTGACCTCCGGTGGCTACTCCGGCGCGATCGTGCTCGAGGTGAACACCCGCCGCGCGTCGACGCGTGATGCGCGGCTGGCGGACCTGGCCGAGGCCCTCGACTTCACCCGCACGCATCTGGGCACCTGCGCGGCCGGTGATGCGGTCGCGCAGGCCAGTGCGGTCCGGCGGGCCCGCGCCACCCAGGCCGACGGGCGGGCGGACGGGCGGCCAGCCGTGCGGGCGGGCGATCCCGCCGATCCGGTCACCCAGCGCGGATCGGTGTTACCAGCCTGCCGGTAGCGGCTTCACCAGGCGTCCTCCCAGCCGGCTCGTGCTGGACGTCCGTGCGCCGAAGGAGGCATCCTGCGGGTCATGAGCAACCACACAGCAGCCCAGGACGGGACGCTGATCACCGTCGCGCCCACCGGCGCCGAGTCGCAGAAGTCCGCCGTGCCAGCGCTGCCGGTCACCCTGGATGAGCTGGTCACCACCGCCGTCGAGTGCGAGGCCGCCGGGGCCGCGGTCATCCACGTGCATATCCGGGACGCCCAGGCGCAGCCGACCCTGGATCTGGCCCGCCTGGCCGGCACGGTCGCGGCGCTGCGGGAGAGCACCGACCTGATCGTCCAGCTGTCCACCGGCGGCGCGGTCACCGACAGTTTCGACCGGCGGCTGGCCGTCCTCGACGCCGCACCCGACGCCTGCTCGCTCACCTGCGGCACGGTCAACTTCGGGGACGAGGTGTTCAGCAACCCCTGGCCGTTCGTGCGTGACCTGTACGCCCGCACCAGGGAGCTCGGGGTGGTGCCCGAGTTCGAGCTGTTCGACCTCGGGCATGTGGCCACCCTGCACCGCCTGCTCGCCGAGCTGGGCGCCCCGCACGGCGGGCACGTCCACTGCGACCTGGTGATGGGGGTGCCGGGCGGGATGCCGGGCAACGCCGCCACGCTGGTGCAGGCGGTCTCGGCGCTGCCGGCCGGCGCCACCTGGTCGGCCACTGGCATCGGGCGGACGTCGGTGCCGGTGATGCTGGCGGCGCTGTCGGCAGGTGGCCATCTGCGGGTGGGCATGGAGGACACGGTCAGCTTCGCCCGGGGCCGCCCGGTCACCGGCAATGCCGAGCTGGTCGAGCGGGCGGCGGCGCTGGCGGGCCTGGCGCAGCGGCCGCCGCTGCGGCCCGGTCAGGCCCGGGCGCTGCTGGGGGTGAACGGCCGTCACTGACACCCCGGTCCTGGCCGAGGTGATCCGGTCGGGCTTCGCCGAGTCCCGGCACCGGGGGTCGCTGGTGGTGCTCGGGCCGGACGGGCGGCCGGTGCTCCAGGCGGGCGACGACACCGGGCCGGGCTTCCCCCGGTCGGCCAACAAGCCGCTGCAGGCCGCCGGCATGGCGCGGGCAGGGCTGGAGCTCGACGGCAAGCTGCTCGCGCTCGCCGCCGCCAGCCACTCCGGTGAGGCCTTCCACGTCGCCGGGGTGCGCGAGATCCTGGCGGGCGCCGGGATGGCCGAGGACGATCTGCGGTGCCCCGCCGCTTTCCCGCTCGATGAGCAGGCCCAGCGGCAGATCCTGCGGGCGGGCGGTGACGCGGACGCGGTCCACATGAACTGCTCCGGCAAGCACGCGGCCATGCTCGCCACCTGTGCCGCCGCTGGCTGGCCGGCCGATGGCTACCTGGACCCGGGGCATCCGCTGCAGCGCGAGCTCCGGCGGACGGTTGAGCGGCTGTCCGGGGAACGGGTGGACGAGGTCGGCGTGGACGGCTGCGGTGCCCCGCTGTTCGCGCTGTCCCTGACCGGGCTGGCGCTGGCCTACCGCGCCCTGGTGCGGGCGGAGCCGGGATCGGCGGAGCGGCGGGTCGCCGACTGCATGCGGGCATACCCGGACTGGACCTCGGGTACGAACCGGCCAGAACGCGCCCTGATGGAGGCGGTCCCGGGCCTGCTGCTGAAATCGGGAGCGGAGGGGGTGGTGGCGTTCGCCCTGGCCAACGGGGCCGCCGCCGCCGTGAAGATCGAGGATGGCGCGGCCAGGGCACTGCCGGCCCTGGTCGTGGCCCTGCTGCGGCTGCCGGGCCTGGGCACGCCGGACGGGGCCGGTGCGGCCGCCCTGGACCGGATCGCGACGGTCCCCGTCCATGGCGGCGGCCGGGCCGTCGGGCACATCCGCCCGGTCCTGCCGGGCTGAGCAACTGTGGCCGCGGGTGCTAGCTGGCTGCTAGCGCAGCAGCACCGGGTAGGCTGACAAACGCCCCGGTTCAGGGCTTACGCCATCCGAGGTGCTTGCTAGCCCGCTTGCAATTGCAAGCATTTGGTGATCTACTAGGTGTGTGAGTCCCGTAAGTGTCAGCTCCATCGGGGAGTACATCCGCGAGCAGCGGGAGCAGGCGAAGATCTCGCTTCGCCAGCTCGCGTCGGCGGCGGGTGTCTCCAATCCCTACCTCAGCCAGATCGAACGGGGACTGCGCAGGCCCAGTGCCGAGATCTTGCAGCAGATCGCCAAGGGTCTGCGGATCTCCGCTGAGGCGCTCTATGTCCAGGCGGGGATCCTGGAGGACCGGCGGCCGGACTCGGGAGTGAGGGCGGCGGTGCTCGCCGACCCAGAGCTCGCCGAACGGCAAAAGCAGGTCCTGCTGGAGATCTACGAGTCGTTCCGCCGGGAGACGGCGCTGGACGTGGAGACCGCCGCCGGCGGGACCACGCCCACCGTCCCCAGTTTCGCAAGCCCGGCCGTTGACCTTGGCCCGGACGTGCGTGCGGAGCTCAACGGGGCAGAACAGAAGAGGCCGGCCCGTAAGCGCCGGCGCACACAAGATCACGGCCTGCCAGCAGAGCAGGCCAGGGAGGGTGAGAACCGCGATGAACCGCACCATTGATGTCCGTACCGAGATGCGCAAGTTTGCTGCCAGCAAGCCCGTGCACGCGGCGGCAGGAGCCGGCGTGCTCGCGTCGGAGACGCTGCGCGAGCTGCCCGCCCGGATCGCCCGCTGGCGGCAGGAGGCCAACGTGGCCACCCTGCCCGCGCGAGCGAACGAGTACGTGGTCACCGCCCGCACCCGGGCGGTGGACGAGTACGAGAAGCTGGCCAAGCGCGGGAAGCGAGCACTCAACGGCCGCGGCACCAGCCACGGCAAGGGCGCGCTGAACGGCAAGCAGAGCCACCCCCGGTCCACCAAGGCCTCCTGACCACGGGCCCCGCGGGGGATCGCTCCGGGCAGCCGGAGGCGATCCCCCGCCTTACGTGCCCGCCCCGGCCAGGTACTGCGGCCCATCAGCGGCCTGGACCGGATAGCCTAGGCGGGTGTTCACCGCCGGAGCTTTGACCCCACTCTTCTGGTTCTTCGAGGCACTCGAGCTGGCGGCATTCGCCGTCGAGGCCTGGGCCCTCGTGGACGCGCTGCGCCGGCCAGCCGCGGCCTTCCCCGCGGTCGGCAAGCAGACCAAGCAGATCTGGCTGATCATCCTCGGCGTGGCGGCCGTCGTCGGCCTGGGCAGCCTCGTGTATGGCGTGTCGCTGGTCCAGATCCTGCCGATTGTCGCTTTCGTCGCGGCGGCCATCTACCTCACCGACGTGCGGCCCAAGGTCAAGGACTTCCGCCGCGGGACGAGTTCTGGACCGTACGGCCCCTGGTAGGCCAGCCCAGTAGGCTGCCCCCTATGGGCGAGGACTCCTGGCGCACACACCGGCTTGAGCTCGACGACCAGACGCTGCGCGACTGGGACGCGGTCGTGCTCGCGTCCGGGCCGGACGGCATCGTGCTGGACCGGTCGGCCTTCTATCCCGGCGGCGGCGGCCAGCCCCCTGACCACGGCGTCCTGCTCTGGGGCGGGGTGCAGACCCGGATCGCCGACGTGCGCAAGGGTGACGACCTCTACCTGATCCCGGCGGAGGCCGATCCGCTGCCGCCGCCGGGCACCACCGTCCGCGGCGCGGTGCAGGACGAGCGCCGGACCGCCCTGATGCGCACCCATTCGGGGCTGCACGTGCTGTGCGGCGTGGTGTTCCGGGACTACGGCGCCCTGGTCACCGGCGGGAACATGGAGCCCCTGAGCGCCCGCATGGATTTCAACCTGCCCGAGGTGCCGGCCGGCTTGCGGGAGGCGGTCGAGGCCGCCTGCAACGCCGAGGTGGCCGCGGACCGGCGCATCGACGTGCGGGTCCTGCCCCGCGATGAGGCGCTCGCCCTGCCGGACATCATCCGCACCGCCACCAACCTGATCCCGCCCGAGGTCAAGGACGTCCGGATCGTGGACATCATCGGCCTGGACCAGCAGGCGGACGGCGGCACCCACGTCGCCTCCACCCGGCAGGTGGGCAGGATCGAAGTCGTCAAGATCGAGAACAAGGGGAAGGGCTTCCGGCGGCTGCGGATCCGGGTCGCCGACTAGGCCATGTCCTGACCGGCCGGGGCCGTCACCTGGCCGTCACAGCGGCAGCAGCAGCAGCGCGACCGGGACCGCGACCAGCACGGCGGCCGCCGTGCAGACCATGGCGAGCACCGGGGGCGACAGCCGCGGCGACGGAGCGAGCAGCCGGGCGACCCGGGCCGCGGTCTCCCCGTCCGGCGCGGGTACCGCCGCCAGCGCCCCGGATGGTGTCCTGCCCGCCCCCGACGCGCCCACCCGGAGCAGGGCGGTGGCCAGTTCCCTGGCCGGGCGGTGCCGCAGCGCCTGATCGTCGGCCAGCATCTCGACCAGCAGCGCCACTGTGGCCTGGGCCCGGCGGACCAGCCGCGAGCGTGGGAAGGCACGGCCCAGGGCACTGAACGGAAGCAGCACCAGATCGTGCCGTGCACGCAGATGTGCCCGTTCGTGGGCCAGGACCGCCGCCAGCTCAGCCGCGTCGAGCAGATCGAGGGTGCCGACGCTGACCACGATCTGCGAGCGCAGGCCCGGCACGCAGTATGCCGCCGCCGCCGGGCTGTCCACGACCAGCGCGCCCGGCACCTTCGGGTCACCGTGGGCGAGCAGCCTGAGCAGCATGCGGTGGCGCCGGCGGGCCATCAGCACCGTGGCGGAGGCGGCCAGCAGCACCCAGCACAAGAGGGCGAGCAGAGCGCCCCCGGCGGCAAGGAAGGCGAGCCGCGCGATGGCAGCGACCGGGCTGGCGCCGAGCGCGGCCTCACGCAGGGCGTCGGCGGTGCCGGTCAGCGCGCCGCCAGCAACTCCCCAGCGAGCTGGCTGCGCACCGAGGCCGGCCAGTGCCCCCACCGCCGCCAGCCCCCAGCTGAGCCCGAGCGCCTGCCAGAGCAGGATCGCGGCGGCCGGCGACCGGTACGGCCAGCGCGCGGACGCCAGCGCCGCCGCCCCGGGGACCGTACCCACGGCGACTACGGCGAGGACAAGGACAGGCGAGAACACAGGCGGTCAGTCCCGGGCGATCTCTCCGAATGATTCCAGCGCCCGGCGCAGCACCTGTGCTTCGGCATCAGAGACCCGGCGGGCGAAGCTGGCCAGGGCGGCCGACCTGTCGCCGGTCTGGTCGAGAGCGTGCATCATCAGCTCAGTAACGTACGCTTCCCGGTCCGCCGCCGCACGGTAACGCCACGCGCGGCCGTCCCGCTGCCGCCGGGCGAACCCCTTCTTGGCCAGCCGGTCCAGGACCGTCATCACCGTGGTGTGAGCGAGCTCGCGATCGGTGAGGCGCATGCCGACCTCACGCACCGTGAGCGAGTCCGGGCTCTCCCAGAGCACGTCCATGATCGCCCGCTCAAGCTCACCCAGTCGCCTCACGGCGTCACTCTATCCCGGGCCAGATCCCGGCGAGAAGGGCCCCATGCCCGGCTGGGTATGGTGGCCACCGCCATGAGAATCACCCTGGAGATCGGCGACATCACCCGGCAGCAGGCGGACGCGGTCGTCAACGCCGCGAACTCGTCCCTGCTGGGCGGCGGCGGGGTGGACGGGGCGATCCACCGCCGGGGCGGCCCCGCCATCCTCGCCGAGTGCCGCCAGCTCCGGGCGTCGCGCTACCCGGACGGCCTGCCAGCCGGCCAGGCGGTCGCCACCAGCGCCGGCGACCTGCCGGCCCGCTGGGTCATCCACACGGTCGGGCCGGTGTACTCGCGGTCGCAGGACCGGTCGGCGGTGCTGGCCTCCTGCTACGCCGAGTCGCTGCGGGTCGCCGACGAGCTGGGGGCGCGGACGGTGGCCTTCCCGGCGGTCTCGGCGGGGGTGTACGGATGGCCGCTCGCCGATGCCGCCCGGATCGCGCTGACTACGGTGAGCCGCGCCCAGACCCAGGTCAGCGAGGCCAGGTTCGTGCTGTTCACCCCGGACATCCACGCGATTTTCAGCGAGGTGCTCGGATCGCTGTAGTCGCCCGTCCCGCCCGCACTCGCGCTACCGTGCCTGGGTGTCGGTGCCCCGGGTAGCGGTCAGCGTGGATCTCGTCATCCTCACGGTCCGGGAACAGGCCCTGTCGGCGCTGGTGTGGCGCCGTGACATCCCGCCCCACCCGGGCCGGTGGGCGCTGGCCGGCGGGTTCATCAGGCTGGACGAGGATCTGCCCGCCGCGGCGGCCAGGGTGCTCGCGGAACGGGCCGGGCTGGCCGGCGCGCCCGTGCACCTGGAGCAGCTGCGGACCTATGGATACCCGGACCGCGACCCGCGGCAGCGGGTCGTGTCAGTGGCCTACCTGGGCCTCGCGCCGGACCTGCCCGCCCCGGCCCAGCCGCGGATGAGCTGGCAGCCGGTCTCGGAACTGGCGGAGATGGCGTTCGACCACGCCCGGATCCTGCTGGACGGGGTGGAACGGGCCCGGGCCAAGCTCGAGTACACCTCGCTGGCGGCGGCGTTCTGCCGGGACGAGTTCACCGTCGCCGAGCTGCGCCGGGTGTACGAGATCGTCTGGGGCACGCGGCTGGACCCGCGCAACTTCCACCGCAAGGTGACCGGCGCGGACGGCTTCCTGGTCCCGGCCGGGTCGGTCACCGCCTCGGCCGGCGGCCGGCCGGCCCAGCTGTACCGCCGCGGCAGCGCGGAGCTGCTGCATCCGCCCATGCTGCGCCCGCGCCAGACCCGCCTGCCCGCCGCCGATCGGGTGGCAGACTGGGACGAGTAGACCAGCCAGGGAGGACACAGGTGCCCGCACCATCGCCCCGTTTCCGCGCCGTCCTGGACCAGTTCGCCCCGTACCGGCCAGGCCGGCGGGTGACCGGTCCGGACGGCCGGTCGTACAAGCTGTCATCCAACGAGTGCCCGTTCGGCCCGCTGCCCTCGGTGACGCGGGTCATCGCCGAGGCCTTCGCGGACGTCAACCGGTACCCGGACAACGGCGCCACCGTGCTGACGGAGGCCATCGCGCGGCGTCACGGTGTGCCGCCCGAGCACGTCGCGGTGGGGTGCGGTTCGGTCGGGGTCACCCAGCAGCTGCTCGAGGCCGCTGCCGAGCCGGGGGCCGAGGTGCTCTACGCCTGGCGCTCCTTCGAGGCGTACCCGCTGCTGGTCAGCCTGTCCGGCGCGGCGCAGGTGCGGGTGCCGGTCCGGGACGAGACGCACGACCTGGCCGCCATGGCGGACGCTGTCACCTCCCGGACCCGGGTGATCTTCGTCTGCAACCCCAACAACCCCACCGGTACCGTCGTGCACCGGGCCGAGCTCACCGCGTTCCTCGACCGCGTGCCAGCGGACTGCCTGGTCGTGCTGGACGAGGCCTACGCGGAATACGTGCGCGACCCGGACGTGCCGGACGGCCTGGAGCTGTACCGCGACCGGCCGAACACGGCGGTCCTGCGCACCTTCTCCAAGGCCTATGGGCTGGCCGGGCTGCGGGTCGGGTTCCTGGTCGGCCACGAACCAGTCGCCGAGGCGGTGCGCAAGACGCTGCTCCCGTTCTCGGTCAACGCGCTCGCGCAAGCGGCGGCGATCGCCTCGCTGGCGGCCGAGCCCGAGCTGCTGGCCCGGGTCGAGCACGTGGTGAAGGAGCGCAGCCGGGTGCGGGACGATCTGCTCGGCCAGGGCTGGACGGTCCCGCCCACCGAGGCCAACTTCGTGTGGCTGCGGCTGAACGGGGACACCAGCGACTTCGCCGCCGCCTGCGACCGGGCCGGGGTCAGCATCCGGCCCTTCGCGGCCGAGGGCGCACGGATCTCGATCGGGGACGAACAGGACAACGACGCGTTCCTCGCTGTCGCCCGCGACTACCCTCGCCGTCACTGACCCTCTGGCGGCACCCGCGCGGTGACGGGCGTTACTCCAGCTTCTCGGTGACCAGGCGGTAGAACTGGCGCGGGCGGCCCGGCTGCGGGGTCCGGTTCGGCGGCAGCGGCCAGGCAAGCCCCTCTTCCACCAGGGTGTGCAGCAGCCGCCGGGCGGTCCGCGAGGTCACGCCGAGAAGCCGGCCGGCTGTCTCCGCGTCCACCACCCGGGCGCCGTCGTCGGGCGGGAGCTTCTCCGCCAGCCGGGACAGGGTTTCCAGCCCCTTCGGCTTGCTGGGCGGGACCGCGGTGGGGGCGCGGGGCGGCGGCACCAGGGCGTGTCCTTCCCGGTCGAGCGCGAAGCCGCGCGTGCCAGGCCCGGCGTGCGAGCGGGCCAGTGCCACCCGCGCGTGCGCCTCCGCGTCCTGGGCCGTCCGGCCCAGCCCGACGCCCACCTCCACCACCACACCGAGCTCGCTGCGGGCACGGTCGGCGAAGGGCGGCACCCGGAAGCCGTCGGTGATGCCGGCCAGCGAGCCGCGGGTCGCGGTGACCAGGAACGTGTGGTCCCCCGCCGGGCTGACCGTGGCCTGCATGCGCTGGGCTTCCTGCAGCAGGAACCGGTTGATGGTCAGGCGCAGTTCCTCCTGCGACTGCCGGGGGGCGGGCCGCCGTGACGTCTCCCGGAGAGTGGGCACCTCCACCACGATCACGGCGAGCTGGGCTTCCTCCAGCCGGCGCTGGGCGCCGAGCAGGGTGGCGGTCCGCAGGGCGGCGCGGATCGCACTGCCGGTGGGGCGGACGACGTAGACCGGCGCCTGCGCCGTGGTCAGCCGCTGAGCCACCGACTCCAGGCAGGTGAAGGCGACCGACGTCTGGCCGCGGCGCCAGAGCCGCTCATGGAAGGCGGCCAGGGTGGCGGCGCCCGCCGGGTCCTCGCGGACGTGGATGTTGCCGGTCGGCAGGTCGAGCTCGGCGAACGCTTCTTCCACATCGCTGCGGCTCAGCACGTCCACACTGATCCGGGACAGGTCGTAGCGGCCGTCCGCCCGCGCCCGCAGCAACGTGGCGAACAGTGCGCTGCCGGACAGCGGCACGCAGGTGGCAGGGGCACGCAGGACACCGGCCCGGCGGGCGTACTCCTGGGGCACCGGGCTGGCGAAGAGAAATACGTCGATCGCCGGGCCAAGCCGGACAACCTTGTCCGGCGCCTCCTGCTCGGAGCGGTAGGCGGCCGCGACGAGCCGCCTGGCCAGCCCGGATCCGGTCAGGGAGGGCACCGGCGGCCAGCCGGCCACCATCGTGCTCACCGGCCCGGCGGTCATCCCGGCCGTGGCCGGCGTGACCGCCCCGGACACCATGACCCGTTCGACCAGGTCATGCGGCCCGACCACGCCGATCGTCAGTTCCAGCGGGGGCTGCCGCTGCCCGGTCATCATGACCCGGCCGCCCGGCCGTCACAGCCGGGGGTGCGCGCGGTGAACGCTAACGCCGCGCCCGCGTCAGCGGGCTGCTGCTCCCATGGGTTCACTGTCAGGCCTTCAGCTGAGCGGCGCGGGGACCGTTTGTTCCATAACTCACCGGGATGGCGACGCCCGGGCATGTGCCGGCCCGCCACCTCAGCCGCTCTCCTCCGCGGTGATGTCGGCACCGAGCGTGCTGAGACGGCTGGCGATGGCCGCGTGCCCGCGGTCGATCAGGTAACCGGGGGCGACCACCGTCTCCCCCTCGGCAGCCAGACCGGCGAGGATGAGCGCCATTCCGGTGCGCAGGTCGTGCGCGATCACCTTGGTTCCGCGCAGCGTGGACGGGCCGTGCACGATGGCCACGTTACCGTCCACCTCGGCCTTGGCGCCCATCTTGGTGAGCTCACCCACCAGGGTGAAGCGGCCGTCGTAGATGTTCTCGCGGATGTAGCTGGTGCCGTCCGCGAGGCAGCTCAGCGCCATGATCGGGGACTGCAGGTCGGTCGCGAACCCGGGGTACGGGCTGGTGATCACGTTGATGGGCCGCAGCGGGCGCTCGCGGCGCACCTGGAGGACGGCGCCGTTGGCCGCGAACTCCACTCCCATCTGCTCCAGCTTCCAGCGGGCCACCCCGAAGTGCTCCAGGTTGGCCCCGACCAGGCTCAGCTCACCGCCGGTGATCGCCGCCGCCATCGCGAACACGCCGGCGTCGATCCGGTCGGCCATCACCGTGTGCTCGGTGGCGACGAGCTCGCTCACCCCGCGCACCGTGATGAAGCCGGTGCCCCCGCCGCTGATCTGGGCGCCCATCTTGCTCAGGAACGCGATCATGTCGAGCACTTCGGGCTCAAGCGCGGTGTTGTCGATCACGGTGGTGCCCGGCGCGAGCGAGGCGGCCATGAGCAGGTTCTCGGTGCCCATGTGCGAGGGCGTGTCCAGGTACAGGTGGGCGCCCTGGAGCTTGCCCGCCTTGATGTGGATCTTGTCCGGGGCCTCGTCAACGGTGGCACCCAGCCGGGCGAAACCGCGGTAGTGGAAGTCCAGATTGCGGCTGCCGAGGTTGCAGCCGCCGACACCCTCGATGACCGCCTCGCCGAGCCGGTGCAGCAGGGCCGGCACGAACACCACCGAGCCGCGGAACCGGCGGGCGATCTCCGCTGGCAGGACCGGGCTGGTCAGCCTGGACGCGTCCACCACAAGGGTGCGCTCGGCTTCGTGGAACTTCACCACCGCACCGACCGCCTGGGCCAGCTCCACCGCCCGTTGCACGTCCTCGATCGGCGGCACGTTCCGCAGCACGGTCCGGCCCTTGGACGCCAGCAGCGAGGCGGCGATCATCTTGAGCGCGGCATTCTTCGCACCCTGCACGAAGACAGTGCCCTGCAGCGGGGCGCCGCCCCGCACGCGGTAGCAGGTCTCAGGGCCAACGGTCATGGGCGCGCTGCTCCTGTTCCTAGGGTGTCGATCGGGCCGCCTGCCGGCCGGATAACGCGGCTGGCCAGCCTAGGGTGAACTGCCCGCAGGCTGCGTGGTGAGCGGAAAGCCTGCCGCACGCGGGCTCCAGTATCCCACCAGGTCCGCTGTCCGCAGGTCATTGCGGGCATCTCGGGCTCGATACCTGACGCCACTGTCCCGTTCCCACCATCCGACTTGTTCACGTGCGTTCTCACCCCGTTCCCCGCTCCCATGGTGCCAGGTCACGCTCAGGCCGCCAGCAAGCCCCCACGTGTTGCCGGCGTGCGCGTGCTTTCCGTAGGCCTGCGGGCATGCACCGCCCGGTGGCGCGCACCCGGGCAGCCTAGCCCCAGCGGAGGCCGGTGATGCGCTCATATGCCTCGATATAGAGCGCCCGGGTCCGCTCCACCACCCGTTCGGGCAATTCGGGCGGCTCGGCACCCGGCCGGTGGCGGTCCCAGCCCGACTCCGGCGAATCCAGCCAGTCGCGCAGATATTGCTTGTCGAACGATGGCTGGGGACGCCCTGGCCGCCACTGGCCGGCCGGCCAGAACCGGGAGGAGTCCGGGGTGAGCACCTCGTCGGCGAGCAGCAGCCGCCCGCCCGCGTCGGCGCCCAGCTCGATCTTGGTGTCCGCGACGATGATGCCGCCGCGCGCGGCCACCTCGGCGCCGCGCCGGTACACCTCCAGGGTGATGCGCTCCAGCTCGGCGGCCACCTCGGCGCCGACGAGCCCGGCCACCGAGGCCACCGGGATGTTCTCGTCGTGCTCCCCGCGCGGGGCCTTGCTCGCGGGTGTGAAGATCGGGCCGCCGGGCAGCTGGCCGCCTTCCACCAGGCCCGGCGGCAGGGCGGTCCCGCACACCGCCTGCGTCCGCTGGTAGTCGTGCCAGCCCGAGCCGGCCAGGTAGCCACGGGCCACGCACTCCACACCGATCATGGAAAGCTGCTGGCAGACCATGGCCCGGCCGGCGAACTCGGCCGGGACCGGGGCGTCCGCCAGATGATTGGGCACCAGGTCGGCCAGCTGGCGAAACCACCACAGCGACAGCTGGGTGAGGATCTTCCCCTTGTCCGGGATGGGCGTGGGCAGCACATGGTCGTAGGCGGAGATCCGGTCGGTGGCCACCAGCAGCAGCAGCCCGCCGCGCATCTGGTAGACCTCGCGCACCTTGCCCGAGTAGAGGTGGGTGAGCTGGCCGGCCGTATCGCCGGCCGGCGGGCTCACCGCAGTGCCCGCAGCCGGTCGAACACCGGCCCCAGCCGCGCCACGTACCGCTCCGGGCGGCACACCTCGTCCAGCCCCGCCTCGTCGAGCTCGCGTCCCTGGGCCGCCGCCAGCTTGCGCAGCGTGTCCCGGAACGGGACGCCGCTGCGCCAGGTCTCCATCGCCGCCGCCTGGACCAGGGCATAGGCGTCCTCGCGGGACATCCCCGCCGTCACCAGCTGGAGCAGCACACCGGAGGTGTAGATCAGCCCCCCGGTGGACTCCAGGTTGGCGCGCATCCGGGCGGTGTCCACCACCAGCCCCCGGACCAGCCCGGTGGTCAGGTGCAGCAGGTAGTCGGTGGCGATGGCGGCATCGGGCAGGGCCACCCGCTCCACGCTGGAGTGCGAGATGTCCCGTTCATGCCACAGCACCATCCCCTCGGTGACCGGCGTCACGTACGCCCGCACCATCCGGGCCAGGCCGCAGATCCGCTCGGAGCGGATCGGGTTCTTCTTGTGCGGCATCGCCGACGAGCCCTTCTGCCCGGCCGAGAACGGCTCGGCCAGCTCGCGCACCTCGGTCCGCTGGCCGTGCCGGACCTCCAGCGCGATCGCCTCGCACACGGTGGCCAGCAGCGCAAGCACGCTCACCCACTCCGCGATGCCGTCTCGGAAGACCACCTGGCTGGCGGCCGCGGCCGGGGCCAGGCCGAGCTCGGCAAGGACGGCCGCCTCGATCGCGGGGTCGATGTTGGAGTACGTGCCGACCGGTCCCGACAGCTTGCCGACCGCGACCGACCCGCGTGCCCGGGTGAGCCGGTCCCGGCACCGCGCCGCGGCGAACGCGAAGTCGGCCACCCGGTGCCCCCACACGTCCGGCTCGGCGTGGATGCCGTGCGTCCGCCCGGGCCGCAGCGTGGCGGTGTGCGCGAGAGCGTGCTCGCGGAGCACCGCGACCAGCTCGCTGGCCCGGGCGGCCAGCAGATCGGTCGCCTCCACCAGCTGCAGCGCCAGCGCGGTGTCGAGCAGGTCGGATGAGGTCATCCCGTAGTGGACGTACGCCGCCGCCTCGCGCGGGGTGGTGTTGTCCGCCCAGGCGGTGAGGAAGGCGATCACATCGTGGTCGGTCACCGCCTCATGCGCGGCCACGGCCTCCGGGGTCGGCGGCGGGGCGGCCCGCACCGCCGCCACGCTGCCCGCCGGCACCGTGCCCGCGCTGGCGTGCGCCGCCAGCACCAGGGTCTCCACCTGGCACCACAGCTCGTACTTGTGTGCCTCGCTCCAGACCCGGCCCATCCGCGGCAGGGTGTATCGCCCGATCACGCGTTCCATCCTCCCCTACGCCCCCGCTGGCCCGGGTCCGCGGGCACGCCCCCGGGGTGCCGGGGTGTCGCTGGGTGGGGGTCCGGGGGCATGGCGGCGGGCCGGTCAGGGGCCAGGCGGCGCGCCGCCGCCGCCGCCCGCGCCCCGCACCGCGGGGGCGGCCTGGTCAAAGGCGGCGGCTTCGGCGATGTCGTGGCGGTACCAGCCGCCCCGCATCCGGATCGCCCCCGCCGCCCGGTAGGCCACCGCACGGGCCGAAGCCAGATCGGGTCCCGCGCCGACCACGCTGAGCACCCGCCCGCCCGCCGACACGAGCTGGCCAGCCCCGCCGGTGGCCGTCCCGGCGTGCAGGACATGTGCCCCGGGGACCCGTTCGGCGTCGTCGATGTTGGTGATCTCGTCGCCGTTCGCGGGTGCGGCGGGGTAGCCCTGGGCGGCGATCACCACCGTCACCGACGCGCCGGGCGCCCAGCGCAGCGGCCCGGCGCCGGCCAGCGAACCGTCCGCGGCCGCGGCGAGCAGGCCGGCCAGCGGGCTGGCCAGCCGGTCCAGCACCACCTGGGTCTCCGGGTCGCCGAACCGGGCGTTGAACTCGACCACCCGCACGCCCGCCGTGGTCAGGCTCAGCCCGGCGTACAGCAGGCCCCGGTAGGGCGTGCCACGGCGCCGCATCTCATCGACCGCTGGCTGGATGACGGTGGCCATCACCTCGTCGGTCAGCCCGGGCGGCGCCCAGGGCAGCGGCGCGTAGGCGCCCATCCCGCCCGTGTTCGGCCCCGCGTCCCCGTCACCGGCCCGCTTGAAGTCCTGCGCGGGCAGCAGCGGCACCGCCGTCGTGCCGTCGGCCAGCGCGAACAGCGACACCTCCGGGCCGTCGAGGTACTCCTCGACGACCACCGTGCCCGCCGACCGGGCGTGTGCCAGGGCCTCCCGCAGGTCGCTGGTGACGACCACCCCCTTGCCGGCGGCGAGCCCGTCCGCCTTCACCACGAACGGGGCACCGAACGCCTGCAGTGCGGCCATCGCCTCGCCCTCGGTGGTGCAGGTGCGGGCCGCGGCGGTCGGGATGCCGGCCGCGGCCATGACCTGCTTGGCGAAGGACTTCGACCCCTCGATCATGGCCGCCTCGCGGCTGGGCCCGAAACAGGCGATCCCGGCCGCCCGGAGCGCGTCAGCCAGCCCGGCCACCAGCGGCGCCTCCGGGCCGACCACGACCAGGGCCGGGGCCAGCGATCGGGCCAGGGCGGTCACCCCGGCGACGTCGGCCAGGTCGGCCGGGTGGACGGTCGCCAGCCGGGCGATGCCGGGGTTGCCCGGTGCCGCGTGCAGGCCGGTCACGTCCGGGTCGGCGGCGAGCGCCCGCGCCAGCGCGTGCTCACGGCCGCCGGACCCCAGCAGGAGGACTCGCACGGCGCGAGCCTACCTGGCATTACCCCTTAGATCAGCGGGCGCAGCTGCAGGGTCTGGTCACGGCGCGGGCCGGTGCCGACCGCGGCCACCGGGGCACCGATGAGCTCCTCGACCGTCCGCACGTACGCCTGGGCACTGGATGGCAGGGCGCCGAACTCCCGGACCTCCGACAGGTCCTCCCACCAGCCGTCCAGGTACTCGTATACCGGCGTCGCGTGGTGGAACTCGGTCTGTGTCATCGGGATCTCGTCGTGCCTGGTCCCGTCCACGTCGTAGGCGACGCAGACCGGCACCTTCTCCAGGCCCGACAGCACGTCGAGCTTGGTCAGGAAGTATTCGGTGATCCCGTTGACCCGGGTGGCGTAGCGGGCGATCACCGCGTCGAACCAGCCGGTCCGGCGCGCCCGGCCCGTGGTCACGCCGTACTCACCGCCGCTCTTGCGCAGCCACTCGCCCTGCTCGTCGAGCAGTTCGGTGGGGAACGGCCCGGAGCCGACCCGGGTCGTGTAGGCCTTGACGATGCCGATCACCTTGGTGATCCGGGTGGGGCCGACGCCCGAGCCGGCGCAGGCCCCGCCCGCCGTGGGCGACGAGGATGTCACGAACGGGTACGTGCCGTGATCCACGTCCAGCAGGGTCGCCTGTGCGCCTTCCAGCAGGATGGTCCGGCCCGCGTCCAGTGCCTGGTTCAGGACCAGGGCGGTGTCGGCAACGTAGGGGCGTAGCTGGTCGCCGTAGCCGAGGTACTCCTGCGCCACCGTGTCGGCGTCGATGCCGCGCCGGTTGTAGACCTTGGTGAGCACCTGGTTCTTCTCGCGGAGCACCAGGTCCAGCTTCTGCTCCAGGATCCCCGGGTCGAACAGGTCCTGCACCCGGATCCCGGTCCTGGCCACCTTGTCGCCGTAGGTCGGCCCGATGCCCCGCCCCGTGGTGCCGATGCGCGCGTCGCCCAGGTAGCGTTCGGTCACTTTGTCGAGCGCGCGGTGGTGCGGCATGATCAGGTGCGCGTTCGCGGAGATCAGCAGCCGGCCGCAGGACACGCCCCGCTCGGCCAGGCCCGCGATCTCCGCCAGCAGGATCTCCGGGTCGATGACCACGCCGTTGCCGATGACCGGGATGACCTCGGGTGAGAGCACCCCCGAGGGCAGCAGGTGCAGCGCGTAGCTGTCGTCACCGATGACCACCGTGTGCCCGGCGTTGTTGCCGCCCTGATACCTGACCACGTAGTGCACACGGTCGCCGAGCAGGTCGGTGGCTTTGCCCTTGCCCTCGTCGCCCCACTGCGCGCCCACCAGCACAATGGCCGGCATCTCACCAGCCCCTTCCTGGCTCCGCCTCGCGGAGTCCCGAGGTTACTCCACGCCCTGGCGGCCGGCGGCGCTGCCCGTTCAGGAGCCCGCCAGCTCCGCCACCGCGGTGGCGCTGGCCTCGCTGAGGAAGGCCTGGCAGCGTTCCGCCTCGTCGTCCTCGCCGAGCGCGGCCGCGGCCCGCCCTAGTGCGTACAGCGAGCGCAGGAACCCCTGGTTCGGCTCGTGCTCCCAGGGAACCGGCCCGTGACCGTGCCAGCCGGCCCGGCGCAGCTGGTCGAGCCCGCGGTGGTAGCCGGTCCGGGCGTAGGCATACGACGCGACCGCCTCGCCCCGGGCCATGGCGAGGTCGGCGAGTGCGGCCCAGGCGGCGAGGCAGGCCGGATG
>DATKRG010000326.1:0-15932 GCA_035532275.1 Streptosporangiaceae bacterium | reverse complement strand
CGGGGCGGAACTGGCCGGGGCGGAACCGGACGGGCCGGGCGCCACCCGGAAGGTCCGGTTCGCCGACGGGGTGCGGGACGTCCCGGTGGCAGCCGGGCTCGGCCGCCCGGGCGCGCCGCCCGTGGCCGGGCCGGCGTTCCTGGCCGCCCCCGACACCACGGTGTTCGTCCCGGACGGCTGGACCGCGGAGTTCGGCGCACTCGGCTACGGGATCGTGCGGAGGCAGGAGACATGACGGCTGACTACCGCGTGACCGAGTACCTGGTCATCGACCTCGACGGCGAGCGGTGGAAGTGCGAGCGCTGCGGCCGGGATCTCGGGCCCGCGCGCGCCAACTACAAGGAGGGCTGCCTGGTCGCCGAGCGCGACCCTACGGAGGTCCACCCGCCGCGGGTCGCCGGGCCCTACACCTTCGCCCCGGACCCGCAGTGGTGCCGGCTCATCGAGTTCTACTGCCCGGGCTGCCTGACCCTGGTCGAGGCGGAGTACCTGCCGCCCGGGCACCCCATCACCCGTGACATCGAGATTGACATTGACGCGCTCAAGGCGTCGGTGGCGGCGCGCGGCGAGGAAGGACCGGCGTGAGCGGAACCATCGACATCGACATCGGCGGCACGTTCACCGACTGCTACGCGCAGCTCGGCAGCGAGATCGCCTGGTGCAAGACCCGTACCACCGGATACGACCTCAGCCGCGGCATGCTGCAGGCGATCGAGGAGGCCGCCAGCAGGCTCGGTGTCAGCACCACCGAGCTGCTCAGCGACACCGACATCATCCGGTACTCGACCACCCTGGCGCTCAACAGCCTGCTGGAGGCGAAGGGGCCCCGGCTCGGCTACATCACCACCGAAGGCTTCGAGGACAACCTGCTCATCGGCCGGGGCAGCCAGTGGTCGGACGGGCTGAGCATCAAGCAGCAGCGCAACGTCGCGCGCGCGGTCAAGCCGCAACCGCTCATCAACCGCGAGCTCATGGTCGGGGTCAAGGCACGCATGGACCACCGTGGCCGCGAGGTACGGCCGCTGGACGAGCAGGACTTCCTGCGCAAGCTCGACCGGCTCGTGGACGCCGGTGTCCGCGGCTTCGTGGTCTGCCTGCTGTGGTCACATGTCAACCCCGCGCACGAGCGGCGCATCCGCGAGCTGATCGAGCTGGAGTACGGCGAGAGCTACCTCGGCCATGCCCAGGTGTTCCTGTCGAGCGAGAACTCGCCGCGACGGCTGGAGTACACCAGGGCGACCACCACCCTGCTCAACGCGTATCTCCACGCGTCGATGTACACCGAGCTGTCCGGGATCGGGCAGCGGCTCAGGACCGGCGGCTACCGGGCGCCGCTGATCATGGTGCACAACACCGGGGGCATGGCCTCGGTGCTGCGGTCCACCGCGATCCAGACCTTCTCCGGCGGCCCGGTCGCCGGGCTCATGGGCAGCGCCCATCTGGGCCGTGCCTACGGATTCGAGAATGTCGTCGTCACCGACATGGGCGGCACCAGCTTCGACATCGGCCTCATCGTCTCTGGCAGCACCCGGTTCTACCAGCTCGCCCCCACGGTCGACCGCTGGCTCGTGGACGCCACGATGCTCGACACGCACTCCATCGGGGCGGGCGGCGGATCGATCGCCCGGATCAACGACGACGTGGGCGGCCGGCTCGAGGTGGGCCCGGAGAGCGCCGGGTCCATGCCGGGCCCGGCCTGCTACGGGCAGGGCGGCCGGGAACCCACGGTGACCGACGCGGACCTGGTCCTCGGCTATGTCAACCCGGCCCGCTTCAACGGCGGCCAGCTGCGCATCAACCCGGCCCGCGCCGAGCGGGCGCTGCGTGAGCGCATCGCCGGGCCGCTCGGCGTCTCGGTCACCGACGCCGCCCTGCTCGTCAAGCGGATCGTGGACGCGCACATGGGGGCAGTCATCCACAAGGAGACCGTGCTCAAGGGGTACGACCCGCGCGACTTCGTCATCTTCGCCGCGGGCGGCGCCGGGCCGCTGCACGCGTGCGGGTACGCGGAGGCCGCCGGGATGACCCAGGTGGTCACCTTCCCGTTCGCGCCCGTGTTCTGCGCGTACGGCTCGTCCACCATGGACGTGCTGCACGTGTATGAGCAGTCGGCTCATTTCACCCTGTTCGACGGCAACACCCGGCAGTGGCTCACCGATACCGGCGGATTCAACGCCATCGTGGACGCGCTGGCCGGGCATGCCGCCAGGGACTTCGCGGGCGAGGGGTTCGACGCGGGCGCCGTGGAGTACTCGCTGGAGCTGGACATGAAGTTCGGCGGGCAGCTCAACGTCAAGCGGGTGGCCGCACCAGCGATCCACCTGACCGGCCCCGATGACGTCCGCGGGCTGTACCAGGCGTTCGAGGTCGAGTACTCCGAGGCGTACAGCCCGCTGGGCCTCAACCCCGACGCCGGCGTGGAGATCGACGCGCTGGTCCTCAAGGCGCGGCTGCGCCAGCCACAGCAGCCACCGCCCGCGCCGGAACGGCCCGCCGGCGGCGGCGCATCGCTGGGCACCCGCCCCGCGGTGTGGGAGCTCGGCGCGGGGCCGGTGGACACGCCGGTATTCGAGGCCGCCGCACTGGCCCCCGGCACGAAGATCACCGGCCCGGCCCTGGTGGAGGCCGAGACGACCACCACCGCGGTGGCACCGGGCTGGTCGCTCGTAGTGGACGAGCGGTCGGCTTTCATCCTCACCCATGAGCAGGGGCAGTGACGATGAGCATCCTCGACAACCTGCTGGCAACCGGCATGAAGCCGGAACCCCCGTCCGAGGCCGAGCTGGCCGCGGTGGCCTCGCTCGGGCTGGGCGACTACGAGATCCTCTCCGAGAAGCTCGTCCTCATCGCCCAGGAGGGCAAAGAGGTCATGACCCGGATGGGCATCTCCTCCATGCTGCACTCCGGAGACACCCTGGTCGCCGTCTACACCGCCGCCGGGGACCTGGTGGCGCCGGTCTGCGGAACCTACCTGCACTCGGTCACGGGGCAGATCCCGATCAAGTTCATCCTCGCCCAGTACCGCGACGACCCCTCGATCGGCGTCCGCGAGGGCGACATCTTCTACTGCAACGAGGCCCTGTACGGCGGCATCCACAACCCCGACCAGTTCGCGCTGATGCCCGTGTTCAACGACGGCGAGATCGTCGCCTGGGCGGTGTGCGGGGCGCACCAGAGCGAGACCGGCGGATCCGAGCCGGGAGGCGAGATCACCCAGGCGCGGACCCGGCACGACGAGGGCATGAAGCTCTCGCCGATGAAGATCGGCGAGAGCTACACGCTGCGCGGGGACCTGCTGCGGATGATGGAGAACTTCATCTCCCGCGCCCCGCGGATGCAGGTGACGGATGTGAAGGCGCGGGTCGCCGCCTGCGACCGGGTCCGTGTCCGGGTGCAGGAACTCGCCCGCAAGCACGGCAACACGGTGCTGCGGGGGCTGTTCCGCCGGATGATCGAGCAGACCTCGGCAGGGGTGCGCCGCAGGGTGGCGAGCTGGCCGGACGGGACCTACCGGCACGTCGTGTTCATGGACACCACCGGGCACGACGCGTACCTGCTCCGCGCGGCGGTGGCCATCACCGTCGCCGGTGACCAGCTGATCCTCGACTTCGAGGGCACGTCACCGGAACACGAGGGGTCCTACAACGCCTTCGCCCACATCATCGCCGCCCACTGCGCGGTCAACCTCTACCAGTTCCCGTTCCACGACTTCCCGATCTCCTCGGGAATGCTGGAGAACGTCGACATCCGGGTGCCCAAGGGCTCGTTCTTCGACGCCGACAGCGAGGCGGCGGTCAGCTGCTCGCCGCTGGTGGGCGCGCTGGTGTTCCCCCTGCTCGGGGTCGCCCTGTCGAAGATCATGTACTCCACCCCGCAGCGCGACCTGGTCTGCGGCTTCTGCACCTCCAGCGCCTCGGCGGTCATGGTGAGCGGGGTGAACCAGCACGGCTACCGGGTGACCGACTTCATGGGATACCCGCTCAACGCCTACGGCCTGGCGGCGCGGCACGACATGGACGGCGTCGACGTGTTCGGCTTCCCGCACGGGCCGTGGGGCAAGGCGCCGGACGTGGAGGACATCGAGCAGGAGTTCCCGCTGCTGCACCTGTTCGAGCACCAGCTCACCGACACGTGCGGTTTCGGGCGGTACCGGGGCGGGTGCGGCGCCGCCGTCTGTTACATGGTGTACGGAAGCCGCTACCTCGCCTTCACCTCCAGCCAGAAGGAGTCGAAGTTCCCGTCGGCGAACGGCCTCTTCGGCGGGTACGCCGCGACCACCCTGCCTGGTATCCGGGTCATGGGCTCGGACCTGCTCGAACGGATGCGGGCTGGCGACGCGGCAATCCCCACCGATGACTACGCACTCGCCGCCGCGGATCCGGGCCCCGGCGAGCTGATCCTGGAGCATCAGACCCGCGGGGTCAGCATCCTGCGCGAGGGCGACATCCTGGCCGCGAGCACCAACGGCGGCGGGGGTTACGGCGACGTGCTCGAGCGCGACCCGGACGAGGTCCTGCTGGACGTGACCCGCTCTATCATCTCGGCGCCGGTGGCGCGGGATGTGTATCACGTCGTCTTCGATCCGGAAACGATGCTGCTCAACGCGGAGGCTACCAGGCTGGCGCGCGAGGCGGCCCGGGCCGAGCGGGCCCGCCGCGGCCGCCCGTACGCCGAGTTCGCCGCGCAGTGGAGCACCCGGCGCCCGCCGGAGGAGATCCTCACCTACTACGGGGAATGGCCGTCGGCGGCCCGCAATCGCGAGGTGGTCCGGATTTGAACGGGCGGGACCGGACCCGGGCGGTGCTCGCCGGCGGCGAGCAGGTGGCATTCGCCCCGCTGGCCTGGTCCCGGCTGCCAGAGTTCGTGCACGCCCCGGCGACTGGCGAGTTCTGGCTCGACGTCCGGCTCACCCAGCGGATGATGACCGACGCCGGCCACGTCTGCGCCGCCGACGCCCTCACCGTGCCGCTGCTGCCGAGCCAGCGGCTGCCCGCCGGGGTGAGCGCCCTCACCAGCCCGCCGGATGAGGTCGCCGGTCTCCCCGATGTCCTGGCCGCCATCAGCCTGGTCGGACGGCTCGCCGCCACCGGGGCGGTCGGGCAGATCGCCGAGCTGCCCACCCTCGGCCAGCTGGCCGAGCTGCTGCCGGCGGCCGCCGCCGAGGACACCGAGGACGCACTCAGCGATCTCGCGCGGGCCGGCCTGGAGGCCGGCGCGGACGCGGTGGCTGTGCGGGGCACGGACGGCGCGGACGTCCGCCGGACCGTCGACGCGATCGCCTCGCTGGCCGCCTTCTACGGTGCGCCCGCGCTCGGAGTCGACGGCGAGCGGTGCTGGGCCGCCGGTGACAGCTGCCCGGTAGGCCTGCTCGGCCCCGCCGGTGACTGGCCGCCGCTGGCCCGTGGCCTCGTCCTCACCAGCGGCGACATCACGCAGTGGTGGAACCCGGCCGAGGTGCGGGCGCTGCTGCGCGAGCGCGGGGAGACAGCCTGATGCGGGCAGCGGAACCGGAGCTGCCGGAACGCGTGGTGGTCCTGGGCGCGGGGACGATGGGCGCCCGGATCGCGCTCTTCTTCGCCCAGGCCGGCCTGCCCGTATGCGCGGTGTCGCGCCGCCCGCAGACGCTGCGGGCGGCCCGCGCCACCGTCCAGTCCGCGCTTGCCGGGCCGGCGGCGGCCGGCCAGGCCGCCACCGCGCCAGCGCCCGCTGCCCACGACCAGCCCGATGACGTCCTCGCCCGGATCAGGTTCACCACCGACCCCGGCGATGAGCTGGGCAGGGCGGGCCTGGTGGTGGAGACGATCCGCGAGAACCTCGGCGACAAGATCGCGCTGCTCGGGCAGATCGGGTCGCGGGTGCCCGCCGATGCCATCGTGACCACGAACACGTCGTCGCTGGACCTGGCTGCCCTGGCCGAAGCGGTCCCCGGGCCGCAGCGGTTCGCCGGCCTGCACTGGTTCAACCCCGCGGACCTGATCGAGCTGGTCGAGATCGTGCCGACAGCGGGCACCGCGGCCGGCACCGTAGCGACGCTGCGGGCGTGGCTTGCCGGGCTGGGCAAGGCGCCGGTCGTGCTTGACCACGCCGTGCCCGGCTTCGTCGCGAACCGGCTGCAATACGCGCTGCTGCGGGAGGCCTACGCCCTCGTCGCCGCCGGCGTCTGCACCTGGGCCGATGCCGACCTGGCGGTCGTCCGCGGGCTCGGGCCCCGGTGGGCGGCGGTCGGGCCGTTCCAGAGCATGGACATCGCCGGCCTTGATGTCCACCTCGCGGTCACCCGGGCACTGTTCCCGGGCCTGGCGGCCGGCACCGCACCGCCGCAGCCGCTGGTGAGCCT
This sequence comes from Streptosporangiaceae bacterium, assembly GCA_035532275.1. Classification (GTDB taxonomy): domain Bacteria; phylum Actinomycetota; class Actinomycetes; order Streptosporangiales; family Streptosporangiaceae; genus UBA9676. Next base: position 9,595 of record DATKRG010000326.1, on the reverse strand, counting down.
GGTGGAGGCCGGCCACCTGGGCGCGAAGTCAGGCCGCGGGCTGCTCGGCGAATACCCGCCGGAGCGGCAGGAGCTCCTTGTCCGGCTGCGTGACACGACACTGCGGCTGATGCCCGCCCTCCGGGCTGCCGCGGCCGGCCCGGACCCGGATCAGGTCACGGCAGAAAGGCCAGGCCCATGATCTTAAGCCAGCGCTGAATGAGGCGGCCTGTCCGGCTGGCAGGGAATGACAAGCGCAAACCCCCATGTTTGTCGCTTGTTGCCAGCGACAACCAATCCCGCCCGCTCTTACTGTGAATCTTTTATAGGCAACACGGCTCACTCACCCGCCACCGCATCTTATCCGCGCAACGGGAACTCACCCGCCCCGGCCTCCTGCAACGCCGCAGCCACACCACCTCATCCCATCAGCAAGCACTGGAAAAGTGGAGCAGCGATGAGCACCAACGCTCAAGATCCCGGTCATGAACTCTATACCAATGAAGTGCTGGTGATCGAACCGCACGGCATCGAGCACATCGATGAGAACGAGCGCCACGGAAAGCCCTATCTCCAGGGGACGATCTGGTTCGCCGCCCAGATCAACTTTGTGACGGTGCTGATCGGCTCCCTGGCGGTGGTCTTCGGGCTGGGCTTCTGGGTGGCCGTCATCACCTGTGTCACGGCCAACATCGCCGGCGCGCTCCTGAACTCGGCGGCGGTGGCGATGGGCCCGAAGCTGGGGATGCCCCAGATGCCCATGAGCCGGGCGGCCTTCGGTTATATCGGGAACTATCTCCCGGCGTTCCTCGCCACGACGCTCTTCGTGGGGTACTTCGCCACGACCAACATCGTGGGTGCGGAAACCGTGCAGCAGATCTGGACCGGTGCGCCCTACACACCGATCGCCATCCTCCTCGGCATCGTCGCCATTGTGCTGACCATCTACGGCTACAACCTCGTGCACTCGATCGAGCGGTACATGTCGCTGGCACTCGGGGTCATCTTCGTGGTCCTGACGATCGCCGCCTTCGTGCACGGGCTGGGCCCCAGCCACACCACCACCGTGCACGGCACGGCGCTCTGGGAGGCAGTGGCCCTTGAGTTCATGATCATCTTCTCGTTCACCGCCAGCTGGGCGCCATACGCGTCGGACTTCTCGCGGTACCTCCCGTCGGGCACCCCGAGCCGCAAGCCGTTCGGCTGGTCGTTCGTGGGCATGCTGCTCGGCACGTCCTGGATGAACATCGTGGGCGTCTACCTCGGCACCCTCGCCGCCAAGGCCGGCATCCTGGCCAGCGTCAGGACGATCACCCACGGCTTCGCCGACGTGGCCTACGTCGGGATCATCGTCGGCGGGCTGATGGTGTGCGTCATCAACGCCTACAGCGGCGCACTGTCCGGCATCACCTGGCACATCCCGCTGAAGCGGGTGCCCGCGGTCGTCCTGATCGGCGGGGTCGGCGTCGTCCTGTCGGTGGCGTTCGGCGGGGCCAGGTTCCAGGGATCGCTGGAGGACTTCCTGTACCTGGTCGCGTACTTCGTCACCCCCTGGCTCGCCATCGTCATCATCGACTTCTGGGTGCTGAACAAGGGGGGCAGCAGCTACCCGGACACGGCCGAGTTCTACCACCGCGACGGCGCGCTCGGCGTGGTCCACTGGGCCGGCCTGCTGTCTTTCCTGATCGGCATCGCCGTGTCGGTGCCCTTCATGGCCACGGTGCTCTATACCGGGCCGATCGGTAAGGCCATGGGCGGCGCGGATATCAGCTACGGCGTCAGTGCCCTGGTCGCGGGCGTGCTCTATTACCTGTGGGGCAAGCAGACCGTGGCCCGCCGCACCGCTATCCCGGACAGTGCCGTCAGTTCCGCGGCCAAGTAAGGCAGCGCCCCGCCGCCGGGCTCACCCCGACGGCGGGGCGGCCACCCGCACATCCAGGAGGGTGGGCCGGGCGGCCGCGAGCGCGGCACGGACGGCCTCACCCACCTGCGGCAGGCGGTCGACCCGCACCGCCTCCGCCCCGAACCCGCGGGCGATGGCTACCAGATCCACGCTGGGATCGGCGATGTCCAGTCCCACCCGGGGGGTGGCCTCGCCACCGGGCCCGCGCATCTGCGCCAGGAAACGCTGCAGGATCAGGTAACCGTGGTTGTTGAGCACCACCACCACCACCGGCAGATCCTCCCGTACCGCCGTCCACAGCGCCTGCGGCGAGTAGAGGAACGAGCCATCGCCCACGACCGACACGACCGGTTCGCGGTCCCGCCCCAGCGAGACTCCCAGCGCGGCGGGAAGGCCCCAGCCAAGACCGCCGCCCCGCGAGTACAGGAACCGGCCCGGGGTCCCTACCCGGTGGAAAGCCCGGACGTAGGGGTCGTTGGTGACTCCCTCATCGACCACCGTCGTCTCGGCCGGCAGGGCCGACAGCACCTCCCGGACCGCCGGGAGGGGGTGCATGCGCCCATGCCCGTCGGGCGGGGCCGCGGCGGCCTGCTCGGTGAGCGCGGCCAGCCGCTGGCCGGCCCTGGATTCGGCGGCCTTCGCCAGCATCGCGGCTTCTGCCTCGTCCACCCCGGACAGCTTCGGCAGCAGCGCCTCCAGCGTGGCCCGCGGGTCGCCGACCAGTCCCAGCGAGGTCGGGTAGGTCCGCCCGAGGTCCTCCGCCGCCGGGGACAGGTGGAGCAGCCGGAGCCCGGGCGGCACCGGCCAGGTGCTGCTGTAGCCGAACGTCATGAAACCGCGCGAGCCGATGAGCAGCACGGTGTGGAACCCGGCCAGCTCCGCCCGCATCTGCTCGGCGCTGGCGGGAAGCGCGCCGGCCCACAGCGGGTGGGTGGCCGGGAACACCAGCGTGGAGTGCATCGGCGGCCCGTACACCGGGCAGCCCAGCCGCTGCGCCACCGCGACCAGCGCGTCCGCCGCCCCCGAACGCGTCACCTCGTCGCCGGCGACCACCGCGAAGGCCCCCGGCGGGGCCGCCAGGATGGCCGACGCGAGGTCTGCCAGCGCGGCCGGGACCACCCGCCGTTCGATCCGGGACGGCGGGGGCACCGGGAAATCGCCGCGATCGGCCATGATGTCCATCGGCATCGAGACGAACACCGGCCCGGTCGGGGGCGACGCCGCGTCATGGAAGGCCCGGCGGAGCACCGGCCCGAGATCGGCGGTGCGGTGAACCTCGTGCGCCCACTTCACCAGGCCGGCCGCCATGCCGGTGAGGTTCCCGGACAGGAACGGCTCGGCCAGCAGGTGCCGCCGGTCCTGCTGTCCCGCGGTCACCACCATCGGGGTCCCGGTGGCCCGGGAGTTGGACAGGTTCCCCATCGCGTTTCCCAGGCCGGCCGCGGTATGCAGATTCACGAAAGACGGCCTTCCGGTGGCCTGCGCATAGCCATCGGCCATGCCGGCCGCAACGGATTCGTGCAGAGCCAGCACGTAATTAAAACTCCCTGTCCTGGACAGCACATCCACCAGCGGGAGCTCAGTGGTTCCCGGATTTCCGAAGATATGGCGGACCTGCTCGCTCTCCAGGACCTCAAGAAGAACTTCGGCGCCCGACCGCGATTTACCCATGGCCAGCATCATAGCGCTGGCAGGCGGCGCATAAGACGGCGAATCAAGGCTGGCTCCCGGGAAAGGGAAAATGATGCGCGAGACATTTGTCCTGCTGCACGGCTCATGGCATGGCGGGTGGGCTTGGGAGCCCACCGCCTGGTGCCTTCGCGAGCATGGCCACACCGTATACACACCCACCTACCCCGGGCATTGGCCCGGAGCAATTCGCAATGGCGTCAGGCACGATGACTATGTGTCGGCCGTGCGGCGCTTCATCGAGGGCCGGGATCTGCGGGACGTGGTGCTGGTAGGCCATAGCTTTGGCGGGTCCGTGGTCAGCCGGGTATCCCAGCTGATCCCCGAGCGGTGCAAGCGGCTGGTGTTCCATACCGCGTTCGTGGTCGAGGACGGCACCAGCGTCAACGACAACATCGCTCCCGACCAGACCGCGCTGTTCGCCCGGTCGGCGGCCGCCAGCCCGGACAACACGGTGGAATGCCCCTGGGAGGTGTTCCGCGACCTCTTCATCCAGGACGCGTCGCCGGAGGCGGCCCGGACGGTGTGGGAGCGGCTGGTCCCGCAGCCGTTCCAGCCCTGGGACGCCAGGCTGGACCTCGCGGAGTTCTACCGTGCCGGGCTGCCCAAGAGCTACATCGCGGTTTCCGGCGACCGGGCACTGCCGGAGGGGGCGTGGCATCCGGGCATGTCATCCCGGCTGGGCCGGTTCAAGCTCGTCGAGATGGCGGGCAGTCACGAGGTCATGTTCACCCGGCCGGCCGAGCTTGCCCGCAAGCTGGCCGAGGCCGCCAACGACTGAGCCGCCAACGACTGAGCGCAGACAACCGAGCCGCAGACAACCGAGCCGCAGACAACCGAGCCGCCAACGACTAGGAGGAAAGCCGGTGGCCATCCACGAGATCAGGATCGACCCGGCACGCCCGCTCGCGGGCCAGCCGGGCACCGGGCACAACCGCTGGCATCCGGGCATCCCGCCGCTCATCCGGGTCGAGCCGGGCGACGAGGTGGTGATCCCGACCCGGGACGCGGTCGACGGGCAGATCACCCCGGCGTCGGTGGCCACCGATGTGCCCGGGGTCGACATCAGCGTGGTGCATCCGCTGACCGGCCCGGTGTTCGTGGCCGGGGCGGAGCCCGGCGACCTGCTGGAAGTGGACATCCTGGAGGTCTCCACCGCGTCGTTCGGGTACACCCTGCAATCGCCCGGGTTCGGGTTCCTGCGGGCGGACTTCGGTGAGCCGTTCCTGGCGCGGTGGCTGATCGAGGACGGCTTCGCGGTCTCCCCGGATGTGCCCAGGATCCGCATCCCCGGGCATCCGTTCATGGGCACGATGGGGGTGGCCCCATCGCGTGAGCTGCTGACGCGGATCACCGCCCGGGAGCGCGACCTCGCGGCGGCGGGCGGGATGGTGGACCTCCCCGAGCCGCGCGGTGCCGTCCCGGCGAGCCCGCCGGTGACGACGGAGGGGCTGCGCACCATCCCGCCGCGCGAGAACGCGGGCAACGTCGACATCAAGCAGCTCACCGCGGGAACACGGCTGCTGATCCCGGTCTGGGTGCCCGGCGCCCTCTTCTCGGCCGGCGATGCCCACTTCGCCCAGGGCGACGGCGAGGCATGCGGCCAGGCGATCGAGGTGCGCGGCACGCTCCGGGCGCGGTTCGGCATCCGGCGCGGTGAGGCCGCGGCCCAGGGCATCGAGGCGCCCCGGTTCGAGCGGACGGCCCCGTCCCCCGCGCCGGGCCCGTATTTCGCGACCACGGGGACCTGTGTCCGCGCCGATGGCGGCAACGGGTTCGAGGACCTCACCATGGCCGCCCGCAACGCCCTGTCCGCGATGATCGGCCACCTGGTCACCGAGTTCGGCTACACCCGCCAGCAGGCCTACGTGATCTGCAGCGTCGCGGTCGACCTGAAGGCCAGCCAGGTGGTCGACCTGCCCAACGTGCTGGTCTCCGCGTTCCTGCCGCTGGGGATCTTCGATGACTGACCCGGGCGGGCACCGCCCGGGTGCCCGCGGTACCGGCGGGCAGAGCTCATGCTGAACCAGGGCCGGGTGGCGGATCTCCCCGCGTCACGCACTCCAGTACCCGCTCGGGCGTGATCGGCAGCACCGTGGGCCTGCTGCCGAGCGCGTCGTGGATCGCGCTGGCGACGGCGGCGGCAGGCGGGCCGATGGGCGGCTCGCCGATGCCCCGGGCGCCGAACGGGCCCATCCCCTCCCCCGACTCCAGCACGATGGTCTCGATGTCGGGGAGGTCGGTGGCGGTGGGGATCAGGTACTGGAAGAACCCGCCGGTGAGGTTCACGCCGTCGGCGAGCGCGATCTCTTCCAGCAGGGCCATCCCGAGCCCCTGGGCGGCGCCGCCGCTGATCTGCCCCGCCACCGACAGGGGGTTGATGGCCCGGCCGACGTCGTGAGCCGCGATGTAACGGAGCAGCTCGACCTGGCCGGTGTCAAGATCAACTTCAAGATCACAAAGATGGGTCCCGAACGTGAAGTCGGGGAACACCCGGTCCGCCCGCAACTCTCTCACCACGGGCCGGCCCTTCGGGCCGAAGAAGGTGCCGAGCGCCTCGATCGGCACGTTGCGCCGCCGGCAGACCACCACTGCCTCCGGCAGGCTGACCGACACGCCGGGACCGGTCACCACACCCTGGCCGCTCGCGGGGTCGGCGTCCAGCCGGAGCCCTGCCACCGGCTGCCCGGTCTCGGCGGCCACCGCCCGCACGATCGCGTCCCGCACCAGGACGGCGGCCTCATAGACCGCGTTGCCCGACATGAGCAGCTGCCGGGTGGCGGTCGTGGTGCCGGCCAGCGGGGTGAGGGCCGAGTCCCCGAAGTGCACCGTGATCCGGTCCATCGGGACGCCGAGCACCTCGGACGCGATCTGGGCGAGCGAGGACGCCTGCCCGCCGCCGATGTCGGGTACCCCGCACCGCACGGTCAGGCTGCCGTCAAGCTGGAGCCCGGCCCACGCGGCGGCGGAGTCGTTCAGCCAGACGAGCCTGCCGTAGGACTGGATGTTGGAGGCGATCCCCCGCCCCGTGGCCTTGCGCGGCCCGGACGGGACCGGCTTGTCACCCGCCCGGCCGAGCACCGCGTCGATGGTCTGGCAGAGCAGCACCTCGGTCTCGACGACCTGGCCGACCGGCAGGGTGTCGCCGCGGGCAAGGGCGTTCCGCTTCCTGATGTCAGCGGGCGGGATCCCCAGTTCGCCGGCCAGCAGGTCCATCTGCGCCTCGTAACCGAACACCACCTGCATGCCGCCGAAGCCGCGGAACGCCGAGGTCGGCGGGTTGTTGGTGTACGCGCACCGGGCGCGCAGCGTGACGTTGCCCACCCGGTAGGGGCCGCAGGCGTGCACCGAGGAGTACAGGAGCACCAGCGCGGACAGGTAGGCGTAGGCCCCGGAGTCGGCGGTGATGTCGATCTCCTGGCCGAGGATCGTCCCGTCCCGGCGGGCCGCGGTGCGGTAGCGCAGCCACATCCGGTGCCGCTTCGGGCGTGCCAGCAGCGATTCCTGGCGCGTCCACTGCATCCGCACGGCACGCCGGGTGCGCCAGACGGCGAGGGCGAGGTAGGGCTCGACGGTCATGTCCTCCTTGCCGCCGAAGCCCCCTCCGACGTAGGGCGCGATCACCCGCACCCGGGCCTCCGGAATCCCCAGGATCCGGGCGACATCCCGGTAGTGCTCCACCACCTGGGTGGCGACCCGGAGGTTGAGCACACCGTCGTCGTCGAGCCAGCCGACCCCGGCCTCGGGCTCGAGGTAGGCGTGATCCACCGCCTGGGTCTGGTAGCTGCCGGCCACCACGACGTCCGCGGCGGCGAACGCCGCGCCCGGATCACCCCGGTCGATCCGCCACTCCCCGAGCAGGTTCCCCCCCTCGTGGACGGCGGGCGCGCCGTCGGCGAGCGCCTCGGCGGGGTCATAGACGCCGGGCAGGTCCTCGTAGTCGATCTCCACGAGCTCACATGCCTGCGCGAGCGCGTCCTCGGTCTCGGCGACCACGAGGGCGACCGGCTCCCCGTGGAACCGGACCCGCCCGGTGGCGAGCACCTCCATGCTGGCCTTGAGCGCCGCCACCTCGACCGTCTGGCCGGGGACGTCGACCCAGACCGTGTTGTGCGGCACGTCCTCGCCGAACAGCACGCAGACCACCCCGGGCACGGCCAGCGCCGCGCTGGCGTCCCGGCGGGTCACCCTGGCGGACGGGACCGGTGAGCGCACCAGCCGCGCGTGCAGCATGCTCGCGAACGCGAGGTCACCGGCGAAGCGGGTGCTGCCCGCGATCTTCTCCGCCTGGTCGTGCCGGGCCAGCGGCTGGTGCACGACCCTGAGCTCGTCCGCTTTCGAGGTCCGGATCCCGGTCCCGGCAGCGGGACCGGGGGCATCGGCGTTCACCGGCCCGCCTCCTGCTCGGCAGCCTCCTGCTGGGCGGCCTCCTGCTGGGCGGCCTCCTGCTGGCCCGCCTCCTGCTGGCCCGCCTCCTGCTGGGCTGCCTCGACGGCGTCCACGATGGGCCCGTAACCGGTGCACCGGCACAGGTTGCCGTGCAGGCCCGCCCGGATCTCCGCCCGGGAGCGGCAGCGGCCATCGGCGAGCATGGCAGCGGCCGTGGTGAGCATGCCGGGCGTGCAGAACCCGCACTGGGCCGCGTGGTGCTCGTGGAAGGCCCGCTGGAGCGGGCTGAGTGACCCGTCCGGTTCGGCCAGCCCGGCCGCCGTGGTGACGGTGGCACCGTCCACCTGTGCGGCCAGGATCAGGCAGCTGGCGGCCGGCACGCCGTCGACCAGGACCGTGCAGGCACCGCAGATCCCCTCACCGCAGCCGTACTTCGGGTCGGTCACATCGGCCAGCTCCCGCAGCCAGCGCAGCAGGGTGAGGTGCGCGCCCGCGGCCCTGGTGACGCTCCGGCCGTTCACGGCCAGGGTGATGGTCGCCATGCCGGTCACGCCGCCGCCACCGATCTCCGGCTGGCTTCCTGGAGTGCCCGGAGCACCAGGACCCGGCACAGGTGGGCCCGGTGCCGGGCGCTGGCGCCCGCGTCGGTGACGGGGCTGATTCCCCGCAGCGGGCCGACGCGCTCGCCGATCTGGCCCGGGCTGGCGCCGCTCAGGGCGGTCTCGACGTCCGCGAGCCGGACCGGGCGGTCACTGACGCCGCCGGCGGCGACCCTGGATTCCACGATCATCCCGCCCGCGATGCGGACCAGGGCCGCGACCGCCGCGAGCGCGAAATCGCCGTCGCGCCGGGAGACTTCCTGGAAGCTCCAGCCCCAGCCGGGGCCCAGCACCGGCAGGCTGGCCGAGGTGACCAGCTCGTCAGCGTCCAGCCCGCTGGTCAGGAACGTGACATGGAAGTCCTCGGCCTTGACGATGCGGGTGGCGCGGCCGTTGCTGACCGTGTAGGTGGCCCCGAGCGCCACCATGACGAGGGGAAGCTCGGCCGCGGGGTCGCTGTGGGCCAGTGTCCCGCCCAGGGTTCCCCGGTGACGCACCCGCGCGTTCCCGATCCGCGCCGCGGCCGCCCCGAGCAGCGGCTGCACCTGCCTGGCCAGCGGGTCCGCGGCGAGCACGGCGTGGGTGGCCAGGGCGCCCACCGTGAGGTAGCCGCCGGCCGCGGCAAGCTCCCGCCCCCCGGCCACATGCGAGATGTCGATGACCACGTCGGGCTGCACCAGGCCCAGGTTGACCATGGGCAGCAGGCTCTGGCCGCCGGCGATGAGCTTCGCACCCTCGCCGTGCTCGCGAAGCAGGTCGCAGGCGTCGGCGAAGCCCGCCGCCCGCTGGTACCCGAATGGCCTGGTGAACATGACGTCCCTCCGTCCGCGATGCTAAGCACGGCCTCTCGCTGGGCACAAATGCCTCTCGGAAGACGAGAAACTTGACGTCCTCCCCGCCGTGAACGACGGGGATTCCTCCAGCACGGCTCACGCCGCGCTCCGGTGGGTTCCTGCTTCACCGGCAGCCGCCAGGCCGGAGCCTGGTCTTACGCCGCCTCCACAGGCGTTTAGCCTGTCGGCCCGCCCGGCCGCCA
>DATKRG010000325.1:0-1227 GCA_035532275.1 Streptosporangiaceae bacterium | reverse complement strand
TGGCGATCTCCATGGGCAAGCGCATCCTGCCCTTCCCGCCCAGCGGTGGCGCCGCCCGCCAGGCATACGAGCGGATGCAATCCAGCGCCAGGCTGCGAGCATGGCTGCCGGCGGATATCTTCGCCGCTCTGGGCTCCTGCGGCGCGGGCGGCCCGCGGGCTGACTCCCACATGGCTGATCTGAGTCGGCGGGACGGAGTGTCGGGCAGTGGTCGCGGCCGACGGCCTGACCTGGAGCGGGGGGCATTAGCCTTACGGCGCGCAAGGAAACGGCCTCAGCACGCGGTCGGGAAACGACGGGAGCCAACCGGGAGCCGCGGTTGAGGCTCCGGGAGCGGCTGATCAGTCGGCTGCCGACGCTATCCGGTAGCCGACGCCGGGGGAGGTCGCGATGACCGGCGGATCGCCGAGCTTACGGCGGAGCCTGCCGATGGTGACCGTGACGGTGTTGGTGAACGGGTCGGCGTGCTCGTCCCAGACCCGCTCCAGGAGATCTTCCGCACGCAGGAAGCCGGGCGTGGCCAGCAGCAGCGCCTCCAGCACGCCGAACTCCTTGACCGAGAGATCCAGCTGGCGCCCGTCACGGCTGACGGTGCGCCGGATCTGGTCCAGCTCGATCCCGCCCGCTCGCAGGTTCCGGCTCCGTGCCGCTGGCTGCCTGCGGGCCAGCGCGCGGATGCGCAGCACCAGCTCAGGGAAGTGGAATGGCTTGCCGAGGTAGTCGTCGGCGCCCAGGCCCAGGCCTGAGACCCGGTCGCCGGGCGTGCCCGCCGCGGTCAGCATGAGGACCATGGACCGGTGTTCCCGGTCGGTGATCATCTGGCACAGGGCGTCGCCGTGTATTCCGGGCAGGTCCCGGTCCAGAACCACGACGTCGTAGGCGTTGAGGTCCAGCTTCGCGGCCGCTTCCAGCCCGTCGTGCGCGGCATCGACGGCCATGCCCTGGTCCCGCAGGCCCTCGGCCAGTACCTCAGCGAGAGACCGCGAGTCCTCGACGACCAGGACTCTCATGCTCGCGCTCCGGCCGGCACGCCCGCCACGGCGGGCAGCATCCCTGAGATGACTTCACGGTCGGCGCGGGACGAGGCGGGCGGGTTTGCTGGCTCTGGTGTCGCCTTGCGGGCTTGCGAGCTGGCGCTCCAGGGTTGTGAACGCCTCGATAATCGCTGGGGCTTCGAAGGCGCGGTTCCTCTTGCCGGCGTTCACTTGCCTCAGGATCTCCGTATCG
>DATKRG010000324.1:0-6952 GCA_035532275.1 Streptosporangiaceae bacterium | reverse complement strand
GCCGCCAGTTCGGCGCGATCTGCCCGGCGGCCCCGGCACCGTCCCTGGCCTCAAGCTCCGCGATCCGGGCCGCAGTTCCGGGTGCCGCGCGGACGGTCTGGTTGTACTGCCCGGCCGACAGCGGAATGGCGTTCTCGATCGCCATGCGCAGGCTCGCCAGGTCACCTCGCTCACCCATGTCCGCAGCGGTGAACTGGGTGCGGACGGCCATCATCCCGCAGCCGATGTCCACCCCGACCGCAGCGGGCATGATCGCGCCAAGGGTGGGGATGACCGAGCCGACCGTCGCGCCCTTGCCCAGGTGGGCATCAGGCATCAGCGCCAGGTGCGGGCAGATGAACGGCATCGCGGCCGTGCGCTCGGCCTGCTCCCGGACATCCGGCTCCAGGATGGACGCCCAGCTCATCAGCCGCTTGCTTACCTGCCGCATCAGCTCACCGTATTCCCGGCCATACAGCTGCGGCATCCCGTTATTCACCGGCCCCCGAATGCCTCCACTCCCGTCAGCGGGGCTGGCACGGCCCATTCCCCGCCCACGCCCTGACGGTGATGACGGAGACGACCGGATGCCCCTAGCCCGGCCCCCGGCCTCTCAATCTGGGAGTGCGAGCCGTCGCCCAGGCCAGCCACGCTGGGCACCGATCGCCGGGAGTGCGCTGGACTGGGACCAGGCCCCGCGACCTGGGCTGCCGCAGCCAGGACCACCACGGCCCCGCGCACCGAATGACCATTTGGAGCCGTTAGCACAGTCACTGAGCGAACCGGGATTGCCGAGCAGAACGGCGGGTGCGCGTGCGGGTTGTCACCACCGGTTCGGTCACGCTCCGCGATCGGCTCTAGGACCTGATGCGTAGCCGCCGTGAGCGCCCGCAAACGCCCCGGCCTGACGTAGGGTTCGCGCTCCTGGTAGCCGAGCCTGCTGCAGATGCTTGATGCTGGACGTACCTCATAGCGTCATAGACGTCTTGCCGGTGCCGATGGCTGCGCGCGGTGTCACGATGAAGCGATGAGCGCCGGGTCTTCGCGGCATGACGTGGTGGTCGGGGCGGCCCGGATGCGGTGGGCCGGGCAGTTCCACCCGGTACCGGAGCCGCTGGACTGTGGTGGGGACGCAGCCGGGTCATGGCTGGTCACCGCCGCGCTGCCCGGCGAGAGCGCAGCAGTGAGCCCGCGGCGAGCCGCCGGCCCGGCAACCGCGGCGCTGGACCATGCCGCCGCGATCCCGCCGGCCGACCGGCTCGTGGTCTGCCACGGCGACGCCTGCGCCCCCAATACCCTGCTCGGCAGGGGGACGATGGTCCGGGCATGTCGGCCTCGGGCTGCTCGGCACTGCCGGCCGGTGAGCCGACCTGGCCGTCGCCGCCTGGAGTGCTGACTGGGACTACGGACCCGGCTGGGAACGGCTTCTCCTTGACCTTGATCGTGCAGGCGGTCACGACCTCCTCCATGGCAGGGTTGCTGCAGGAGGTCCGGCTGTCCGCCCGCGAACGCCAGGCGCTGCAGCATCTGTTCCAGGGAATGGATCATGCCTGACCATCAGCGGCCACACCGTCAAGCAGTACATCGAGCGGGCCCGGGCGAAGTTCGCCGCCGCGGGCCGGCCGTGCAAGTCAGACTTCGCGTTGCTCGCCCGCTGCATCGAGGAGGGGGCTGATCAGGCCCGAGGAGATCGACGACTACCGCTCTGCCGGAACCGGGGGCCCGGGCATGACCAACGGCCCTTGACAATCCCGTCACCGTTGTCCTGAGCTTTGATGAACGGGCAACCGGAGGAGGCGCACGGGCGACATGGCAGACACGCATGGTCTTGGCCAGGACCGCCTGGTCTGGATGTTCACGCAGATGCTGCGGATCAGGGAGTTCGAGGAACGCGTCAAACGCAGCTTCGAGGAACTCCCCGGCCTGCTCCGTGGCCACACGCACCTGGCCGACGGCGCGGAGGCATCCATCGTCGGGTCGCTGACGGTCCTGCAGCCCGGTGACCAGATCCTCACCACCTACCGCTGCCACGGCTACCCGATCGTGCTCGGCACCGATCCCAAGGCGATGATGGCCGAGATCTTCGGCAAGGCGACCGGGCTGTGCCGCGGCTACGGAGGGTCGATGCACCTCACCGACCCTGCGCGGGGCTTCCTGGGAACCTCCGGCATCGTCGGGCAGGGGATCCCGCAGGCGACCGGGGCCGCCTACGCGGCGCAGATCGCCAGGAAGAACCAGGTCGTGCTGTGCTTCTTCGGCGACGGCGCGTCCAAGCAGGGCGCGTTCCACGAGTCACTCAACATCGCGTCGCTGTGGAAACTGCCGATCGTCTACGTGATGGAGAACAACAGCTACAACGTGGTCACCCGGGTCGAGCAGGAGGACGCGAACGCGGCGGCAGGCGAGCCGCTGTCGGTCAAGGCCAGGGCCTACAGCATGCCCGGCGTCACTGTGGACGGCGGCGACCCAGTCGCGGTGTACGGGGAGGTGGCCGCCGCCGCAGCGCGGGCGCGTGCGGGAAATGGGCCGACGCTGGTGGAGTCCAAGGTCTACCGGCTCAGCGCGCACGGCAACATCATCGTCCCACCAGGGATCCCCCTCCACTTCCCCGAGCATGAAGCCATAGCGGTGTTCGGCGATACCGAAGAGTACGAGGCCGCCAAGCGGGGCGACCCGGTGCCCAGGTTCCGCGCGCGGCTCATCGCCGACGGCACGCTGACCGCGGAGGGGGCCGACGCCATCGCCGCCGAGGTGCGCCAGGAGATGCAAGGGGCGATCGACTTCGGGGCGAGCAGCCCCTTCCCGGAGCCAGCCGACGCCGTCAAGTTCGTCTACGCCTAGGAGGACCGATGCGCGAACTGCCCTACATCGCCGCCATCGAGGAAGCCATCCGGCAGGAGATGGACCGGGACGAGTCCGTGCTCCTGTTCGGCCAGAACATCGCCACCACCGAGAACGACCCGTTCCTGGCGGCGTTCGGCCACGACCGGGTCCGCGTCACCCCGATCTCCGAGACCGCCGAGATCGGGATGGCGGTCGGTGCCGCGCTGGCCGGCTACCGGCCGGTCGTCGAGCTGTACATGGCGGAGTTCATGCTGGTCGCGATGGACCAGATCGTGAACGAGGCACCGCGTTTCCGCTACATGAGCGGCGGCCAGGTGAAGGTGCCAGTGGTCCTCAAGGCGGGCTACGGGTTCACGGCCGGGTGGGCGGGCCAGCACACCGGCTCCATCTACGGGATGTTCATGGGCGTCCCCGGCCTGAAGATCGCGCTTCCGGCCACGGCCGCCGACGCGAAGGGGCTGATGGCCACCGCGATCCGCGACGACAACCCGGTCGTCTTCTTCCACCACTACCTGCTCACCCTGGCGCCGGGTGAGGTTCCCGAAGGCGAGTACCTGGTCCCGTTCGGACAAGCCAGCATCGTCCGCCCGGGCAGCGATGTCACCATCGTGGCCACCGGGTGGATGGTGGGCCGCGCGGTGGCGGCCGCCGAGCGGCTCGCCGGCGAGGGGGTCAGCGCCGAGGTCATCGACCCCCGGACCCTCGCACCGCTGGACACCGACACCATCATCGAGTCGGTCAGCAGGACCGGCCATCTGGTGCTCGTCGACCAGGCCACCCGGCACGCGTCCGCGTCCGCCGTCATCGCCGCCGAGGTGGCCGACGCGGGTTTCGGCTACCTGAAGGCGCCGATCAGGCAGGTCACGGCGCTGGACACGCCGGTCCCCTACAGCAAGCCGATGGAGGAGTACGTCCTGCCCGACGAGGACAAGATCGTCGACGCGGTCCGGCGGGTGCTGAGCCCGGTGTCGGTCACCTGAGGCCTTGCCCCATCGATCCGCTGGAGACCAGGTGCCGGCCCCCATAACGCCGAACGATGGCCCGCCCCGGGCCCCCGCCGCAGCCGCCGGCCCTGCGGTGGCACTGCACCTGCTGGCGACCATGTGGCGGATCCGGCTCTTCGAGGAGGAGGTGTCGCGGCAGCAACGCGCCGGCCTGGTCCGCGGCCTGGTCCACCTGAGCGTCGGCCAGGAGGCGGTCGCGGCCGGGGTCTGCCCGTTGCTGCGCGCCGGTGACCTGGTCTACACCGGGCACCGCGGGCACGGTCATGCCATAGCCAAGGGCGTGCCGATGGACCGGCTGCTCGCCGAACTGATGGGGCGCGCCGACGGAGTGTGCCGCGGCCTCGGCGGTTCCATGCACGTGGTCGATGTGGAGCACGGCCTGATGGGTGCCACGGGCGTGGTCGCCGGGAACCTCCCGCTGGCAGTGGGCAGTGCGCTCGCCGCCCGCCTGCGCGGCCAGGACCAGGTGACCGCCGTGTTCTTCGGCGACGGCGCGGTCCAGGCGGGCTACTTCCACGAGTCCGTCAACCTGGCGACGCTGTGGCGGCTGCCGGTCGTCTTCGTCTGCGAGAACAACGGCTTCGCCGAGTTCACGCCGCGCTCGGCGCACACCGTGGTGGAGCGGGTGAGCGACGTGGTGGCGCCGTACGGCCTCACCCGGGAGACGGTCGACGGCAACGACGTGCTCGCGGTCCGGGATGCGGCCAGCGCGCTGGCCGCCGCGGCCGGCGCGGGCCCGGCGCTGCTGGAATGCCTGACCCACCGGCTGCGTGGCCACTACGAGGGTGACCCGCAGAAGTACCGCGAGGCGATCTCCCAGGCCGAGTGGCAGGAGAAGGACCCGATCGCGGTGCTGCGCCGCCGCGGGCTCGCCAGCGGGTGGTTCACCGAGGAGGAGACCCTCACCGCCGAACGCACCGCGGCCGAAGCGGTCGCCGGTGCGGTGCGGTTCGCCTCTGCCAGCGCGTTCCCCCCGGCAGATCTGATGGAGCAGCTCGTCTACGCCCCGGCCGAGGCACCATGACGCAGACGACGTACGTGAAGGCGGTCAACCGCGCGCTGGCCGACGCCATGCGCGCGGACCCGCGGGTGATCGTCATCGGCGAGGACGTGGCCGAGGGTGGTCCCTACACCGCCACGGCCGGCCTCGCCGGGGAGTTCGGCACGCAGCGGGTCATCGACACCCCGATCAGTGAGGCCGCCGTCTGCGGCGTCGCCATCGGGGCCGCGCAGTCAGGACTGCGCCCGGTCCTGGAGATCATGTACATCGACTTCCTGACGCTCGCCATCGACCAGCTCGTCAATCAGGCGGCAAAGGCCCATTTCATGTCGGGCGGCCAGCTGCGGGTGCCGCTGGTGCTGCGCACCCAGGGCGGCGCCGGGCACCGCAGTGCCGCGCAGCACTCCCAGAGCCTGGAGAGCTGGCTGTGCCATGTGCCCGGCCTGAAGGTCGTGATGCCGGCCCGGGCGGTGGACGCCGCCGGCCTGCTCGCCAGCGCGATCGCCGACCCGAACCCGGTCGTCGTCATCGAGAAC
This sequence comes from Streptosporangiaceae bacterium, assembly GCA_035532275.1. Classification (GTDB taxonomy): domain Bacteria; phylum Actinomycetota; class Actinomycetes; order Streptosporangiales; family Streptosporangiaceae; genus UBA9676. The sequence continues at coordinate 1,589 of DATKRG010000324.1, read as the reverse complement.
AAGACGCTCTACTTCCGCCGCGAGGAGGTGCCGGAGCACATCGAGCCGATCCCGATCGGGCAGGCGCGCATCGTCCGGCCCGGCCGGGACGTGACCGTCGTGGCGCTCTCGCGGCTGGTCCATGAGGCGGTGGCGGCGGCGGAACGGCTCGCGGGTGAGGGCATCGAAGCCGAGGTGATCGACCCGCGCACGCTGGTGCCGCTCGACACGGCCGCCGTGCTGGAGTCGGTGTCCCGCACCGGCCGGCTGGTGATCGCGCATGAGGCGGTGCGGCACGGCGGATTCGGCGCCGAACTTGCCGCCACCGTCGCCGAAGCCGCCTTCGGCTCGCTCCGGGCGCCGGTCCAGCGGGTGGGCGCACGGTTCACCCCGGTACCGTTCAGTGGCGCGCTTGAAGATGACTACCTGCCCGGCGCCGACGCCGTCTGCGCCGCTGTGCATGCGGCCCTCACGGTGCCCAGCGGCCGGCCAGACCCGCGGTCTCAGTGAACGGGGGCACCGAGCGCATGGACGGGAAAGTGCCAGATCGCAGTGTGGAAGAGGAAGAACTGCCTCTCCTGCTCAGCGTGGAGTGGGCCGCTCGCATCACCGGCCGTGGCACGTTGGTGGCTGGTGTCATCGAGCAGGGCAGGGTACGGCCAGGCGACGCCCTCGAACTGGTCAAGACCAGTCCGGATGGCCAGGCGCACACACACGTCCTCGTCCGGCGCGCTGGCCAGGCCTTCCGCGACCGCTGTGCCGGCGTCGTGACCGGCGGTGGCCGATACGGCGCCGGGCGAAGCGTGTTCACTGGCGATCCGGACCCGGCTCGGGCGGCCACGGGGCCGGGTGTCAGACATCGGCGTGTTGACTGCGATCTTGCCGGTGTAGGCGCGGAAGTGCAGCGCCGACTCGTGGCCTTGCCCGTGATGCACGGTGATGTGACGTCGGCGTCCTCGACGCCGGCCGAGACATAGAGCTCAGCGCTGATGTCGCCGACGATTGCCACCGGTTCGGCCAGCACAGGCGTGCTGTAGACGAGCACGTCTGCCCGGCACTCAACCTCCCGCTGATCGGCGCAGACCGGGGAATGGGTCGCGAGGTCGCCGCCCAGCGATTGCACGGGGTTGTGCGGGTCAGCGATGAGTTCGTCCGTGCCCGCGGCCTGGGCGGCCGGCGCCAGGGCGCCGTCGCCCCACAGTGTGCTGGCGGACTCGCCGCTGGTCAGGTACAGGGTCCGCGGCTCGGTTTCGGGCAGCGGCCATGACGGGCCGGCCAGCCAGGTGCACGCGCCCATGAGGAAGACCTGGACCTTGGGCATCGGCTGCCACGCGCCGCTGTCATCGCACAGGAACCGGTCGAACCACGAGATGATGATCTCGTCGTACGGGAAACGGGTGTCGCCCATCGGCCGTTGGCCCAGGCGCGCGTCGGGGCTGGTGGCCAGCATTTTGCAGTGCTCTGCCGGTGCCATGATGAGGTACTGGTCGGGGTGATGCTGCTGGAACTCGAACAGCTTGACGGTCTCGTATGCGCCGACGTCCATCCATCCGTTGATGTTGATGGATGGCGTCACACCGGTGTGGCTGGCGTCGATGAGGTCGACGTCC
>DATKRG010000323.1:0-24281 GCA_035532275.1 Streptosporangiaceae bacterium | reverse complement strand
AAGTGGAAGGTGTACATCGCCACCTACGAGATACCCGGCGGCGGCCCGGGGCACCGCGAGCAGATCACCCGCGAACTCGCCACGGTCTACCAGCCACGCTGCAACACCGAGCAGTACAGCCAGTCCTGGAAGGACCAGTGGATCGGCGAGTACACGGCGGCGCCCAACACCGGCCCGCTCACCCGCCGCGGCCCGGACTCGCCGGAACGCCGCACCGAACCGGAGGCCTGATCTGCGCGAGGTGACCGGACCGCCGTGGTAACGGCATAATTCCTTTGCCCGCACGGGTATGCGGGTGTCCCGGCCGGCTCCCCGCCGCCACTGGCTGGTCCACTGGATGATGCAGCGCACTGTGGGGGTGGTCGTGGAGCCGCTGAGGGCGGGAGATCCGCGCCAGGTGGGACCGTACCGGCTGGCTGCCCGGCTCGGCTCGGGCGGGATGGGCCGGGTCTACCTGGGCTTCTCGCCGGCCGGCCGGGCGGTCGCGGTGAAGGTGATCCGCCCCGAGCTCGCCCGCGATCAGGGGTTCGTGCGCCGGTTCCGGCGCGAGGTGGCCGCCGCCCGCCAGGTCAACGGCCTGTACACCGCCACCGTGGTGGACGCCGGTGAAGATCCGCCCTGGCTGGCCACCGCGTTCGTGCCCGGCCCGTCACTGGCGGAGGTCATCGAGGTGCGGGGCCCGCTGGCCGAGGATCCGGTGTGGCGGCTCGCGGGAGGCATGGTCGAGGCGCTGGCGGCGGTGCACGCCTGTGGCTTGGTCCATCGTGACCTGAAGCCAGCGAACGTGCTGCTGGCCGTTGACGGGCCGCGGGTGATCGATTTCGGGGTCTCGCTGGCGCTTGAGGGCACTGTGCTGACCGGGACCGGCCTGGCTGTCGGCACGCCCGGGTTCATGTCCCCCGAGCAGGCCGACGGCGACCGCGCCGGGCCGGCCAGCGACGTGTTCGCCCTCGGCAGTGTGCTCACCTACGCCGCCACCGGCACCGGGCCGTTCGGCGATGGGCAGCCCGCAGCTGTGCTCTACCGGATCGTGCATGCTCAGCCCACCCTGGACGGCGTGCCCGGCCCGCTGCGTGACCTGGTCGCTGCCTGCCTGGCCAGGGATCCCTCGGGCCGGCCCACGCTGGCCGCGCTGATGGACACCGTCACCGCCCGCCCAGTACCAGCCCCGGCGAGTTCGGCGGTGTCTTTCTGGCCGCCCGACCTTACCGAGTTCATCGGCTCCTATCAGGCAGGCCTTGCCATCCCGCTCCCCAGCCCACCGGCTGAGATAGCGGATGCCAGCAGCAGGCCCGCACCCGCCCACCCGCCCACCCAGGCAGCCATCCACCACCCTCGGGGCGGCGGCCAGCCGACCGTCACCGGGCACCATCCCAGCCCGGCACCCGCACCGCCGGCCGAGAGTCCGCCCGCACCAGCCCGACTGCGTGGACACCCGGCCCAGCGGCGGAGACGCCGTCGCGTCGCGTTCGCCCTCGGCGTCCTGTGTGCCATCGGTGTGACGGCAGTCGTCCTGGCCAGCCAGCTTCCGCATCCCACCAGAGTGGGCGATGGCGGGACTTCGGCTCCGCGTCACCAGAGCACGGCAGGCAGCGTCACGATCTCGGCGACGCTTGTGCGGACTCTCACCGACCCCGGTATCCGGGGTATCACACCGGCGACGCATGTCACGGCGGTGGCGTTCAGCCCCGACGGCAAGACCCTGGCCACCGGCTACGACTCCGACGGCGGCCCTGGCTACGTTTACCTGTGGAACCCGGCCACCGGGCACCGGACCGCTACCCTCGAAGACCTTGGATCGGGTGGCGTCACGGCCATGGCGTTCAGCCCGGGCGGCAAGATCCTGGCCACCGGCGACTACGACCTCCGAACCTATCTGTGGGACGCCGCCACCGGGCACCGGACCGCCATCCTCGCCGAACCGGAGTCGTCAGGGGTCACGGCGGTGGCGTTCAGCCCTGATGGCAAGACCCTGGTTACCGGCGACAACCGCGGTGGCACCTATCTGTGGGACACCGCTACGGGGCACCGGACCGCCAGCCTTACCGCGCCAGGGTCGCCCCCCGTCACTGCGCTGGCGTTCAGCCCTGATGGCAAGATCCTGGCGATCGGCGAGGGCAGCAGCGGTACCTCGCTGTGGGACACCGCCAGCTGGCACCGGACCGCTACCCTCACCGGACCCGGATCTCCCGGTGTCACCACGGTGGCGTTCAGCCCGGACAGCAGAACCCTGGCTGCCGGGGATGGTGGCGGCGACAGCTTTGTGTGGGATACGTCCACCCGGCTCGTGACCGCCACCCTCACGGAGCCTGGGTCGGCGCCCGTTACGGCGGTGGCGTTCAGCCCGGACGGCAAGACCCTGGCCACCGGCGACGGCGACGGCAACACCTGTCTGTGGGATGCCACTACCGGGAGCCGGGCCGCGGTTCTCGTCAGCCCTGGTTCGGCGCCTGTCACGGCGGTGGCGTTCAGCCCGGACGGCAAAACCCTGGCCACCGGCGACGACAGCCTCAGCACCTACCTGTGGGACATCCACGCCGGCTAGCCGAAGCTCCACCACGGGCTGGGCCTTCCCCGCTTGCCACCAGGCCCGATTGCCGTCACCCGCCAGCGTGCGGGGCTCCCATACAGCACCTTGTAATGGGTAATCGTCACTGTCACCGTCGAGCTGTTGATGATGTTGCGGCCCGTCTGGCCGCAGCCGCCGGGCAGGCAGTATGTGATCTGCACGAAGTAGGAAGCCGCATCGGGAACCGGTTGCCATCTCAAGGTAACTTCGCGCTGGTAGTAACTGAAGAGTGTCCCGTTGACCGGTGACAGCAGCACGGGTGCCGGCAGCTTGCGGCCCGTCAGTGTTCCCACCGTCGCTGCTGGCGTGGCCGCGTGGAGGGAGCTCGTGTTGGGAGTGGACGTCCGCTGCGGTCCATGCCGATGGGGGCTGTGCGCCTGCCAGATGGCCAGGCCGCCGATGCCGATGACGAACGCTGTGACGAGACCTCCCGCCGCCCAGGCCAAGCGGGACCGGCGGCGCGGCGATTGATCCGTCGGCCGCACGGTGCCGGCCGTGCGCGGGGGGCGGTGCATGGGGACCGCGGTGTGCGTCGGCGGCCCGCTGGCGGCACCGGGGGCCGTATCCAGTGGGTGGGTCGCGGCCAGTTCGGCCTGGATCTGGCCTGCTTCAGGACGGTCCTGCGGGTTCTTGGCCAGGCACCGCTCGACCAGCGGGCGGATCTCCGCGGGCGCGCGCTCGATCCGCGGCTGGCCGTGGACGATGCGGTAGATCAGGGCGGCATTCGGGCCGGCCCCGAACGGGCCCTCTCCGGTGGCCGCGAAGACCAGCACCGCCCCCAGGCTGAAGATGTCGCTGGCCGGCCCCACCTCGCGGCCCTCAGCTTGCTCGGGAGACATGAATCCCGGTGAGCCGATCACCATGCCGGTCCGGGTCAGGGTGCTGGCCTCGGCGGCGTGGGAGATACCGAAGTCGATGATCCGCGGCCCGTCCCCGGCCAGCAGCACGTTCGACGGCTTCAGGTCACGGTGCACCACCCCCGCCGCATGGATCGCGGCCAGTCCCTCCGCCAGGCCCGCCGCCAGGGCCAGCACCGAGCCAGTCGGCAGGGGCCCGTCAGCAGCGACCGCGTGAGCGAGCGATGGCCCGTCGACGTAGGCAGTGGCCAGCCACGACTGCGGGCCATCCATGTCGGCATCGACCACCGGCGCGGTGAACCGGCCACCCACCTTCTGAGCGGCAGCCAGCTCCCGTTCGAACCGGGCCCGGAAGGAGGGGCTGTCAGCCAGCTCGGCGTGGATCACCTTGACCGCGGCCAGCTTGCCGTCGGGAGCGCGGCCAAGGAACACCTGGCCCATTCCGCCGCTGCCCAGACGCCCTTCCAGCCGGTAGGGTCCCACACTCGGCGGATCCTCGGCCGAGAGCCGCTCCAGCACGCCAGCTCCCCCCACAACAGAATCTGGGATGCCTCACAACATACGGGGACATGCCCGGCCCCGCCCGCCAGCACCCGGGCGCCCGCTGCTGGCGCGCCCGCCGCAGCCCGGACTCGCCGCCGTCCCGGGGCAGCGAGTCCTGAGCCGGCCGCGGCCGGTCTAGGGGCGGGGGGCGAAGCCGACGGAGTCGAGCAGGCGGGAGCGGCGGCGGCCGGAGGCCGGGCGGGCCGGCTCGGGCACCGTCGGCTCCGCGGGCGTGTAGGTGGCCCCGACGACGATCTCCTCCGCCATCCCGTACAGCAGCGGCAGTGCCCCGGCGACCACCCCGCCGGTGGCGTTGATGTGCTCCACCCCAGGCCCGATCAGCTTGGCGTGGCCCACGATCGTCCGCACCGTCTCCGAGCACTCCTCCAGGTTGGTGGCGATCCGCGCGAGCAGGGACCCAACCCAGAACAGGTAGAACGCCAGCCCCGCGACCAGCAGGACGATGTCGACGACGGTCAGGACGACCAGTATGGTCATGACTTCACCTTCCCGAGGACGCGGCCGAGGAACAGGTGATGCTGGAGGCCTTCGGCGAGGACCGCGTCCACCCCTTCCGCGGTCGGCTCGATGAGCGAGGTGTGCGAGGTGTTCTCGGCGGCGGCGCGCAGCGTGTCCCGGATGGTGGCCACCCGGCGGTCGATGATCTTGACCAGCCAGATGAGCAGGCTCAGCAGGGCCGCCACCGCCAGTACCACCACGAAGCCAGCGATGATCGCGGACCACCACAAGGTCTTGGTGGTCGAATCGAGCGCAAGGGCGTGCATCGTTATCCTCCCAGCCTGGCGCGGCCGCGGGCGAGCCCGGCGACGATGACCTGCGCGTGCTCGATTGTGGTGCTCAGCGCGGCGAGCGGCGCGGTGTTGTGCTCGGCCTGCTTGAGCTGACCGTCGATCAGCGGTGCCGCCTGGCCGATCGAGCGGGCCAGCATCAGGATCGGCACGACCAGCGCGACGACGACCAGCACGATGACGATGCCGATGGTGTAGCCGACGACCCAGCCGGTGTGGCTGGCACCGGCCGCCGCGGCCATGGCGGCAGTGTGACCGGTCATGACGTCACCGGCCCCGGCACCGATTCGCAGAAATCGCGGACCGGCTTCAGGTTCGCGTTCACCGACGTGAGCCGCGCCGGCACCGTGCTGGTCTGCTGCGCCACGACGGTGACGCCACCGAGCACGTTGCCGAGCGTTGCCCGCACGGCCCGCAAGTGGAAGATGACCCGCAGCAGGGCCACCGCGGTGACCGCGATGATCAGCGCGGAGATGATCAATGTCACCCAGGCAGCTGCCGGCATGACATCACTCCTTTCTGGTCAGCTCGGCTCAGCCGAGAAGCTTTGCGACCGAGCCTGCGTAGCGGACCGCGCCGACGGTCACTTCCTTGACTGTCTTATCGGTCTGTGCCAGCGCCTCCGGGACACCGTCCAGCTGCCCGATGAGGGCCACGCCGCCGCTCAGGATGTCGTCGGAGGCGGCGCGGATGCGTTCCACGGCGGCTAGCACACGGTTGAGCAGCGCGATGACCACAGGCAGGATCACCACCAGGAGAACGGCATTGCCGATCCACCACAGGACCATGGGTTCGCTCCTCAGCTCGGGTTGGTCCGGTACGGCAGGAAGAACCGGCGGAACACGCGCTGGAGTGCCATCAGCGCGGCCCGCAGGCCCAGCGTGAATCCGCCGGCCGGGGTAGCGGTCGCGGCCACCACTTCGCCGCGCTGGGCGGCGTCGATCCTGGCGGCCAGATTGGTGGAGAAGTCACGCATGAGGACGGAGGTGACGTCGGAGATCATTCCCCGGCCGTACTGTGCGGCGGCACCGGACAGCTGCAGGTCCTGGCTGACGTCGACCGTCGTGCCGCGGCCGCTGCGGGTCAGCGTCGCGGTCACGACCATGCTGGCCTGGCCCCGGCCCCGCTGCTCCGCGCCGGTGGCGTGGACGACGACGCGCTTGGCGGTCTCGTCCCGCTCGGTGATGTCGGCGGTGCCGGCGAAGCTCAGCCGGACCGGCCCCATCCGGATCGCCACCTTGCCGCCGTACTTGTTCTCACCGAGGTCGTCGGTCAGTTCGGTGCCGGGCAGGCAGGCGGCCACCTGCGGGATGTCGTCGAAGAACTGCCAGACCTTGTCGAGCGGCGCCGCTACGTCGAACTCGTTCCTGATCAGCATCGGGTCTCTCTCTTCACGAAGGCCGCGGGGTTCTTCGCGAGCTCCTGGCGGCAGCCCACCCGGCAGAAGTAGTAGGTAACCCCGTCGTATTCGAAGGGATGGCTGGACGCGTCCGCCGCCACGGTCATCCCGCACACCGGGTCCGTGGCCTGCGCAGGGGCCGCTGCCGCCGCCACCTCAGCCGCGCCGGCCGAGCCGAGCGCACCGGCGGCCCGCAACTGGACCAGCTCCGCCAGGATCGCGACCGCGATCTCCTTGTGTGATGTCCGCCCGAGGTCCAGGCCTGCCGGTGCCCGGACCCGGTCCAGCTGGTCCCTGGCCAGGCCCCGGTCCGCGAGGTAGCCGCGGACGGCCTCCCCACGGCGCTGCGAGGCCACCAGGCCCAGGTAGGCGGGCCGGGCCGCGATCGCCTGCTCGACCGCCTCCTCGTCGCCGTGGCCCTGGGTGGCGATGACGACCAGTGAGTGCTCGTCCGCGTCGGCCGCGGAGAAGTCCGGGCCGTCCACCAGCGTGGTGCGCCAGCCGAGCGCCTGGCCCAGCCCGGTCAGCGTCTGGGCCATCGGCGAGCGGCCGACGACCACCAGGCGCGGCGCGGGCTGCGCCGGCTCGATGAACACCTCCAGCGCGCCCTCGCTCTGGCAGGAGATCGGTACCACGGTCATCCCCTCCGGCACTGCCTCGCCGAACTGCTCCCTGGTGCCCAGCAGCAGCAGGCGGGACTCACCCTTGGCGATCACCTGCCGGGCTTCGCGGATGACCACCGGCTCCGCGCAGGCGCCGCCGATCCAGCCCTGCACCTCGCCGCCGGCCGTGATGATCGCCCGGCTGCCCAGCTGGCCCGATGACGGGCCCTGCCGCCACACCACGGTGGCCAGGGCGAACGCCTGCCCCTGGCGGGCCAGCTCGCTGGCCCGCGTCAGGACATCCCAGCCGTCCATGCTGCTATCGCCCATCATTAGTCCGTCCGCACCGGTGGCGCGCCGGAGACGTCGTGCCGCTTGGTGATCGCTTCCCAGACCCGGTCCGGCAGCAGCGGCATGTCGACGTTGCGGACCCCGGTGTCGGCGATGGCGTCCATCACCGCGTTGACGAAGGCCGCCGGGCCGCCGACCGCCGCGCACTCGCCGACCCCCTTGGCGCCGATCGGGTGGTGCGGGCTCGGGGTGACGACCTCGCTGTGCAGCTCGTAGCCCGGGGTTTCCCAGGCGGTGGGCAGCAGGTAGTCCATGTAGTTCGCGCCGATGCAGTTGCCTTCGGCGTCGAACGTGATGAACTGCATGGACGACATCGCGTAGGCCTCGGTCAGCCCGCCCATGATCTGCCCTTCGACGATCATCGGGTTGATCCGCACCCCGCAGTCATCGACGGCCACCATGTTCAGCACGTCCCACACCCCGGTCTCCGGGTCCACCTCGACGGTGACGATGTAGACGGCGAACGGCCAGGTCAGGTTGGGCGGGTCGTAGTAGGCGGTGTTCTCCAGGCCGGGCTCCATGCCGTCCGGCATGTTGCTGTAGGCGGCCATCGCGCATTCCTGGATGGTGACCCCGCGGTCGGGGGCGCTGCGCACGTAGAACCGGCCCAGCTCCCACTCGATGTCCTCCTCGGACACCTCCAGCAGGTGCGCGGCCAGCTTGCGGGCCTTGGCGCGGATCTTGCGTGACACCATGGCGACCGCCGCACCGGCGACCGGCGTGCTGCGCGAGGCGTAGGTGCCCATGCCGAACGGGGCGGTGTCGGTGTCGCCTTCCTCGACGACCACGTCCTCGGCGGGCAGGCCCAGCTCGTGGGCGACGATCTGCGCCCAGGTCGTCTCGTGTCCCTGGCCCTGTGACTTCGCACCGGTCCGCAGGATCGCCTTGCCGGTCATGTGGATCTTGAGCTCGGCCGAGTCGAACATCTTGATGCCGAGGATGTCGTACTCACGGCTGTTCCCGGCGCCGAGCGGCTCGGTCATGGTGGAGATGCCCAGGCCCAGCAGCCTGCCCTTGGCCTTGGCCTCGGCCTGCTGCTTGCGGAAGTCGTCGTACCCGACCGCCCGCAGACCCACGTCCAGGCACTTGGCGTACTGACCGGAGTCGGTCAGGAAGCCGAACGGCGTCCGGTAGGGGAACTGGCCGTCCTGGACGAGGTTGATCCGCCGGAACTCGGCCTGGTCCATGCCCAGGTCGGCCGCGGCGGCGTGGACCATCCGCTCCTGGAAGAACATCGCCTCGGTGACCCGGAAGGAGCACCGGTAGGCGACCCCGCCGGGGGCTTTGTTGGTATAGGTCCCGCGAGCCGTGATGTGGCCCACCGGGATGTCGTAAGCGGCGAACGCCGAGTGCAGCAGCCCGATCTTGAACTTGCTCGGCTGGGCGTCGGAGAAGAACGCGCCGTGGTCGGAGTCCACGTGCATGCGGACGCCGAGGATCCTGCCGTCCTTGCGCAGCGCCAGTTCGCCGTCCAGGTAGATGTCGCGCGCGAACCCGGTGGAGATCAGGTTCCCGGTCTTGTCCTCGATCCACTTGACCGGCCGCTCCAGCAGGATGGAGGCCAGGATCGAGCACACGTAACCGGGGTAGACCGGCACCTTGTTGCCGAAGCCGCCGCCGATGTCGGGCGAGACGATCCGGATCATGTGCTCGGGCAGCTCGGCCACCAGCGCCACCGCGACCCGGATGATGTGCGGGGCCTGCGTGGTCATGTACACGGTGAGCTTGGAGGTGGCCCGGTTGAAGTCCGCGATGGACCCGCAGCACTCGATCGGTGAGGGGTGCGACCGCGGGTAGTGCAGCCGCAGCTTGGACACCGTGTCCGCTTTCGCGAACGCCGCGTCGGTCCCGGCCGCGTCGCCGACTTCCCAGTTGAAGACGACGTTGCTGTCCTGGCCTTCCTTGTCGTCGCGGATGACCGGCGCGCCGTCGGCGAGCGCCTGCTCCGGGTTGACGATCACCGGCAGCGGCTCGTACTCGACGTCGATCGCCTCGCACGCGTCCTTGGCGATGTAGGGGTCGTCCGCGATCACGCAGGCGACCTCCTGGCCCTGGAAGCGCACCTTGTCGGTGGCCAGCACCGCCTGGGTGTCGTAGGACAGGGTCGGCATCCACGCCAGGTTGCGGGTGGCCATCATCTCGCCGGTGAGCACCAGGTGCACGCCGGGGATCTGCCACGCCCGGCTGGTGTCGATCGACTTGATGCGGGCGTGTGCCAGCGGGCTGCGCAGGATCTCCATGTGCAGCATGCCGGGCAGAACGATGTCGTCGGTGTAGTTGCCCTTGCCGCGGATGAACCGGTTGTCCTCGACCCGCCTGCGGCTGGCACCCAGCCCACCGATCTTGATCTCATCCAGTGCGGTCACGTCATGCCTCCTGTGCTGGCTCGCCGGCCGACTCGGACCGGAGTTTCTCGGCGGCCCACAGCACCGACTTGACGATGTTCTGGTAGCCGGTGCACCGGCAGAGGTTGCCGGACAGCGCCCAGCGCACGTCCTCCTCGGTCGGGTCGGGGTTGGCGTCGAGCAGGGCCTTGGCGGCCAGCATCATCCCCGGGGTGCAGAACCCGCACTGGAGCCCGTGCTCCTCCTTGAAGCCCTCCTGCAGCGGGTGCAGCTCGCTGGCGGTCGCCATGCCCTCCACGGTGGTGATCTCGTGGCCGTCGGCCTGCACCGCGAGCATGGTGCACGACTTGATCGCCTTGCCGTCGACCAGCACCGTGCACGCGCCGCAGTTCGTCGTGTCGCAGCCCATGTGGGTGCCGGTCAGCCCGAGACCCCGGCGGATCAGGTGGGCCAGCAGCAGCCGGGGCTCCACCTCGGCCACCTTCTTCGCACCGTTGATCGTGAACTTGATCCGGCGCATGGGCACATCGCCGGTGGCCTGGTCGCCGAGGTCGTCATACACGGTCGTCATGTCAGGCCGCCCTTTCCGCGCTGTCACCGTCGCGGCTCAGCAGCCGCACGACGAAGGTGCGCACCATGTGCCGCTTGTACTCGGCGCTGCCGCGATGGTCGGTCCGGGGCTGAGCCGCCTGCGCGGCCAGCCCGGCCGCCTGCTCGATGGTCTCGGCGGTCAGTGCCTTGCCGGCCAGCGCCTCCGCCGCGGCGGCCGCCGCGATGGTGGACCCGCCGACCCCGGTCAGGGCGATCCCGGCCCGGGACACGGTCCCGCCGGAGGTCTCCAGCGCCACCGCCACCCCGACGGTCGCGAAGTCGCCGACCCGCCGCTCCAGCTTGAGATAGCCGCCGGAGCGGGTGCCCTTCGCCGCCGGGATGACGGCTTCCACCGCGATCTCGTCGTAGGCCAGAGCGTTCTCGAACGGCCCGGTGACGAAGTCAGCCATCGGGATGGCCCGCCGACCGGCCGGTCCCTGCGCGATGACGGAGCCGCCGAGTGCCGTCACCACCGAGGCCCAGTCGCCCTGCGGGTCGGCGTGGCAGAGGGAGCCGACCAGGGTGCCGCGGTTGCGGACCAGCGGGTCGGCGATCAGGGGCGCCGCCGCCGCCATCGTCGGCTGGGTGCTCTTGAGCAGGCCCGAGTGCTCCAGGGTGGCGTGGCGGCACAGCGCGCCGATCCGCAGCGTGCCGTCCGGGTCTGCGTGGTGGTAGTCGAGACCGCCGATATTGTTGATATCGACGATCAGTTCCGGCGATGCGAAACGCAGCTTCATCAGCGGCACCAGGCTCTGGCCGCCGGCCATCACCTTCGCCTCGTCACCACCCTCGTGCAGCAGGCCGATCGCCTCGCCGAGCGAATGCGGTGCCTCGTAGCGGAACCGAGACGGATACATACGATCCTCCGATGTCCTTGCTGGACCTTGTACCGCGGGTCCGTGGTGGCCGGGCCGGTGCTGGCCGGGGCGGCCTGATATGTGGGGTTCAGGCAGGTTTGCGCGGCTGACGCGACTCCGGGTCGGCCACGGCGACCGGGAGGGACTCCTCCTCGGGGTCCGGCCGCGGCTCCTGGTGCGGCGGCCACGGTCCTGGGACCGGCTGGCCGGCGATCTTGAGGTAGTCGATCAGCTCGGGCCAGGCCCAGACGGTCGGGCTCTTCCCGGTCTTCGGCGCGTTCTCGATCAGTTCGTACAGACGCGGATTCCCCTGGCTGTGACCGCTGGACTCAATCCGCATGGCCCACTCCTGGTGTCGGACGGGCACAAGGCTCCGTCGCCTCCGGTGTCCTCACATGATCGCCTCGCTCAGCCAGCCTCGCAATACACGAATAAGTTCTTGCTTAAGAGGCAATCTACCTGCACTTATGGATTCGCCGGCTGGCTGCCCGGCGGCCCCGCCCTCCCGCGTCAGCTCCAGATGGTGACGTACACCGGCGGCCGGAACCGCGACGGCGGCACCCCGGCCGCAGGCGAGCGCATGAGGTGCATCGCCTCCGGCGTCCCCAGGAAGCGCCGCAGTGCGCTGGCGGCGGCGCTGCGGTGCTGGCGTTCCAGCAGGGACACATGCCAGCACGCCTCCATCGGCGATCCCGGCACGTCGACCAGTGACAGCTCACCGCGGCGCAGCTGCTGGGTGACCAGGTGCTCGACCGCCGGTGCCACCCCGGCGCCGTCGGCCGCCGCCGCCCACGCCGCGGTCTGGTTAGGGAATACCCCGATCTGGCTCTCCGGTATCCCCAGCATCGCCAGCAGCTGGCCGGTGTCGGTGCCGGGATCGGTGCCCGAGGGGTCCACCAGCCAGCGCCACTGCCGGGGGCTGCCGCGCAGGGTGGACTGGCCCGCGGTGACCACCACCAGGCGGTAGCGGAAGATCGGCTCGGTGACCATGGGCAGTGCCGGGTCAGTGGCCACGCTCGGCCCGATCGCGGCATCCGCCAGCCGGTTGGCGACCAGCACACCCATCTCCTTGCTGACCGCCACGCCGACCGAGACCTCCACCGGGCACGCGTAGCGGCGGGTGAACGCCTCCATCAGCGGGCTGACCACGAACTCGGCGATCGCCGAGGTGGCGACCACCCGCAGCTGCTCGGGAGCGCCCTGCGCCGCCCGGACCGCGGCGTGCGCCTCGGCGCCCAGCACGACGATCTGCGAGGCGGAGGCGAGCAGCCGGGAGCCGCCCGCGGTCAGGGTCATGCCCGCGGGCCCGCGGCTCACCAGCTGGTCGCCCATGTGCAGCCGGAGGGCCGACAGAGCCTGCGATACGGCAGACTCGCTGACACCCAGCGCGTTCGCGGCGGCCGTCACCGAGCCCAGGCGGGCAACCAGCACAAACGCGTTGAGCTGAGTGAGCGTCATGGCAGCCTCATTATCGCCCAAACCGGATTACCTGCGGCTCCTCGTAAACTCGACAGGCGAGCTGGAAGCCCAAGGAGGGGCAGCATGCAGGTGCCGGCGCATGTCGAGTACGAGAAGGCCGCCAGCGTCGCGCACGCACTGGACCTGCTCGCCCGGTACGGCCCGGAGGCACGCGTCCTGGCCGGCGGGCACAGCCTGATCCCGATGATGAAGCTGCGGCTCGCCCAGCCGGAGACGCTGATCGACATCAACGGCCTCACCGAGCTCTCCTACATCACGGTGGCCGGCGGCGAGCTGCGGATCGGTGCGCTGACCCGGCACGCGGAGCTGCTCGCGTCCGCGCCGGCCGGGGAGAACTTCGCAATCCTCCACGATGCCGAACGAGTGATTGCCGACCCGGTCGTGCGCAACTGGGGCACGGTTGGCGGTTCGCTGTGCCAGGCCGATCCGTCCGAGGACCTGTCGGCAACCTTCGCGGCGCTGAAGGCCACCATGGTGATCCGTGACCCGGACGGCAGCAGGACCGTGCCGGCCCGCGAGTTCCACACCGGGCCGTATGAGACCGTGGTCGCCCCGCACGAGATGCTCACCGAGATCCGGATCCCGATCCGGCCCGGCGGCGGCAGCGCCTACGAGAAGGTGGGCCGCCGGGTCGGCGACTGGCCGGTCGGCGCCGCCGGGGCCGCCATCTGGCTGGCCGGCGACACCATCGCCGACGCCGGGATCGGGCTGACCGCGGTCGGCGCCCGCCAGTTCGCGGCGCCAGAGGCGGAGGACTTCCTGCACGGCGCCCCGGCGACGCAGGAGAGCTTCGCCCGGGCCGGCCAGATCGCGGCCGAGCATTGCCGCCCCAGCTCCGACCAGCGTGGCCCGGCCGAGTACAAGCGGCACCTGGCCAGCGAGCTGACCATGCGCGCGCTGCGCCGGGCATGGCGGCGCGCCCAGGACGGGGATGCCTGACATGCAGATCACCGTGACCGTCAACGGCTCCCCGTTCACACGTGAGGTCGAGCCCCGGCTGCTGCTGATCCATTTCCTGCGCGACGACCTGGGGCTGACCGGCTCGCACTGGGGCTGTGACACCTCCAACTGCGGCGCCTGCGTGGTGTGGCTGGACGAGATCCCGGTCAAGTCGTGCACGGTGCTGGCGGCCATGGCCGACGGGCGGCGGGTGCTCACCGTGGAGGGCCTGGAGCGCCGCGGCCGGCTCGACCCGGTCCAGGAGGCTTTCGCCCGGTGCCACGGGCTCCAGTGCGGATTCTGCACCCCCGGCATGATGCTGACCGCCCGCTGGCTGCTCGACCACCACCCCGATCCCTCGCCAGCCGAGATCCGCGAGGCGCTGTCGGGCCAGGTCTGCCGGTGCACGGGCTACGAGAACATCGTCCGCTCCGTCCAGTGGGCTGCCAGCTATGAGGCAGGACTGGACGGGAAAGCCGGAGCGCCCGCGGGGGAGGCAACGCAATGAGCGGAGCCTACGGGCCCCTCCCGCGCAAGGAGGACGCCCGCTTCATCCGCGGCCGGGGCCTGTTCGTGGACGACATCACCCTGCCGGGGATGCTGTATGGGGCCATTCTGCGCAGCCCGCTGGCGCACGCCAGGATCGTCTCGATCGACCCGGCCGCGGCGCGGGCCCACCCCCGGGTGGAGGCAGTGCTCACCGGTGAGGAGCTGGCTGAGCTGGGGCTGGCCTGGATGCCGACGCTGTCACAGGACACCCAGGCGGTGCTGGCCACCGACAAGGTCAGGTTCCAGGGCCAGGAGATCGCGTTCGTGGTGGCGCAGGACCGGTACTCGGCCCGGGACGCGCTCGAACTGATCCACGTCGAGTACGAGCCGCTGCCAGTGGTGGTCGACGCGGAGCGGGCACTGGAGCCGGGCGCGCCGGTCATCCGGGACGACCTGCCGGGCAAGGCCGACAACCACATCTTCGACTGGGAGGCCGGTGACAAGGCGGCAACCGACGCGGTGTTCGCCACCGCCGACGTCGTGGTCAGCCAGGACATGCTCTACCCGCGGTCCCACCCGGCCCCGCTGGAGACCTGCGGCATCGTGGCCGACATGGACAGGGTCAGCGGCCGGCTGACCGTCTGGTCCACCTCCCAGGCCCCGCACGCGCACCGCACCATCTACTCGCTGGTCGCTGGCATCCCCGAGCACAAGATCCGGGTGATCTCACCCGACATCGGCGGCGGCTTCGGGAACAAGGTCCCCATCTACCCCGGCTACATCTGCGCCATCGCGGGCGCCATGACCACCGGCAGGCCGGTGAAATGGGTGGAGGATCGGTCCGAGAACCTGATGTCCACCTCGTTCGCCCGCGACTACCACATGCACGGGGAGATCGCCGCCACCGCCGGCGGCCGCGTTCTGGCCCTGCGCGCCCGGGTGCTGGCCGACCACGGCTCCTTCAACGCGACCGCCCAGCCGACCAAGTACCCGGCCGGGTTCTTCCACATCTTCACCGGCTCCTACGACCTGCGGGCGGCGCACTGCTCGGTGACCGCCGTCTACACCAACAAGGCGCCCGGCGGGGTCGCCTACTCCTGTTCCTTCCGCGTCACCGAGGCGGTCTACCTGGTCGAGCGGATGATGGACCTGCTGGCCCGCGAGCTCGGCATGGACCCGGCCGACCTGCGGATGAAAAACCTGCTGCGGCCCGAGCAGTTCCCCTACACCTGCCCGACCGGCTGGCAGTACGACTCCGGTGACTACCCGAGGGCGCTGGCACTGGCCATGGACATGGCCGGCTACCCGGAGCTGCGCCGCGAGCAGGCCGCCCGCCGGGAACGCGGCGAATACATGGGCATCGGGATCAGCTTCTTCACCGAGGGCGTCGGCGCGGGGCCCCGCTCCCACATGGACATCCTGGGGCTGGGCATGGCGGACGGGGTGAGCCTGCGGGTGCACCCGACCGGCACCGCCGTGCTCGGCGTCTCCTGCCAGACCCAGGGCCAGGGGCACGAGACCACGTTCGCCCAGATCGTCGCGCATGAGCTTGGCATGTCACCCGGCGACATCGACGTCGTGCACGGCGATACCGACCGGACTCCGTTCGGCCTGGGGACCTATGGATCCCGCTCCACACCTGTCTCCGGTGCCGCAGCGGCCATGGTGGCGCGCAAGGTGCGGGAACGGGCGCGCGCCGTGGCCTCCGCCATGCTGGAGGTCTCGCCGGACGACCTGGAGTGGGCGGCTGGCAGGTGGCAGGTGCGCGGCGACCCGGCCCAGGCCGCCGGCATTGCCGAGATCGCGATGGCGGCCCACTCGGCGCTGGAGCTGCCGGACGGGGTTGAGGGCCACCTCGACGCCGAGGTCGTGTACAACCCGCCGAACCTCACGTTCCCGTTCGGCGCCTATATCTGTGTCACCGACGTGGACCCGGGCACCGGCCAGGTCACCGTCCGCCGGTTCATCGCGGTGGACGACTGCGGGGTGCGGATCAACCCGATGATCGTCGAGGGGCAGGTTCACGGCGGCCTGGCGGACGGGATCGGCATGGCCCTGATGCAGGTCATCGCGTTCGACGCGGAAGGGAACTGCCTGGGCGGGTCGTTCATGGACTACCTGCTGCCGACCTCGGTCGAGTGCCCGTCCTGGGAGCTGGGCCAGACCGTGACGCCGTCACCGCACCACCCGATCGGTGCCAAGGGCGTCGGCGAGTCCGCCACGGTCGGCTCCCCGGCGGCGATCGTCAACTCGGTGCTCGATGCCCTCGCCCCGTTCGGGGTCCGGCACGCGGACATGCCGCTGACCCCGGCCAACGTGTGGTCCGCCATCCAGGGCCGCCGGCTGCGGACGGACCTGGCCTTTCCATGACCGGCGAACCCGTGACCGGCGTCCCGGGCACTCCGGGCGTGTCGCATGATAGGCCCATGAGCGATCTCGCCGAACTGGTGCCAGACGTTGACTCGCTGCTGCGGGCACTTGACACCACTGGGTACCTTGCCGACGAACCGCTCGGCACAGCACTGTTCCTCGCCGCCCGGATGGGCCAGCCCATCCTGCTGGAAGGCGAGCCTGGGGTCGGCAAGACCGAGGCCGCGAAGGCGCTGGCCGCCGCGCTCGACACCCGGCTGCTGCGGCTCCAGTGCTACGAGGGCCTGACCTCGTCGGAGAGCCTGTACGAGTGGAACTATCCCCGCCAGCTGCTGGCGATCCGGCTGGCTGAGGCACGCGGGGAGACGCTGCGCGACGCGGACCTGTTCAGTGAGGAGTACCTGCTCGAACGGCCGCTGCTGGCCGCGCTCGACCACCCCGGGCCGCGCCCGGCTGTGCTGCTGATCGACGAGGTGGACCGCGGCGACGACGAGTTCGAGGCCTTCCTGTTCGAGATGCTGGCCGAGGCCGCGGTCACCATCCCGGAGCTGGGGACCAGGCGGGCTCAGTTCCCGCCGGTGGTCGTGCTCACCTCCAACCGGACCAGGGACCTGCACGACGCGCTGAAACGGCGCTGCCTGTACCACTGGATCGAGTACCCGGACGACGAGCGGGTGGCGGCGATCATCAGGCGGCGGGTACCCGCCGCCGGTGAGATGCTCGCCGAGCAGGTGGCGCACGGGGTGGCCCGGCTGCGCGACCTGGACCTGGCCAAGCCGCCCGGCGTGGCCGAGGCCATCAGCTGGGCCGAGGCCCTGCACGTGCTGGGCGCCCCGAAACTGGACAGCGCCTCGGCGGAGCGGACGGCGGGTGCGGTGCTCAAATACTCCGAGGACCTGCAGACGGTGCGCGCGTCCGGGTTCCCGGTGCTGGCTGACACCGTGCTGGCTGACACCGTGCTGGCTGACGGTGATGACTGACGATCTCGCCCTGACCGCTGCCCGGTTCGGCACCGCCCTGCGCGCCGCCGGGGTGCCCGCCGATCCCGGCCGGTGTCAGCGGTTCGCCCGCGCCGTCACCGTCGCCCGGCCCACCACCGGCCGCGCGCTCTACCTGTGTGCGCTCGCCACCCTGGTCTCCAGCCAGGGGCAGATCGAGGTGCTGCAGCGGGTGTTCGGCGCCATGTTCGGCGGCCTGACCGACCCGGCCACCGGCCCGGGCGGTGAGCCTGCCGGCGCCCCGCTGGGGACGGACAGCCGGGCCGCCCCGCCGCCGGGCGACATCCTGGCCCAGGCGGCCCGGGCCGCCCGCATGCACCCGGCGCCACCGCGCCCCGGCGCGCGCCCGGACGAGGGCCAGCCGGAGCAGCCGGCGGACGACAGCGCCAGCGATGACCGGCCCGGGGAGGAGCCGGACGCCACCCAGCGGTGGGCGGTGATCCCGGCCACCGGCGGCGACCAGGAGCCGGGGCCTCCGGACGAGGGGCAGGTGGCGCGCCCGGCGCTGGCCAGCGCCGCGGAGCGGCTCGCGGGAACCGACTTCGCCGAGCTCTCACCGGCCGAGCTGCTGATGCTTTCCGGGCTGATGCGCAAGCTCACCCTGTCGGTGCCGCTGCGCCGGTCCCGGCGGCCGCGGCCGACGTCGCACGCGGGCCGGACGGACCTGCGGGCGACGCTGCGCCAGGCCCGGCGGACCGGTGGCCACCCGCTGCGGCTGGCGCGGCGGGCGGCCCTGATGGAACCGCGCCGACTGGTGGTGCTGTGTGACATCTCCGGGTCGATGGAGCCGTACGCGCGGGCCATGCTCCAGCTGCTGTACTGCGCGGCCGGTGGGGCACAGGCGGAGGTGTTCACGTTCGCCACCAGGCTCACCCGCCTCACCGGCACGCTGGCCCAGGCCAGGCCTGCCCTCGCGCTCCAGCAGGCCGGGCAGGCCGCGCCGGACTGGCTGGGCGGGACCAGGATCGGCGAGTCGATCCGGGAGTTCAACAACAGCTACGGCCGCCGGGGCATGGCCAGGGGCGCGGTCGTGGTGATCATCTCCGACGGCTGGGACACCGGCGACCCGGCGATCTTGCGGCAGGAGATGGAGCGGCTGTCCCGGGTGGCGCACCGGATCGTCTGGGTGAACCCGCGCACGCAGAGCGCCGAGTACCGGCCGCTGGCCGGCGGGATGGCGGCGGCCTGGCCCTACTGCGACGCGGTCGTCAGCGCCCACACGCTGCACGCTCTGGACGACCTGACCACGGCGCTGGCCCACCCGGCCCGCCGCCGCCAGGTATCCCCGTCGGCGGCACCACGCTGACACGCCCACGCCTTCCGCGCTGATGTGACGGATCGCGGGCGTGGCGGCCGGGCGTGCGGGCCAGCCGGCGGGCCGGGAGTGCCAGGACGAGCACGGGCACGCCGATCGCGAACACCGCCCGCAGCAGCCCGAGTGCGGCCAGCGGGAAGGGCACCAGGTCCCCGGTGAACCGGGTGACGTAGAGCATGGCCACGGCGAGCAGGGTGATCCACGGGACCCGCCATCGGGTGACGACCAGGTCGACACCGATCGTGCCGAGCAGGACGCCCGAGGTGTAGTAGGGGTAGACCGCCGGGTCGAGCAGGATCCGGGCGCACACCGCGACCAGGATCACCGCTGGCCAGCGCCCGCGCCGGACAGCCAGCCAGCCACCGGCCAGGCCCAGCGCAAGCTGGGCTGGCCGGTCCCACCAGGGTGTGCGGGCGGCGCCGACCCCGAGTACACGAAGCGCCGAGGACGGGTCGTTGGGGATGGCGAACCGGGCCGCCAGCAGGGTGTGCGGGTCCGCCAGCAGGAACGGCAGCCACGCCACGGCCATGCCCGCGGTGAAGACGGCCAGCGCGGGCAGCCGGTCCCGGCGCGGGAGTGCCAGCAGCAGCGCCGCGAACGCCACCGCCCACGGCTTGGAGTCGGCGGCGGCGGCCAGCGCGAGGCCGGCCCACACCGGATGGCCCCGGGCCACCGCGTGCGCGGCCGCCACCGCGAAACACAGCGCGAGCAGGTCGTCGAGGTGCCCGAAGTGTGTGGTCAGCTCGGCCCAGACCGGCAGGAACAGCAGGCCAGCGGCGAGCAGCCGCCCCGCGGAGCGCCGCTGTGGCACCGGCAGCAGCCGCCACACCGCGGCGAGCACCAGCGGGCCGGTAGCCGACATCGCCAGGATCGCGGCCAGTTCGCTGTGGGTGGGGCTCAGCGCCCGCAGCCCTCCGGCCAGCGCCAGCGCCAGCGGCCCGATCTGGTACTGCGGGTGGGCCGCGTACACATGCAGCCCGCTGCCGGTCCCGCTGCCGAGCAGCACCCGGCCCCCGTCCGCGAAGAAATGCCAGGACACGCCCGCGCCCCGGGCGTGCAGGAGGGACGACAGCAGCGCCCAGGGCCACAGCACCGCCCACGGCCAGAGCCGGCCCGGCCGCGGCCAGCCGGACTGCGGGCGGGCGGACCGCGGGCGGGGCCCGTCCAGGCCCGCCGTACCGTCCCTGCGGCCGGCGCTGACGACGTCAGACAGCAAGCGGGCACCCCACGGCGATATCCAGGGCAAACACGGCACCAGTATCACGGCCGAAGATGAGAAACCGGGGCCGCAGGGGATCCCTTGATCAAGACATGTCCCTTCTTTCACCCAGCCGACCCGCCCGCCCCTACCTCCACGTTTCACGGTTTCGGTGTCCACATACCTGGGATAACCCGGGCACCGGAATGACTGGAGCACGTGAAAAGTGGGCGCTTCCCGGAGGGCTGCGCGTGCCACGGAAAACTCTGTTGCGCGGCCCGCGGGCCGGTGGGTTACTGTCGGGTGCCGTTGTCAGCCAGGGAAGGGGTCAGGGTGGGTCACGTCGACGTGGCGCACCTCAGCCACACGCTGGCTGACGGCCGGCAGTTGCTCGACGAGGCGTCGTTCCGGGTAGGAGAAGGCACCACTGCCGCCCTGGTCGGGCCGAACGGGGCGGGCAAGACCACCCTGATCCGGCTCATCGCCGCAGACCTACCCCCCCAGTCAGGCACCGTCGCCATCAGCGGCGGCCTTGGTGTGATGCGGCAGTTCGTCGGGGGGATCCGGGGGGTCGCCCCTCCGGGCGGGCAGAGCGTCGGGGGGATCCGGGGGGTCGCCCCTCCGGCCGGGCAGAGCGCCGGGGTCATCCGGGGGGTCGCCCCTCCGGGCGGGCAGAGCGTCGGCGGGATCCGGGGGGTCGCCCCCCCGGGCGGGCAGAGCGTCGGCGGGATCCGGTCCGGTGCGCCCGGGCCGGACCAGCCACCTGGCGGGCCCGACACCGGCCGGGTATCGGGCGACTCCCCCGTCCGCGACCTGCTGGTCTCGGTGGCCCCGCCCCGCCTGCAGGCGGCCGCGGCCCGGCTGGACGCCGCTGAGCTGGCGATGATGGAGCGCGACGACGAGCCGACCCAGATGCGTTATGCCGCCGCGCTGGCCGAATGGGGTGACGCCGGCGGTTATGACGCCGAGGTCGTCTGGGACGCCTGCTGCATGGCCGCGCTCGGGGTGGGTTATGAGCGCTGCCGCTGGCGGGAGGTCGGCACCCTGTCCGGCGGTGAGCAGAAACGGCTGGTGCTTGAGGCCCTGCTGCGCGGTCCCGCCGAGGTCCTGCTCCTGGACGAGCCGGACAACTACCTGGACGTCCCCGGCAAGCGGTGGCTGGAGCAACAGCTCGCGTCCACACCCAAGACCGTGCTGCTGGTCAGCCACGACCGGGAGCTGCTCGCCAACTGCGCCGAGCGCATCGTCACCGTCGAGGACGGCAGGGTCTGGGTGCACGGGGGCGGTTTCGCGACCTACGCACAGGCCCGCCGCGACCGCATCGACCGCCTCGACGAACTTCGCCGCCGGTGGGACGAGGAGCACGAGAAGCTCAAGCAGCTCGTCCGGATGTACCGGCAGAAGGCGTCCTACAACGACGCCATGGCCTCCCGGCTGCAGGCGGCCGAGACGCGGCTGCGCAGGTTCGGGGAGGCGGGCCCGCCTGAACTGCCGCCCCGGGACCAGAACGTGCGGATGCGGCTGCGCGGCGGGCGGACCGGTAAGCGGGCGGTGATCTGCGAGAAGCTGGAGCTCACCGGCCTCATGCAGCCGTTCGACCTGGAGGTCTGGTATGGCGAGCGGGTCGCCGTGCTCGGCTCGAACGGTTCCGGCAAGTCGTTCTTCCTGCGCCTGCTGGGCGGCGACGACGTATCGCACCAGGGCCGGGCACGGCTGGGCGCCAGGGTCGTCGCCGGCCTGTTCGCGCAGACCCACGCCCGCCCTGACCTGGCTGGACGGTGGCCGGAGGAAATCCTCATGACCGAGCACGCCATGCTCCGCAATGAGGCGATGTCCGCACTCGCCAGGTACGAACTGCAGCATTGCGCACGGCAGGCGTTCGGCACCCTGTCCGGAGGACAGCAGGCACGGCTGCAGATCCTGCTGCTGGAACTGGCCGGCTCGACACTGCTCCTGCTCGACGAGCCGACCGACAACCTCGACCTGGCCAGCGCAGAGGCACTGCAGACGGGCCTGGAGTCATTCGAGGGCACCGTGCTGGCGGTGACGCACGACCGCTGGTTCGCCCGGTCCTTCGACCGGTTCCTGGTGTTCGGTGCGGACGGGCACGTCTACGAGCCGGACGGCCCGGTCTGGGACGAGACTCGCGTAGCCCGGCCCCGTTGACACGGCCCCTTGCTAGGCTGCATGAAGCTCACAGAGCCTGCCAGCATTGCGGGCCGGCTCACATCAGGCGAGGTGAAGGGGTTCCGCACCGTGAAGAAGCTGTTGCTGCTCGCCTTGGTCGGCCTCGGCATTTTCGCTGTCTGGCGTAAGGTTCAGGCTGACCGGGCCGAACTCGACTTGTGGACGGAAGCCACTACCGACGACGACTGACGCTGAAGCCAAGCTCCTGACGGTTACGGGGGTGATCGGGGTGAGCGGCACGCTGCCAGTGACGCTGGCCTGCTGCGGCTTGCTCGGGACCACGGCGGATGATCGCGGCATGCTGGAGCGGGCCTTCGCCGAGGCGTGTGCGACGCAGGGGATCGTGCCAGGCACGGAGGCGTACGCGCACTGCATGGTCGGCGTGCACCAGGCCAGGGGGCAGTCGGCGGTAGACGTGTTCCGCGGTCTGTTCCCGGACGGGGAGGGCCGTGCGGAGGCGGCTGCGCTCTCCTTCGAACGCTCGTTCCGCGCGGCGGTGGACCGCACCGCGCTGGCGCCGATGCCTGGCGCGGAGGAGGCCATGGGCCAGCTGCGCGACGCGGGCATCCGGGTCTGCCTGGTCACCGGCCTGTCGCGGCGCCTGCTCAGCGTGGTGCTCGACACACTCGGCTGGTGGCGGCTGGTCGACCTCGCCCTGAGCCCCGAGGATGTGCCGCGCGGCTGCCCGTGGCCCGACCTGATGCTCTCGGCCATGCTGCGGCTCGGTGTCGAGGACGTCCGGGAGGCCGCCTTCGCCGGCAGCACCGCCAGCGACGTGCAGTGCGGCAAGCGGGCCGGGGCCGGCATCGTGGCCGGCATCCTCACCGGCGGCCACACCGGTGACCGGCTGCGCACGGCCGGTGCCACCCACCTGATCGAGGGAATGGCCGAACTGCCCGCCCTGCTGCAGGGAGCCGGCGTGGAGGCCTCGCCGTCCGGGCCAACCGTCGTCCCCACGCCCAGCCGTCCCAGCCAGACTGCCCCGGCATCGGGTCGCTCATCGCCCCCGGCCGTCCCCACGCCCCAGGTACCCTTAGAGCGCCGTAACTCGGGGCTATAGCTCAGCTGGAAGAGCACCTGCTTTGCAAGCAGGGGGTCAGGGGTTCGAGTCCCCTTAGCTCCACAGGTCAGAGATGAAACTCGAAAACACAAGCCCACGATCTGTAGCAAGTACAGCAGCAAAGTACAGCAGTAGGCGCCCACCGGAGATCCGCACAGACATTCGGGCCGTGCTTCCTACCGAGCGCCGGCTGCTCGCGTTGGCAGCATGATTCCCGGTCCCGTGCGCCGCTTGAGGCGCTGACCAGCAGAAGCGGTTCAGCCTTCGGACATGTGACTACCTGGCGCTGATGGCATCCTGACTCCCCGCACAGCGGTTCGGCAGCTGACTCTTGCCGTGTTTGCAGAGGGTCAAGCCTGTCCAGGCACGAGGTTGTACGGGCGGCTCGCCCTCAGCGGTGGGTCGTGGGCCTAGGGAGCACGATCAGGTGTCTAGTGCCGTGTCAGGCAACCTTTGCCCTCCCCTGCAACGGCACGTGAGGGACACTGACTGCGATGAGTGAAGCCCCGCCGGCGCTAGGACGCCGCGTCGTCGTCACTGGGCTGGCCGGGTCCGGGAAGAGCACGTTCTCGCTCGCGCTCGCTGCCAAGACCGGCTTGCCGGTCATTCATCTTGACCTCCACTTCTGGAAGCCCGGCTGGGTTGCACCGTCGGAGACCGAGTGGCGCGAGAAGCAATGTGGCGTGCTCGCCGGCAACGCGTGGATCGCTGACGGCAACTACCACGAGACACTCGATCTCCGGCTCGAACGCGCGGACACTGTTGTGTTTCTCGACCTGAGGTGACCGGCCTTGACCGTGCCCTGGTGGCTTTGCGCAGGACGCGCGTTCCTGCGCGGCTTCCGAATGCCGAGCGAGTTGCCCGAAGGGTGCGACTATTCGGCCTGGCTGCGGTTGCGCGATGAGTGGCGTTTGGCCGTCCGCATCTGGCGAAAACGCCGGTCAGAGCCGGAGCGCGAACACGAAATCATTTCGCAGCACGGTCAGCATGTGGCCCTTCACGTGCTCAGATCCAAGCGGGCGGTCAGGGAATTCCTCGACGGTCTGGACGCCGACCACCTGGAAGCCGACACGGTTGATCGGACGCCGAGTGACTCGCCCCTAACGCCCGGCTCGAAGTCACGCCACCAACGAGGCAAACGTTGCCTGACGTGGCACTAGCCGGGCTCCTGCCGGCTCATCCTGCCCATGTTGGCGCGGCGCTGGCGTGATCCGGCGCGGCGCTGGCGCCGCGGGCGTGC
Source organism: Streptosporangiaceae bacterium (assembly GCA_035532275.1). Classification (GTDB taxonomy): domain Bacteria; phylum Actinomycetota; class Actinomycetes; order Streptosporangiales; family Streptosporangiaceae; genus UBA9676. The sequence goes on along the minus strand of DATKRG010000323.1, from coordinate 83 downwards.
GCCGTGTCGCGCCTGCCGGATAGCGGGGCACGTAGTTCTTCGCCGAGGCGCACGGGAAGCGCGGCCAGGCGCGGGCTGGGCAG
>DATKRG010000322.1:0-9002 GCA_035532275.1 Streptosporangiaceae bacterium | reverse complement strand
CCTTCGGCCGCATACAACGGCGTCCGGCGCCTCCGAGCGGACGACGGGATTCGAACCCGCGACCCTCACCTTGGCAAGGTGATGCGCTACCAGCTGCGCTACGTCCGCATGGCCACCGGCCAGACGGCCGGCGAAACGCTGCCGGCCTGGGCCGGCGCGCGCTTCAGAACTCTAGCCGATCCGGGGCGGCGATCAAACTCACGCGGCCCGCTGTGGCGCGCGCTCGGCGGACGCGGCTGGTCGCCGACGCCGATCAGCTCAGCGACCCGACCTGCTCGGCGTAGTACCGGACCCCGGCCACGTGCTCGGCGATCTCCCGCAGCGTCCACGCCCCGTCCCGCGGCTCGTCCCACGCGGCCACCCCCGCTGTCGCGTACCGCAGAACGTACCACCGGGCGAGGCGCCGCAGCCGGGAGCATGCCTCGTCGTAGTCGGGTTCGGTGAACCGCGCCCAGTCCGCGTCCAGCGTGACCCGGCGGCCGTGCCACTCGTCGGGCAGCGGCTCCGCGCCCGCGAGCAGCGCCTCCACCTGGTGCAGGTGATCGAGCAGGTGATCGGCGATCCGCCGCAGCGCCTTGTGCGGCGTCCAGGTGTTCGGGTGGCCGTCCATGTCACCGGCCATCGGCCGGCCGTCCCACGCGTGCCAGGTCCGGGCGAGCCCCAGGCACTCATCGACGCTTGCCGTCACCAGAACCCCGGGGTTGGCCTGGTCCGGCCGGGCCGGGCTCCCCAGGTCACGCTCGCCGCTGGGTTGGCCGGGTGCTGTGAAGATGTCGCTCATGCTTCGACCCTGGCCGAAGAATGCTTGGGCTACGGTCGAAATATGCCTGCCATGCTCACCCACCCCGCGCCCGGGGCGGAGATCGCGCCGGCCGCCGCGCTGATGGGGGATCCGGCCCGGGCGGCGATGCTGACCGCGCTGCTCGACCAGCGGGCACTGGCCGCGGGTGAGCTGGCGCACCTGGCCGGGGTGAGCCCGCCGACCGCGAGCAACCACCTCGCCCGGCTACTCGACGGCGGCTTGGTCACCGTGGTCAGAGCGGGCCGGCACCGTTACTACCGGCTCGCCGGGCGCGAGGTCGCGGCGGCGATCGAGGCCCTGTCCCACCTGGCCACCCCCGCTCCGGTGCGCAGCCTGCACCAGTCACGGCAGGCCGCCGCGCTCGCGCGGGCCCGCCTGTGCTACGACCACCTGGCCGGGCAGGCCGGGGTGGCGCTGCTGGACGCCCTGCTGGCAGGCGGGATCCTGGTCGGCTGCGCATGCTCGGGACCCGAGGCGGCCGCCCGGGCTGGCTTCGAAGTCACCGCGGCGGGGGAGTGCGCCCTGGCCACGTTCGGCGTCGATGTCCGTGCTCTGCGGCGGTCACGGCGCCGTTTCGCGGGCCCCTGCCTGGACTGGACCGAGCGCCGCCCGCACCTGAACGGGGCGCTGGGCGCGGCCATCACCACCCGGCTGATGGAACTGGGCTGGATCGAGCGGGGAGACCGCCGCCGGGCCGTCCGCATCACCCCGGCCGGCCACGCGGGGCTCACCGCGGCGTTCGGCTGCGCCCTCAGCCCGCTCCCGGACGCGTGGGCGGCTGACCGGACTGCGCGGCGGGCGGATTAGCCTGGGCAGTCAGTGGTCCCGCGCCTGCCAGGGGGATGGCGTGAACGCCCACGATGACCGCCCGGCCGGGCGTCCGGCCGCCGTTGCCGACCAGGCAGCCGAACGGCCCAGCTCGCGTGACCGGCTGCCGATCCGCGAGATCGTCGTGGCGGCGGCCCGGGCCGGCTATCGCAACGCAGGACGCATCCTGATCGTGGCTGTCGTCGTCTCGATGACAGCGGCACTAGTCGAGGTCATCGCCCACGCGGCCGTCGACCGGGCCGATATCGCGCTGTCCATCTTCAGCGATCTGGGCGTGTCCGGGCTGAACCTGCTGGGCGTCATCTTCCTCTCGGGATTCCTGGCCCAGCTGGTGGGCGAGGCCGAGCATGGCCGGCCGCGCGCCTCCGTCCGCCACGTGCTGCGCACGCTGGCGTGGGGCCGGCTGATCCGCGCGGACTTGCTGGTCGCATTGCTCGTAGCGGTCGGCCTGGTCGCACTGGTGATCCCCGGTCTGGTCGCCCTGACCCTGTTCGCGATCGTCGGCCCGGTGATCGAGATAGAACGCAGGCCAGTGATGGCGGCCCTGCGCCGGTCCGCCCATCTGGCCCGCCCGCACATCTGGGGAGTGCTCCTGCTGGCGACGCTGCCCATGCTGATCGCCAGTGAAATCCCGGCCGTGCTCCCCGAGACGGTCGGCGGTGTGCGGGAGATCCTGATCTTCCTGGCCATCCGCGGGATCGGCGAGGCGGTCGCTGATTCGGTGCTCGGCCTGTTGCTGGTGGAACTGGCGTACCGGCTGATCGATCTGGACCGGGCCCGCGCTGCTGTCGCCCAGGTCGGGCAGGCCGGCCAGCCACGATGATGTGGTCGTGGCGGGCGCCCGCGTACAGTGCCTGTGACCTTGGGCGTGCCGGGCGGCGCGCCGTGTGCGGGTGCCAGCACTGGAGGAGCGTATGCGAACAGTGGTCGTCAACGGCGACGCCCTCACGGTCGAGGACGTCGTGGACGTCGCCCGCGGTGAGGCGAACGCCGAACTCGCTGCCAGCGTCACCACCACCATGGAGCACAGCCGGGCCGTGGTCGCCTCGGCGATCAAGGGTGACGCCCCCGTCTACGGCGTCAACACCGGGTTCGGCGCGCTCGCCGACACCCGCGTCGGCGAGCAGGATCTGGCCCGGCTGCAGGGCGCCATCGTCCGCTCGCACGCCGCCGGCACCGGCGATCCCCTGGACGACCGGGCCGTCCGCGCGATCCTGCTCCTGCGGGCCAGAACGCTGGCAGCGGGCTACTCAGGCGTCCGCGCCGACCTCCCGGCACGCCTGATCGAGCTGCTCAACCTCAACCTGCTGCCGGTCATCCCCGGCAAGGGCTCCGTCGGCGCGTCCGGTGACCTGGCCCAGCTCGCTCATCTCGCACAGCCGCTGATCGGCGAGGGACGGCTGCGGGGGACCGGTGACCCGCCACGGGGCCGCCCCGCCGCCGAGGTGCTCGCCGAGCACGGCATCGCGCCGCTGGAGCTGGCGCCCAAGGAGGGCCTGTCGCTGGTCAACGGCACCGAGCCGATGCAGGCTCTGCTCGCGTTCTCGGTCCACGACGCGCAGATGCTGGTCGCCGCCGCCGACGTGGCCTGCGCGCTGTCGGTGGAAGCCCTGCTGGGCACCGACCGGCCCTATGACGAGCGGGTGCAGGTGATCCGCCCGCATCCCGGCCAGCTGGCCAGCGCCGCCAACCTCCGCGCCCTGCTGGCCGGATCCCCGCTGCTGGCCAGCCACCGGCACAGCCGCCACGCCGTCCAGGACGCCTACTGCCTGCGGTGCGCCCCGCAGGTGCACGGCGCGGTCAGGGACGTGCTGGCGCACGCCCGCCGGGTGATCGACGTCGAGCTCGCCTCGGTGGTGGACAACCCCGTCGTCGTGCCCGACGGCGAGGTCATGACCACCGGGAACTTCCACGGTGAGCCGCTGGCGTTCGCCGCCGACATGCTGGCGATGGCGCTGGCGGAGCTGGCCAGCATCAGTGAGCGGCGGGTGGACCGGATGCTCGACCCCGCGTTCTCCCGCGGCCTGCCGCCCTTCCTGGCCCCGGCGGCGGGCACCAACTCGGGCTTCATGCTCGCCCAGTACACCGCCGCCTCGCTGGTCAGCGAGAACAAGGTGCTCGCCCACCCGGCCAGCGTGGACACCATCCCGACCTCGGGCAAGCAGGAAGATCACGTGTCGATGGGCTGGACGGCGGTCCGCAAGCTGCGGGAGGTGGTCGCGAACGTGCGCACGTGCCTGGCGGTGGAGGTGTGCTGCGCGGCGCAGGGCATCGACCTGCGGGCGGACGTCGCCGCCCCGAGCGAGGCGCTGGGCGCGGTGCACGCCGCGGTGCGCGCCTGGGTGCCGATGATGGATGTGGACCGGGAAGTCGCCGAGCAGATCGCCAGTATCGACGGGCTGCTGCCGTCACTGGTCGAGGTGGCAGGCGCCGGGTGCGGCGGCCTGCGCTAGCGGGGTCAGGCCCAGCGGTGCAGGTCCCGCAGCTCGCCCTCGATGTCGATGAAGTCGCCTTCGCGGCCCAGGGGCACCAGCTCGAAGGTCCGCAGCAGGAATCCTGAGAGCGCTGCCAGCGGAGCCTCGAAATGCGCTTGGCCGAACGGAGATGACAGCGAGATGTTCAGCACGTCCTGGTCACGCGTCGGGGCGGGCCACACCCGGACGTCGCCTTCCCCGGCCGGAGTCTCCATGCCGACGGCGAGCAGGTCCCGCGCGAAGATCCACTCGACCGGGTCGTCCATGCCAACGTGAAATGACATCCGGATCGCGTAGGGGTCATCGCCCCGGTAGGACAGGCTCGCGGTCAACGGAACTCCGCCATGCTCGGGAACAACGAGCCTGAGTCCGAGTTCGGCTGCGACGGTAGCGCTACGGTTCATTCTGTGGCCAAACCTTTGTGTCGTGGTTCAGGTCCCCGGAGTACCGGGGCTTCTGCGATCCAGCCCTGCCGCCTGGGGTGTGACGCGCCCGGACACTAATTCGTTCTCCAGGAGGATTCCGCGAATGCCTCCGCTCGTAACCTCGGTCACCGGTCAACAAACCGGCCGTGACCTGGGCAAACGCTGCTCACGCCACGCCGTGGACGGGGGCCTGTCACACTCCCGTGACCAGCGACAACGCGGTGTGATCTTGCTATCCCGGGGACCGGGAGGGTGAAAGTCGCCCGGCGGCTTCAGCTGCATCGAATTTGTGTTCAGATAGTTGCCAGTCGTGCTATGTCCGATGAGCGGGAAGCATACCGGCACGGCCGCCGGAATCCCACTATGGCGCACCCATAAACTCGGCTTCGCCGCCGTTGAACTAGGACATTTCCGGATTTAAATCGATGGAATTTTAGCCCCGCAGTGACCCATCACACACAGTTACGGCGGCGGCAGGGGCGCCCACGCAGCGGGCGGCAGGCGGCCAGGTACGGAGGACGGCGGCGGCTGCTCGGGCACAGCGGGCGGCCCGGATGCGTTACTCTGTGGGGGCCGGCGGGCGGTGCGAGCGCCCCGCGGCATAGGGCGATTGGCTCAGCGGGAGAGCGCCTCGTTCACACCGAGGAGGTCACTGGTTCGATCCCAGTATCGCCCACTAGATGTCATGACATCTGGCCAGGTCAGAAGCTCGTTCTGGAGACCCCAACCCTAGTTCCTAGGTGGGGCCTTCGGCTTATCTGCGGTAACAGGAAGGACGTCACCCGGCACCTCGCCGAGCGGGCACTACGCCGCGGATTCGCCGCCGCAGAGGTGCAGATCTCCGAGACCGAGACGCCGCTGCACAAGCTGGAGACTGTGTACCGGCGGATCGGCGAGGCGCTGCGGACGGCGGCGTTCCCGCCCAGTGCGCTGCGGCCGGTGCTGGACTCCTGGCTGTTCACCCTGGAGTCCGACGTCACCAGCGCCGAGCCTGGCCTGGCCGACCGAGGGCAGACGGCCGTGGACGAGGCGGTGGCGCTGCTGCTGGAGCAGCGACTGGCCGCCGTGTCGGTGCGCACCCCGGCTTTCGCCCAGGCGCTGCGCGCCTACCGGGCGGCGGCAGCGGCTGGTGATAGCGCGGCCGCTGACGCGCTGGCCGCCTGGCTCGGCGGGCAGCCGCATGTCGCGGTGGCGGCCAAGCGCAGCGCGGGAATCCGGGGCGAACTCGACCACTTCGGTGCGATGGGGTTCCTGCAGGGCCTGCTCGAAGTGCTCCGCGACGCCGGTCACCCCGGCCTGCTGCTGGTGCTCGATGAGGCGGAAACCCTGCAGCGGGTCCGCAGCGATGTCCGGGACAAGGCGCTGAACGCGCTCCGGCAGTTGCTCGATGAGATCGACGCCGGCCGGTACCCGGGGCTGTTCCTGGTCATCACCGGGACACCCGCGTTCTACGACGGTCCCAGCGGGGTGCCGCGGCTGCCGCCGCTGGCGCAGCGGCTGGCCACTGATTTCTCTACCGACCCCCGGTTCGACAACCCGCGGGCCGTCCAGCTGAGGCTGCCCGGCTTCAACCGGGATGCCCTGCTCCACCCTCGGCGCCAAGGTCCGCGACCTGTACGCCGGCGGTGCGGCGGAACCGGACCGCCTGAGCAAGACCGTGGACGATGGCTACATCGGTGAACTGGCCGACGCCGTCACCGGCTCGCTCGGCGGGAAGGTGGGCGTCGCGCCCCGGGTGTACCTCAAGAAGCTGGTCGCTGACGTGCTCGATCGGGTGGACCAATTCCCCGACCTCGGGGCGGACCCGCCGGTCGCCCTCACCCAGCGGGCCAAGAAGGTGCTGGCTGAGGTCCGTGACGAGCACGTTGCCGCGGTGCACCCTGGGGGCACGGTCATTACCCGCGACGGTGATGACGTGCACTGGTGGACCTGGGCCGGGTACCGGGCCAACGCCACGCTGGCCGCGACCTTGTCGCACCTGACGGACAGCGTGCAGCGGTTCGATGACGCGAGCATCCGGATGCGGTCGGACCTGGGCCTTGAGATATGGAAGGCCGGGACGGCCGACGCTGCCGAACGGCTCTGCCTGCCAGACGTGGATCAGCGGGCGCTGGAAGGGCTGAAGTTCAACGAGGCACTACCCGAACGACTGGCGACGGCCCCTCGCAACCCGTCTGGCAGATCTGGACGCCGCTGCCCGAATGCTCGATGAGCCTGCTCGCTTCACTGTGGTCGAGCATTGACGTAGCAGCTCTTTTCATAAAGCCTTAGCATCTGTGCGGTTCGGAACGGGTTGTCATCAGGTCGGAGTAAGTTCGTTGAGTATGGGGGTCGGTTCGGGCCCCGGGATGGGGAGGCTTTCATGCCTTTGGTGAATTGGTGCATCTTTACGATGACCGCTGAGCAATGCCTCGGCCACATCGCGACTGAAAGGTTGCGCTACTACCTGCCTTACGGGCACTACGCCGTCCGCGGCTTGTCGTGACGCTATGACGCTCGCCGCTGTCCAGCCTAGTGAGGAACCGCTCGTTGAGTGGGTTACGCCGGTCCTGACGATCAAGCGTGGTCGTGATCCATTGGGTCTCCAGACGATCACTTTGGACCGATCATGCCAAGGTTGCTTCCGGGAGTCCTGGCGCTGAGTTACCGAGCCCGCTACCTGGCGATCTACCCCTTCTTGCTCTCGCTCTACGAGGGACGTCGGCTGGCAGCCGACAACGCCTCGCTTGGTGAGTTCATCCGCCTGCGCGAGTACGAACTGTGCCTGGCGATGCAATTGTGTCCACGGCGCTGCGGTGCCGCCTACGCGATCGGCAGCGAACGTGCCCGACCCGACGCCCGTGACGAACCCGACGAGTTTCCCCGACGCCACTCGGTGCAGAGCCCGATGGGTGGCTATGGCCCGTAAACATTCACCTGGTGCTGTGATGGCATGGTTTCGGTGACGCTGCGTGCCTGGATGCGTTGCGGGTGAGTTTGCAGTAGCCGGCCCAGCGTGTCGGCTTGCTTACAGCCGGCCGGCCATGATGATGGTTTCCTGTGACCGAGCTTCCGCCGCCTGCCACCGGATGCGCTTCGTGCGCTGCCCGGGATGAGGTGATCGCGGAGCAGGGCCGCATGCTGGGCGAGCAGGGGCGGGCGATCGAGGAGCTGCGGGCCGAGGTCGCGGACCTGAGGCGCCGCCTGGGCCGCAATAGCGGGAACTCGTCCATGCCGCCGTCGTCGGATGACCTGCCGGGGCGGGTGCCGCCGAAGCGGGAACGGCGGGGCAAGGGCAGCGGGCGGAACCGGGGGAAGCAGCCGGGAGCACCGGGAAAATCGATGACCTGGGCGAAACCCGATGAGGTGATCGACCACCGCCCGGAAGGGACGTGCGGCTGCGGGGCGGACCTGGCCCTGGCTGAGGACCTGGGGGTGGCCCGCTCGCATCAGCAACTGGAGGTGCCGCTGGTGACGGCGCGCCGCGTCCAGCATGACCTGCATGAGGCCCGGTGCGGGTGCGGGGCGCTGCACGTGGCGGACCGCCCGGCGGGGGTGCCGGCCTCGGCGGTGAGCATCGGCCCGAACCTGCGCGCCCTGGCCGTCTACCTGGTGGTCTACCAGCATGTTCCGGTGGCGCGGTGCGCGGAGCTGATCGCGGACCTGACCGGCGCGGAAGTCTCGGCGGGTTTCATCCATTCCTGCCTGGCCAGGACAGCCGATGTGATCGCTGATGTGGTGAAGCTGATCAAGACGCTGATCACCGCCGCCGCGGTCGCCGGGTCCGGTGAGACGACGCTGCGGTGCGGGCCCGCCGGGACCAGGAAATACGTGCAGGCCGCCGTCACCGAGATGTACTCCCTGTTCTTCCTGGGCCGGCGCACCCTGAAGTCGTTCCGGGACTTCGGGATCCTGCCCGCCTTCGCCGGCATCGTCGTCTCCGACCGGTACGTCAACTACTTCCACGGCGACTGGAAGCACATCACCGGGAATCAGGTCTGCCTGGCCCACCTGATCAGGGACTATGAGGACGCCGCCGAGAGCTACCCGAAGGCCGTCTGGCCGGTCCAGGCCCAGCGGGCGCTCCGCGGCCTGATCGCCGCCTGGCACTCCGCCCGCGACGCCGGCCAGCCCCAGATTCCCCCGGACATCGCCGGGCCGCTGCTGCGGGAGTTCCGCCACGCCGTCCTCGCCGGGCTGTCCAGCGTCCCCCGGATCCCCGGCCCGAAGCACACTACCGCCCAGCGCCCCGGCCGTGACCTGCTCGAATTCTGCCGCGACCGCCCCGACGACGTGACCCGGTTCTGCGATGACACCAGGATCTGGCCCACGAATAACATCAGCGAGCGCAGCGTACGGCCCCTCAAGACCCAGCAGAAGATCTCCGGACGGCTGACCAGCGAGAACACCACCCAGGACCGCCTCGACATCCGCAGCTACACCGACACCGCCCGCAAGCACGGCCGCAACGTCATGGACGTCCTGCGCGCCGCC
>DATKRG010000321.1:0-3571 GCA_035532275.1 Streptosporangiaceae bacterium | reverse complement strand
TGCGGCTCATCGAGCAGGGCGCGCCCCCCGGCCTGCCATTCATCCCACCCGGAGCGCCCTGAGGGCCGACGCTGCCCGCAGCGACCTGGGTGGCCAGCGGACGAGGCCCCCCCGCCCTCGGGCCGTACCCGGCTCAGCGTCGGCCAATTCAAGTTATATCCAGAATCGGCGGGCAGTGCCCTCGCGCGAACTGATCAGGCAGATCCTTGCCGGATCACGCCCCGGGCATGCAAGATTCCGCATGCCCGGCCGGGGTGACACGCGCCGCGATGTCGTCATGGCCGTTGCGGCGGCACCAGCTCAGGATGTACCTGGCGTGCTCACCGCACCACCGGTACACGACCTCGGGGGTCATCTTGAGCTCGTGGCTGTGCTCGCCGCGGTCCCTGATGAGGGGCCCCAGGTAGTCGACGATCTTGGCGGCGGTGTCGTAGCCCACATGCGCTGTGCTGGCGAGCGTTTCGTGGTTGACGGCCCGGCCGGAGGCGATCGCCCCGGCCAGGCGGGCCGCGGTCGTCCCCTTCCCCTTCCCGAAATACGTGTGGATGCGCGGGACATCCGCGGGGCTGCCGCCCGGGGGGAACAGCGGCCCGGTGAGGCTGCCACCGCGGACCGCGATGTTCACGGCCTCCACCAACGGCTGCGGTCCTGCAGCCTTCCGGTAGATGCCCACCACCTCGGGCTGCTCGACCGCCTCGTCCAGATGGTCGAGCTCGACCCCGTGGCCCTGCGCGGCGAAGATCACCGGCGTCTGCCTGCCCGTGCCCCGCAGGATGTTCAGCACGTCGAGCCCGTCGAACGAGTACTCGATGGCGTAGTCGTTCCAGGTGAGGTCGGCGACCACCACGTCGTACCGGAGCCGGCCGCTGACCGCGCGCTCGACCGCGGCCCGGTCCTCGGCGATCCGCACCGTGGCGTCGGGCAGGGACTGCCGCAGCAGGGGCTCAATGATCTTGGCCAGCGCGGCGGCGATCAGAAGACGTGGCCCGTCCTGCATCGGCCTGCTCCCAGCTGGCATCGGCGGCTCTTGCCTGGCGGGGCCGGCTGGCTTCCCACCGCGGCTGTTGTTCCGCGAGAGTAGCCGCTGCGCCACCGCCGGGGCGAGCCACGGCACCGCGGCTCGCCGGGCCGGGCGCCCGGATGGGCGGGGGACGCCGCCTTGTCTCATCCTCCGGCAAAGCGTAGGAAAAGGGGGTGGCCAGGCCCTGCCTGGCCCCGTATCCCCAGAGCTGGAGGTAGGAATGCTTTTAAGGACAGGCCGGGCCAAGGTCATCGCCGCCGCTGGCGTCGCCGCGCTGCTGACGGTTGGTTTGCCCGCGGCGAGCGGCATGGCCGCCACCGGTGGCTCCGGTGGGGGTGGGCAGCACGTGCAGCTTGATCGCGTCTTCGTGATCATGCTCGAGAACCATTCCCAGCAAAGCGTGATCGGCGACCCGAACACACCGTTCATCACCTCGCTGGCGCACCAGTACGGTGACGCCGCGGACTACTTCGGGGTGACGCACCCGAGCGAGCCGAACTACGTCGCGATGATCAGCGGCTCGAACTGGTTCATCAACAACGACAATCCTGCGAACAGGTTCGACCACACCAACCTGATCGACGAGCTGGAGGCTGCGCACATCAGCTGGGGTGCCTACATGGAGGCCCTGCCAGCCGCCGATCCGCTGGCCGACTTCTGGCCATCGAGCACTGACCCGCTCTACGCGTCCAAGCACGACCCGTTCGCGCTGTTCACCGACATTCGCGGCAACCCGGCCCGGGTCGCGAACATCAAGCCCTATACCGACCTGGCCGGGGATCTCAGCAGCGCCCGCCCGCCCCGGTTCGTGTTCATCAGCCCGGATCAGTGCAACGACATGCACGGGGGCGTGTATGACACCATCACCGGGCACCCCGAGACCCCCTGCCCGTACAACACCACCAATGACGACCCGTATGACGTGCAGCTGAAGCAGAACGCCGACGCCTTCGTCCACGGCGCGGTGACCACGATCATGTCGAGCCGGGCATGGACGCCGCACAGCGCGATCTTCATCGTCGCCGACGAGGGCGACTACACCGGCAACACCGCCAACGGCGGCTGGGACTCCCCGGCCGGGTGCTGTGACTCGCCGGTCCTGCCAGCGGGCGATCCCGAGATCAGCTCCACCTGGCCTGGCGGGGTGTATGGCGGCGCGCTGGTTCCGGCGATCGTCATCGACCCCAGTGGCCCGCGCCACTTCGTCAGCAACGTCCCCTACAACCACTACTCCTTGCTGCGCACCATCGAGGACGCCTGGAGCCTGCCGGAACTGGGCTTCACCAGTGACCACGCGCAGGTCAGCACCATGAACGAGTTCCTCACCCACTGAGATCGGCAGATCTGTGCCGGGCCGGCGCCAGCGGATCCCCCGCGCGCCGCTTTCGCCGTGCCGTCACTACCTCTGCCCCGGACGCGAGGTCCTGCCCACCCGCAAACGCGTACTCGTGAACGGGCAACGAAATCCGCGGTGACGCGTACAACAGATGTGATGCACCCCTCCGTCCCGAGCGGGTACCGAAGCGACGGCATCTGGCGCCGGCCGAGCCCGCGGGCAAGCCAGCCGCCGCCGACCTGTCCGCCCTGTTCCAGCGGCGGCACGCCGAACTCGTGCGGCTCGCGCTGCTGCTGGTCTGCGACCAGGCGACGGCCGAGGACGTTGTCCAGGATGTATTCGCCAGGCTGCACGCCCGGTGGGCGCACGGGCCTGGCGGGGAGGACGCGCTTCCCTACGTGCGGACCGCGGTCCTCAACGGGTGCCGGTCACAGCTTCGCCGGCGGGCAGTCGCGCAGCGGTTCGCGGGCATGCACGGCAGGCTGTCCGAGCAGGTCACGCAGGACTCGGCGGAGCAGGAGATGATCCGCTCCCAGGAGCGCATGCGGGTCATCACGGCACTGGCCGGCCTGCCATTCAGACGGCGGGAAGTGCTCGTCCTGCGGTACTACGTGGGGCTGTCGGAGGCCGAAATCGCCAGCATGCTGGGAATCAGCCCCGGCACGGTGAAGTCCACGGCTGCCCGCGGGCTCGCCGCGCTGGCCCGCAGGCTCGGGGGGGAAGCATGAGCGGCGCGGAGGACTGGCTGAGGACGGCACTGGCGGAGGCGGCGGACACAGTCCGGGAGGACGGCCTGCGGCCGCTCGCCGTCCCGCAGCGCAGGCCCCGGCGCTGGCCGCGGGTGCTCGCGCCGGCCGCCGCGGCGGCAGCGGTCCTGCTCATCGTGGGGGTGGAGGTTGGCATTGGCAGGATGACCCCCCGCGGGGGGCGGCCCATGCGGTGAGGCCGGCAGCCCGGGACGTCAGGGTCGGGCAGTACCCCATCGCCATGGCCCTCGACAGCGCCGTCCGCACGGCGTATGTCACGGCCGGCCGCCCACGCACCGCCAGTGGCACCCTGGCCATGGTGAACGTGGCCACCTGCAACGCGGTCACCAGCCGCGGGTGCCGGAAGGACCGGGCGCTGATCAGCGTTCCGAACCCCGCGCCGGGCGGGAGCGGGCCGGCCGCGCTCGCCATCAACCCGCGGACCAGCACGATCTATGTGACCCACGC
>DATKRG010000320.1:0-1427 GCA_035532275.1 Streptosporangiaceae bacterium | reverse complement strand
GAGCGGCTGGCGGCATCGCCCGGCATCCTGCGCGACTATCTGGGCGGCAAACTGCCAGGTGAGGTGAAGCACCTGGGGGGCGGAATGCTGCGGCTGGACCAGATGGCCGTGGACTCGCTGCGGGTGCGGCGCATCGAGGACAGGTGGGATGTGCAGATGCTCATAGGGACTGGTGACGAACGGTGGCCGCTGGAGGAGGAGAAGGGGCCGTAGCCAGCGTCACTCCTTCACCCCGACCAGCGGCCGGGGTGCCATCAGCCAGGGACTTTGCCTCTGCTCCGCCCCTACTGGCCGGCCAGCGTGAGGCTCCAGGAGTTCGACTGTCCCGCCGGGTCGGTCAGCACCAGGTCGGTGCCCAGCGCGGCGGGGGTGGAGACGCGCCAGGACACCGCGCAAGTGGTCAGGTAACTCATAATCCCCGAGTCAGGCGGGTAGGGAAGCCCGTCAGCCACTCCGCAGTCCACCCCAGCCGGTCCGGGCACTGTCCGGGTGCGGTGGACGACCCGGGTCCGCCAGCGGGTCACCGTGACAGGCGGTGCGGTCTTCACCACCGTCCGGGTGACGGTCCGCACGGTCACATGCCCGCTGGCGGTGGAGTAACCGATCGCGAAGGCGGCCACAATGGCAAGCGCGGCGCCCGCTGCGGCAGCGGCCGGAGCCGTCCCATCCGGAGAATCACTTCGCGTTCGACGCCGCCAAGTTCGAGTTCTACGCCGGCACCATCCTGACCTGGCTCGGCACCGATGACGCCGCCGCTGAGGAACACGCCCGCTACGTCGTCACCAGCGCCGGGCCCGATAGCGCCGGACGCTGGCCTATGCGGGTGGCGATCAGTGAGCTTGACCTAGCGGTGCTCGCCGACCGGCGCGGCGACCTGGACGAAGCGGCCGCCCTCGGCACCACTGCCCTGACCCACCGCCGCCGCAGCGCCCAGCTCGTGCCGCGCGCTGCCGACCTCGCCCGCGACCTGGCGGCGCGCTACCCCGGCGAGCGGCTGGCGGAGAGTTTCGCCGAAGCTCTTGCAGGGGATCGCCGGGCGCTCGGCCCCGGCGTAACCTGATGCCGCGTGCACCATACGTGGAAACGCCCGCGGCCGGGATCACCTAACCGGCCCTCGGTGACCTTCGCGCCGGCCCGCTGCATGCCTTTCGGCGTCCCCCACTTGCTGCCGAACGTGCCGGCCGGGCACTCGCGGTCCTTGTCGCGGTTCCCCTGCTCGGGGAGTGGTCTTTTCACGGGCCAGGGGCATGGTCAGCCGCTCGGCTCGGGTGGTGCAGTCAGTCCTGTCCGGAGAACCGCTCCCATGCTGCCTGCTTCGACACGCCGAGCGCTTCCCCGATCCGGGTCCAGCTGATGCCCCGATCGCGCAGGACGGCCACGTGGTCATGCACGGCAGCGTCGGCCTGGGAGACCGCAGCTTGAGTCCG
>DATKRG010000319.1:0-1555 GCA_035532275.1 Streptosporangiaceae bacterium | reverse complement strand
TCCCGATCGTGTGGCCGCTGTCGCGCGTCCACTTCCGGCTGCTGCCCGAGCCGCTGGCGTTCACCACTGGCACCCGGCCGGAACGGTGGGTCGTCGCGCCGCTCATGCTGGCGGCGCTGGCCTGGCTGGTGGCCGTGGTGGTGAAGTGGGATCGCGATGGTATCATTTTCCCATGGAAGCCGTCATCGACCAGGCCGGCCGGGTCGTGCTGCCCAAGCCCATCCGCGACGCCCTGGGCCTGCTCCCCGGCACGAAGGTCGACATCTCGGCTTACGGCGCCGGCGCGCAGCTCGTTCCCACAGGCCGGACGGCGCGCCTGGTCGAGGAGGACGGCGTCCTCGTCGCGGCCGGCGAGACCCCGGTCGACGACGACGTGATCTTCGCCCTCATCGACGCTGGCCGCAGGTGACGGTCGCCGTCGATACGAGCGTCGCCGTCCCGCTGCTGGTCCGCTCGCATCATGACCATGCGGCCGTGGCCCGCTGGTGGAACGGGCAGGAGATCACCCTCAGCGGTCACGCCCTTGCCGAGACCTACTCCGTCCTGACCAGGCTGCCCGGCGATGCCCGGCTGGCACCCGCCGACGCAGCCCGCCTGATCAAGGCCCGCTTCCCGGCGCCACTGGTGCTGAGCAGCCGCCGCGCCCGCGCGCTGCCGGACACGCTCAGCCGCCTCGGCATCGCAGGCGGCGCCGTCTACGACGCGCTCGTGGCGCTGGCCGCGCAAGAGCACGGGGCTGCCCTGGCTACCAGGGACGCTCGAGCACGCGGCACCTACGACGCAGTTGGTGTCAAGGTAATAGTCGTCACCTGACCGTGCTAGCACGCCCCGCGCACGCGCACGCCCGCTCCAGCTACCGGCGGGCCAGAGGCGATGCCGTCGCCGGCGGGGTCCTCGCCAACCTCCGGCCGTAGCCGTTGGCCGGCGAACCACCGGCACCGTCGGTGGATCGTGAAGAACGGGAAACTCTTGACGGGTGCAGGTTGGGTGGCGTGTCGTGCTGGCGCTGGTTTGCCTCAGCTTGGTAGCTTCTGCCGCCTGAGCAGGGTTGCGAGCGGCGGGGCGGGTGGCTGACATGATGGGGCGCACCCACGCGCTGTCTGGCCTGGTCGCGGGCGTGGCGATGGGGCAGTTCGTCTGGCACCTGGACCCCGCCCATGTGGCCGTCGGCGCCGCCGTCACCGCGGGTGCGGCGGTGCTGCCCGACATCGACCATCCCGACGCCTCAGTCGCGGGCTCGTTCGGGTTCGTGACCAAAGGGTTCGCGTGGCTGATCGAGCATGTGTCCGGCGGGCACCGGCACGGCACCCACTCCCTTGTCGGCGTCGCCGTGTTCAGCGGGGCGGCGTACGTGGCCGAGCGTCACCTGCAGACGCTGGCCGGGAAGATCGGGCTGGGGCTGCTGCTTGTCCTGGTGCTCGCCTCCGGGCTGCGGGCGCTGAAGATCGGCGGTCATTTCGGTGACCTGCTGGCCATCGGGGGAGCGGTGGCCATGCTCCACTCCGGTTACGGCGTGGCCGGAGTGCCGTGGGCGGTCGCGGCCGGGACGGCGACC
>DATKRG010000318.1:0-26210 GCA_035532275.1 Streptosporangiaceae bacterium | reverse complement strand
CTACAAGGCTCTGGGCCTGCCGCACCATCGCCCAGCAGCGCGAACCCGCATGCAGTGAACGAGCAACGTTAGGTCAGGGATGGCGCGAGCCGTCGCACGCTTCTGCGGACATCTGCCGCCAGGATCCTGGTGATCTCGGCGAACTTCTTGTCGTGGCTCAGTTCGCCCGCGGAGCCGACGCGCTTGACCAGGCGCGTCCGTAGCGCTCGTAACGGCCGTAGCCGCTGGCAGTGAGCCCCTCACCGGTCCTGTTGGCCAGAGCCCACTGCCACGCCTGGCGCTGTAGATCACGGCCCGCGGCCCGTCCCGAAGCAGGGCTGGGCTGCACGAGTGTCAGTCCGGAACACCGCACCCATGTTGACGCCGGCCGGGTTGCAGAGGTGAACCGGCATCTGGCCGCCGGGTGCACCAGCGCCGGGTGGGCGGGCCTGGCCGAGATGACCCAGCCCTCGGGCAGGTTCCACCGCTGCACCCGCCGGTGGCCCAACCCGGTATTGGCCGGGTCGATCAGATCGCAGTCTGTGCGCTGCCGGTTCCACACCTGCCGCCCGGTGTACCGGGGGTTCGCCAGAATCGCTGCCACGGTGCCCCGCCCCAGCGGCCGTGAAGATGGTCGTACCCGCGTCCCCGCGCCCTGCCATTTCAGTAAGCTGCGGGACGTGGCAGGGCTGAGCGACGCTGAACTGGATGCTTTGGTCGAGCAGGCCACCGTGGACGCCTACGACGAGTACGAGCAGTCCGGCAGTTTTCACGTCGTGATCGAGGAGCATCTGGCCGTCCCATTCCGGACCACCGTCCTGGGCGTTGAGGTGACTGTCACGAAGATCGACCTGCTATCCGGCAGCGGGACTGCCGCGATCTGCTCCCGCGGGAAGCACCGGCAGGCCGTCGGCATCCTGGATCTGCCGCTGCCCATCCCGCCCCCGGCCGGTGCCGAATGGATCGACGCCTACCGGCGCTGGGCCACCTGACGGCAGCGATTATGAGCGAGTACCAGTACTACGAGTTCCTGGCCGTCGACCATCCCTTGGACGAACGACAGCAGGCCGAGGTCCGTGCGCTGTCTACCCGTGCCCGGGTCACCGCCACCAGCTTCACCAACGAGTATCACTGGGGGAACTTCCGCGGCGATCCGCGCAAGATGATGGAGCGCTATTACGACGCCCATCTCTACCTCACCAACTGGGGCATTCACCAGGTGATGCTCCGCCTGCCCCGCGCACTCCTCAGCCTGGAGGTCGCCGAGCAGTACTGCATCGACCCCCACCTGGCCGCCTGGGCCTCCGGTGAACACCTCATTCTCGATCTGACTAGCGAAGACGAAAGCGGGGACTGGGTCGAAGGGGCCGAGGACTCCCTGTCGGTCATCGTGGGCGTCCGCGCCGAACTTGCCGCCGGGGACCTGCGTCCCCTTTACCTGGCCTGGCTGGCGGCCTACGGAACCTGGGAACGCGACGAGGACGCCTTCGACTACGACGAAGAAGACGAACTCGAACCACCGGTCCCCGCCGGCCTGGGAGTCCTGACCGCACCACAGCGCGCCCTGGCCGACTTCCTCCGCCTCGACGCCGACCTGCTCACGATCGCAGCCCAGGCGAGCCCGCCCCTGGCCGAGACGAAAGACGATCCTGGCAAGCTGGCCAGATGGATCAAGGATCTGCCGGCGAGCGACAAGGACACGCTCCTCCACCGGGTTGCCCAAGGCCATGGGGCCCATGTCCAGATGGAGCTGCGGCGCCGGTTCCGCGGTGAACCCGACACCGCGAGCGACAGCCGTCCCCGGCGCAGGGTGGCCGAACTGCTGGACGCCGCCGCCGAAGCTCGTCACGAGCGCCAGCGACGGGCCGGAGCCGTGCGTGCCGCGCTGGACGCCCGCCACGCACGAGAGCGCGCGCTGGCCCTCGAGAAGCGATTGGAGGCCCTGGCCCGCGACCCGGAAACGGCCTGGGCACGCGTCAGCGCGCTGATCGACACCCGGAAGCCGGGTGACTACGACGCCGCGGTCGATCTGCTCAAAGACCTGCAGGCCGTCGCCCAGCGCGCCGACCACGCCGAGGAGTTTATCCAGCGATACGTGCTACTGCGCCGGCAGCATCACCGCAAGCCCAGCCTCATCGCCCGATTCGACCGGGCAGGTCTCGCCGTCGCGCTGACCGGCCGGAGATCCGATCCTGCACCCCGCCCATAGTGGTCCGCATCGGAGGGATCCGGTGTCATGCCCGACAGCCTTGAGCGCAGTGTCATCGCGGCGGCGGAGACGAAGCTGGAACACAGCCGGTTCGTCGCCCCTACCGCGGTACCAACTCAGATGGACTGGCCCAGCCCGAACACGCCGCCAGCAGCTCACCACTGCTCGGTCAGGGTCTGGTAGGCCGTGCCGGTGCTGGGGCGGACAAGTCGCCAAGCCAAGCCCTTCTGGCTGATGAACCACGATGGGCTGGATGCCGTCAACAGCGACCGGACGGGACATCCGGCCCGGCGGCCCGGGACCTGCGGACCTTCCGGATGCCGGCAGCACGCACCAGCCTGAGAGTGAGCGAAGGTGGGTGACGCGGATGGACAGCCGCGAGCCTGTGGTGCGTACGGAATCGCTGACCAAGTACTACGGGCGGGTCCTCGCGCTGAACGGGCTGGGCCTGGAGGTTCGCGCTGGGGAGGTGATGGGTTTCCTGGGGCCGAACGGTGCCGGGAAGACCACCACCCTGCGGCTGCTGATGGGCTACCTCCGGCCCACCGCGGGCTCGGCCACGGTGCGCGGCCTGGATACCTGGCGGGACAGCGTCGCGGTGCACGCCCGGACCGGCTACCTGCCTGGCGACCTGCGGCTGTGGCCGCGGATGAGCGCCCGGGCCATCGCCGGGCACCTGGCGCGGCTACGCGGGTGCAGCCACGATCCGGGTACCGCTGACCTGGCCAAGCGGCTGGATGTGGATCTCGACCGCCCAGTCGGCGAGCTGTCCAAGGGCAACCGGCAAAAGGTGGGGGTGCTGCTGGCACTGCTCGGCGACCCGGAGCTGCTGCTGCTGGATGAGCCGACCAGCGGGCTGGACCCGCTGGTCCAGCAGGAATTCCACCGGATGCTGCGGGAACGCGCCGATGCCGGGACCGCCATCCTGCTGTCCTCGCACATCCTGTCCGAGGTGGAACGGGTCGCCGACCGCGTGGCGATCATCCGCTCAGGCCGGCTGCTGATGCTGGAAAGCCTGGCCGGGCTGCGCAAGAAAGCCCGGCACACCGTCGAGGTGCGGTTCGGCTCGCCGCCGCCGCCGGATGCATTTGCCGGGGTGCCGGGCATCACGGACGTGCGGCTGGACGGCAGTGTGCTGCACTGCACCATGCAGGGGGTTGTCGATCCGCTGATCAAGGCGCTGGGGCGCTACCACGTCCTCGACCTGAACTCCCGCGAGGCGGACCTGGAAGACGCCTTCCTGGCCCTGTACGGGGAGGAGGCTGTGCAATGACTGCCATCTCCGCGGCACGTGCCGGGATCGCCCGGCATGGCGAGATCACGCGTCAAGCACTGCGCGCCGGGCGGCGGGCACTGGCCACCTGGGCCGCGGCGTTCGCCTGCATGATCGCGATCTATGCGGTGATCTGGCCGTCGGTCAGGGGCAACACCAGCTGGCGGAACCTGTTCGACACGCTCCCGCAGACCTACCGCGCCCTGTTCACCGCGAGCGGGACCATCGACCTGAGCACCCCCGCCGGGTACCTCGGGGTCGAGCTGATGGGCTTCCTCGGCCCCGCGCTGATCGCGGTCTATGCCATTACGGCCGGCTCCGCCGCGATCGCCGGCGAGGAGGACCGCGGTGGCCTGGAGGTCACTCTGTCCGCACCCGTGTCGCGGGCACAGCTGCTCGCACAGCGGTTCGCCGCCCTGGTGATCGCCGTCGCCACCTTGATGATCGCCACCGGCGCCGCATTGTGGATCTTCTCTGCCATGCTGGGCATGGGCCTGGGCATCGGTGCGATCGCCTCCGGCGCGGCAGCACTGGGGATCTTCGGCCTGTTCTGCGGCGCAGTGGCGGTCGCCGTCGGCGCGGCTACCGGCAGCCCGGGTGCCGCCCGTGGCGTGGCCTCGCTGGTGGCCGTGGCCAGCTACCTGATCAACGCCCTCGCCCAGGTCACCAGTGCGCTGCGGCCCGCCCGGCCGATCTCGCCCTACTACCTGGTGCTCGGCAACGAGCCGCTGGCGCACGGGCTGCGCATGGCAGGCGCGGTGTCCGTGCTGGCGGTCGCGGTCGCGCTCGTCATCGGCGGCGGCGTTCTGTTCGCCCGGCGCGATCTGGGCTGAGATGGCTGCCACCTGGTGTCCCCCGCCGCGGCCGGCCGGGGCCCGGCGCCGGGCTCACGGCTGGCACGGGTGGCGGCGGGACTTGTGCGGGCACCGGATGTAGGTCACGGTCATCGGGTTGCCCAGGGCGATCGTGACGTGCTGGGAGATCGGCGGGCTCGGCGCGCTGTAGCGGACACCGGGTGCGGGGTTGTTGCCGGGGCCGCCCGGGTTGTACAGGGGTGCATAACGGCCCGTTGACGGGATCTCGACGGTGGTGATCCGCCGCGCGGCGGCTTCACTGCCGTCCAGGATGATGTCGATGTAGTTGTCGCCGTCCTCGTTGTAGCAGTCGTCGTAGTGCGCCTCCTTCCGGCCCAGATCGGCGAGGCCCACGACGCGCAGGGTGTGCCCGTCAATGGTGTAGTTCTTGCCGGACCTGGTGAGCTGGACCGTCCTCCCCGATGTGGTGACGGCGTCGATCCGGAAGAAACGGTCGTAGTCGGTCGGGAGGAGGGCACTCACACCGTTGGGCTTCATGCCGCCCGTCGTGTACACGCGCAGCCGGAATTTCGCCTGGCGGCCGTAGAGTGCCACGCCGTTGTTGGGCAGGTTCTGCTGGAAGATCCTGGGCCCGGTGTCGCCGACGGCCGACATCTTGCTGAGCTTGGCGGCGACGAGGGTCGGGCCGCCCCGGTCGGCCGGGGGCACGCCAGGGTCGGTGTAGGGCGAGCCGCGGGACTTCGCACTGAACCCGACCGCGCTCACGATCCGCCGGTGCGGCCCCACCAGGCGCAGCACCGAGGCACCGCGGACCACCTGGACCGAGGTCGGGTAGATCGCGCCGGGTTCGTCCGGCGGCACCCGGTTCCCGAAATGCCCGAAGACGACGGCCACCGAGCGTTCGTTGTACTCGAAGTTCGGCCAGATGGATGCCACCTGCGGGGTGACGCTCGTGCCGTCGTTCAGGTTGACCCGGAAGTCGCTGGGCTCGAGGGTGCTCGGCAGGATCGGCCAGCTGAACTCGATCGGGAGCCCGTCCGAGTAGTACACCTTCTGGCCGTAGGTCAGCTGCACCCCCGACGGTGTCACCGCCGAGGTGTAGTTGGACAGCGACGGCGTCTCGCCCTTGGCGCAGTGAACGGTGTTCCACGCGCCGCCTGCCAGCACCGTCAGGGTTCTGCTCAGCGCCAGGTTGCTGGTGCTCAGATTCGGCACGCCGATGATGGTGGTGAACCCCAGCCCGGCGGCCATCATCTCGGGCTTGGGGGCCCAGATGTCAGCGTCGATGATGATGTCCTGCTGGAGTACCTGGTAGGCCGACGACGTCGGGTGGCCGTTCCGTGGCGCGGCCAGGCCGTCGTTCGCCGCCGCACTGGGCAGTGCCCCGGCCAGGCCAGCGGTGGCCAGGACGGCGGTGACCAGCCCTGCGCTGGACAGCACCGCGGCCTTCCGGAGCGGCGCTGAGGTCAGCATGGCGCATCACTGCCTGCGCCCCGGTCGTTACGCCAGTCAGGTGCCCGCACGCCCGGATAGCCGAACACGATTGTGAAGCCCCCCGCACTCCCGGAGCCGCCAGCAGCGGACTCCGCCCCCGGATGATCCCCACCGCAGCAGTACCCGCCTGCCGCCGCGTCAAGCCCGGCCCACCGTCGCTGACCTGGGCGCAATTCCGCGCTGCCCGTTCTGGGCCGGGGTGCGTTCTGGGGCGGGGTGGCAGGCCAGGCGCGCGCGGACAGGCTGTCTGCCCGCGAGCGCCCGCACCACTCCTGCGTGGCCGATAGCGCCCGGCCACCACCGGGCACGATCAGGTGTCAGTACATCCAGGGATGTGCACTCGCCTGGGCAACGCCACCACCGCTGTGCCCCGGCGATGCCGCCGCTGCGACGGCAAGACCGCCCAGCGCGAGAGCGAGGGCGAGAATCGCGCGCGTCGCCCACGCGCGCCCAGTCGAGAGTTCACGGTGAGCGCCGGCCACCGTTCCGCTGGTCCGCCTGATGCCGTGCCGTGACCACCTGTGGGTCTCCATGGGAAGATCTCCTCCTTTGTTGCATTGAAAGTTGCAGTGAAAGCGGAGCCTCCCGGAGGGAGAAACTACACCAGAACCCATCTCGGGACATGACATTCGGATCGATTCGGGCGGCAGGGTGCCCGGTGTGCCGTGGTGTCGTCCGTGGCTCAGGACGCCGTGCCTCCGGGAAGACGGCCTATAGGCACCACTTGCTCTACCGGGAGCCTCCCCCAGCCCCAGCAACAACGGGCGCCTCATGAGCTACGTCACATCACGCCAGCACGTACAGCACCGGTCATCACCCGCCATTACCGGGCCATCGTCAACCACAGCTATTATGCGGGAAAAAGACGCTATTTTTAAAATGGTATTGCAAACAGGCGAGCCGAATCATGAAACCTGAGCTGAAAATTTCAGTGCATCACGCAAACCGACGCTGACCATTCCTCATTCTGGCTAACTCTGTCAGGATTGGAGTGGGAACTGCCCACGACAGGGTATTAACGCGGCGGATGTTTCCGAGCATCTCCTGCCGGTACCAGCTGCGAGCTTGCCCACAGGCGGTGGAAATGCAAGGCGATCATGAATTCCGGGCGCTCGGTCCGATTGAGCTGTGGTCGGCTGGTCAGCTACGTGATCTTGGGTCGGCCAGGGCACGGTGTGTCCTGGCTATCCTCCTGCTGACGCCGCGCACGATAGTGCCGGCTGAGGCTCTGATCGACCGGCTGTGGGATACGCGGCCACCACCAAAGGCCCGGGAGAGCCTGTCGGTCTACATCGCCAGGCTCCGGGCGTCACTGCGGCAGGCCCTCGGTGACAGCGTGCGGGTGGTGGGGCGCGCCAACGGTTACCTGCTCGATGTCGAGCCTGAGACGGCCGACGTGCACCGGTTCCGCCGGCTGCGGCGGCAAGCGGATGCCCTGGCCACCAGCGGCGACTACGACCACGCAGCCTTGCTGCTGCGCGAGGCGGATGGGCTCTGGCGGGGCCAGGCACTGGCCGGGATCCGCGGCGACTGGGTGGCGCGGATGCGCGACAGCCTCGAAGAGGAGCGGCGGGCGGCCATCCTGGCGCGCGTCGAGTGCGAGCTTGAGCTTGGCCGGCATGCCGACCTGGTAGGGGAGCTCCGCCATCTGCTGGCTCTTTACCCGCTGGATGAGACGTTGACCGCCCACCAGATGGCGGCCCTGTACTGGAGCGGCAGGCCGGGTGACGCACTGAGCCTTTACCGGGAAACCCGCCGCCGCCTGATCGATGAGCAGGGCACCGAGCCGGGGCCCATGCTGTCCGCACTCCATCAGCGAATCCTGAGCGGTGACCCTGACCTCGCCGTCAGGCTCGCCACCCAGCGTCCCGGCCGGCTGCCACGGACGGACACCCTTCCGCCAGAGACGGCGGAGTTCGTGGGCCGCAGCCAGGAGCTCGGGCTGCTCACCGCAGATCACGGCGACACCCCCCGGGTCACCGTGATTGAGGGCATGCCCGGCGTGGGAAAGACCGCGCTGGCGGTCCACGCCGCCCGCGTCGTCTCCGGGCAGTACCCCGACGGGGTGCTCTACCTCAACCTTCACACCCACGACCGCGGGAGCCCTTCGCTCGACCCGGCCGAGGCACTGCACCGCCTGCTCGGGATGCTGACCGTGCCGGCTACGCAGATACCCGACGCTATCGGCGAGCGCGCCGCGCTGTGGCGGGCCCAGCTGAGCCGCCGTCGTGCCGTTGTGATCCTCGACGACGCCGCTGGGCATGACCAGCTCCGCCCGCTCCTGCCGGTGGCTGGCCGATGCCTGATCCTGATCACAACCCGGCGCAAGCTTCCCGGCCTTGAGAGCGCCTGCACGCTGACCCTTGACGTGCTGTCCGTCGACGACGCGGTCACACTCTTCCGGCGGATCGCGGGGCAGGACAGGGCCGAGGACGTGGATAAGGTCACCACGGCCGTGGGACTGTGCGGGCGCTTGCCGCTCGCCATCCAGCTCGCCGCCGGGCGGGTCGCGCAAGACCACCCGCCCAGGCTCGCCGACCTGGTCGAGGAGCTGTCGCACTCTCCCGCCCGCCTTGGCGGCACGGGCGCCGCAAGCCCAGAGGTGATGTCTGCCTTCGACCTGTCCTACGGTGCGCTGGAACCCGACCACCAGCGGCTCTTCCGGCGGCTGGGCGTGAGCCCTTGCACCTATGCCAGCCTGCAGGCCACCGCAGCCCTCGGCGGCTGCACCCTCGCCGAGGCCGAAAAAGCCCTCGTCACCCTGCTTGATCATCACCTGCTGGCACGAGCCCCAGGCGGCCAGTTCCGTTTCCACAACCTCATTCACGGATACGCGGCCGTGCGTGCCGCGCGCGACGACCCCGAGCCCGAGCAGAGAGAGGCAGTCGCCAGGCTCCTTGACTACTATCTGTACACAGCCGACAAGGCTGACCGGGTACTTCACCCATTCCGGCGACGGATGCCGGTGTCGGTCACCTATCTGCCCGCCGCGAGCCCAGCACTGGGCACGGAAGAAGACGCGGCTGGCTGGCTGGAATCAGAGTGGCGCAACATCCTGCAGGCCGCGCAGCACGCGGGCAGGCATGAATGGAAGCAGAAGTGCGCCGATCTCACCCACGTCCTGGCCGACTTCATGCAGACCAGGGCCTACTGGGACGAGGCCATCGCGGCCCACACGCGCGCCCTGCAGGCCTGCCGCGACCTCGCTGACCCGGCCAGGATCGCGCACGCGTCGCTGGAGCTCAGCGCGGTCAGCCAGCAGACCGGCCGCCACGAGGTGACGCTTACCCTTGCTGAGGAGGCGGCGGCGATCTACCGGTCGCTGGCCGACCGGCGAGGCGAGGCCGAAGCCCTCGACCAGACAGGCATGGCCCACCAGCGTGCTGCCCGTTCCCGTGAGGCACTCGCCTATTTCGACGAAGCAAGGATCCTGTACCGCGAGGTCGTGGACGCCCACGGCGTGGCCAACACACTCAGTCATTCCGGGATCGCCTGCTGGCACCTCGGGCGCTATCCAGACGCCATGGGCCATCTCCGTGAAGCGCTTTCGCTCTACCGTGACGCCGGCGACAGGCGTGGCGAGGCGAAGACCCTTAACAACCTAGGCCGGATACAAATGTATTGCGGCTACCATCGCGACGCGCTCGACTGCTACCAGAAGTCACTGGAAATATTCAGTGAGATAGGCGGAGCGCAGAACGAAGCGATTCTGTACCATAACATCGGGGGCGTCCACCACTATAAGGGCAGCTACGAGGAAGGCCTCGCTGCCTACCGGCGGGCGCTTGCCATATACCGTGAAATCGGCGATCTCCCCGATGAAGCTGACGTGCTCAATGACATCGGCGCGATTTATCAGAGCGCTGCGTGTCCCGACGAGGCGCTGATCTATCACCAGAAGGCGCGATCGATCGCCGAGGGGATCGGGAACTTGTCCCAGCAGGTGATCGCGATTCGCAGGATAGCCGACATACGTCGCGGGGCCGGCCATTACGGCGAGGCGTTTGACCAGTACAACACCGCTCTCAGGCTGGCCAGGGAGATCGGTGACCCATACGAGGAGGCCAAGATCCTCGAAGGAATCGCGGAATCGACGCTCAACACGCAGCAGCCCTATGCAGCGCGGATCGTGTTCAGGCAGGCGCTGGACATCTTCGAACGGCTCGGCGTGCCAGAGGCGGAGTCGGCGCGGATACGCATTGAGACCATGCAGCCCGTCTCCGACCGCCGCATCTCGTAGTTGGTGCGGCACCTGGCCACCCGCGGCAGGCGCCGGCTCTGAGCGGACTGAGCCGTTCTCCTGGCCGTCCTGAATTACCGCGAGCAGATCCTGGCAATCGCGCCCTGAGCGTGGACAGCCGTGCCCTCAGCCGCCTCGGCCACGTCTGTGACCTGGGGTGCAAGGCAGGCGTCAAGGCGAGTGCAACACCGGCGTCCGGGTCGGCGGCGCACGCTTGTGCTGCGGTTCCTGCCAGGGAGGCCACCGGAGCCAGTCACCGGGGCCAGTCACCGGGGCCGGGGCCGCAGCAGGAGAAACGGCCATGATCGGGGAAGGACAGGGCAATGACGGTACTAGACGCAGCGGCTTGGGCTTTCATGCCGGCGCGGAAACGCAACGCTCCCCGGTGCCAGCCCGGCTCTGGTGAGCGTTCTCTTCAGGAGAGGCTCGGCACGGCGCAGCGAGCGCAGCAGTTCTACAAGACCCAGGTTACCGGTGATCTTACCCCGGTCATGCAGCAGTTCATACAGCGCATGGAAATGGCATTCATCGCCACGAGTGACAGCTCAGGAGAGTGCGACTGCAGCTTCCGCGCTGGTCCCGCCGGATTCATCAGGGTCCTGGCGGACCGCACCATCGCCTACCCCGAGTACCGGGGAAACGGTGTGATGGCAAGCCTCGGTAACATACTGCAGAACCCGCATATCGGCATATTCCTCGCCGACTTCACGCACGATCTCATTGGCCTGCACATAAACGGTGAGGCCACCATTGTGACTCCCGCGCACATGCAGGAACTCTATCCCGGCATGCCGGATTCTGCGCAGGCCGGCCGCCGGCCAGTGCAGTGGGTCCTGATCCACGTCACCGAGGCTTACATTCACTGTTCCAAGCACATTCCCAAGATGGTTCCGCAGTCCCGGGTGCGGCACTGGGGAACCGATAACCCCCGCCATAAGGGCGGCGACTATTTCGGTGCCGCAGCCAGCAAGGCGGCGGCGTCCTAGTTCGATCTGTCACCAGCGAGGACAGCCCAGGCCCTACCAGGGAGACTTCCGTGCATCTGAACCAGGGTCCGGTCCTTCCGGATACTCAGTGGGGTATTCCCGACCGCGGCCAGCCGCGTGGCCGCGCCAACGGCCAGGAGCCGGGCGGGGAGTCCTTGATGTTCCCGTCTTTGCGGGCCTGCCCGGTGGCGGCAGGCGACAGCGAGGCTGGCCTGGCCGCCGACCTGGCCGCGTTTCCTGCCGGGCGGTCCTTGGCGGGCGATGACCCGTTCGCCCTGGACAGTCTGCTAGCCAGCGCCGAGCGGTTCATCACGCTGTTCCACAGCGAGAATGACGTGGGACCGCCCGGCAGGCGGCTCCGGCACGTCCGCCGCGAGATCGAGGCCACGGGCACCTACCAGCACACTCCGGCTGAGCTGGTGTTCGGCGCGCGTGTCGCCTGGCGGAACAGCTCGCGGTGCATCGGGCGGCTGTACTGGCGGAGCCTGCGGGTGCGCGACCGCCGCGAGGTCACCGCGGCACCGGACATCGCAGCCGAGTCGGTCACGCACCTGCGCGAGGCAACCAACGGCGGCCGGATCCGGCCGATGATCACCGTGTTCGCGCCGGACATGCCGGACCGGCCAGGCCCGCGGATCCTCAGCCCGCAGCTCGTGCGGTATGCGGCTTACGAGACCGCCGACGGCGCCGTCACCGGCGACCCGGCAAACGCGAACCTCACCCGCCTTGCCCGCGACCTCGGCTGGCCAGGTCGCCGGCCGGCCGGCCGGTTCGACATGATCCCGCTGCTCGTGCAGGAGGCCGGCGAGGCTGTCACGCTGCACGAGGTGCCCGCCGATGCGGTACTCGAGGTGCCCATCGGGCATCCGGAGCTCGGCTGGTTCGCCGGCCTCGGGCTGCGGTGGTATGCCGTGCCGGTGATCAGCGACATGTACCTGGACGTCGGCGGCGTCTGTTACCCCACCGCGCCATTCAACGGCTGGTACATGTGCACCGAGGTCGGATCGCGCGACCTCGGCGACATCGACCGCTACGACCAGCTGCCGGTAATCGCCAGGCAGATGGGCCTGTCCACGGCCAGCGACCGGACCTTGTGGAAAGACAAGGCCATGACCGAGCTCAACCTCGCGGTCCTGCACTCGTACAGCTCCGCCGGGGTAACGATCGCCGATCATCACACCGAGTCAGTCCGCTTCCTCCGCCACATGCAGCGCGAACAGCAGCAGGGCCGGGCGTGCCCGGCGGACTGGACCTGGATCGTGCCGCCCGCCGCTTCTTCCGCGACCCCGGTCTTCCACCGCTACTACCACGACTTCGACCAGGCACCGAACTTCTACCGCCACCCGATACCCGGCAGCCTGGCACCGCCCCGCTCCCGCGATGGCATGCCAGGCCCGGTCACAGGCAGCTGAGCCAGCAGCCAACGGCCATGTCGCTGTCACGGCTTCAAAGATCCGTCACCCGACCGATGTTTCCGCCTGAAACTTGCAGAAGTATTTGTCGTGAAACTACCGGCCCTGGCAAGGGACACCAGATGGACACGATGGCGCCGACCCGCCCGGCCCTTCACCGCGCACGCCGCATCTCGCTAGCCGCGGGGGTGGCCGCAGCGGCCGAAGCCCGCAGCCAGGTCAGTGCGGCCATCTGCGCCTGGGATGTCCCGGTCGAATCACCAGTCGCGGTCCTGCTCACCAGCGAACTGGTGACCAATGCCATCAGGCACGAGGCGGGCGAGACAGTCATGCTCGCCATCACCTGCGCCTGGGGCCAATTGCGAATCGATGTCTACGACACATCATGGACCGCGCCAGCGCTGATGGATGCGCCAGCCGACGCGGAGACCGGACGGGGCCTCATGCTGGTCGCCAGCCTGGCGACTGACTGGGGCTTCTACCCGACCGCGGCGGGCAAGGCCGTGTACTTCACGCTCGCGTTCCAGTCCGATCTTGATGAGCACAACCCCGATCCTGATGAGCACAACGACTCCGGCCCGCAGGGCGATCGCAGTTATGTCCGGTGAAGCGTGAGCCCCCCGACAGATTCACGGACACGCCCTGCGGGCCGGCCTTTTCCCTCGCCGCTATGGCCTCGATGCGATGGTGCGCAACGCTGCCTCACGGGCGATGTCTGTCCGGGAATGCACGTCGAGCTTCTTCAGGATGTGGGAGACGTGGGTCGCGACGGTGCGCCTGGACAGGAAGAGCCTGGCGGCGATCTCTGGGTTGGACAGTCCCCCCTGCACCAGTGCGGCGATCTTTGTCTCGGTCGGCGTGAGGCTGTCCCAGCCGCTGCGCGCCTGCCGGTGTTTGGCGCGCGGGCCGCGGCGGATGCCATGAGCGCGGAAGCTGGTCTGTAGCCGGGCGACGTCCGTAGCGGCGCCCAGCGAGAGATAGATGTCCACGGCGCGGGTGAACGCGGCCCGTGCCTGGCCGCGGTCGTCGGCGCGGACGAAGTCTCCAGCGGCCGCCTCCAGCGCCTTCGCGCACAGCAGCGGCCGGCCGGCGTCGCCATAACGCTCCGCGGCCGCCAGCAACCGGGTGGCATCATCGTCAAGCAGGCTGCGGCAATAGAGCGCGTTCGCCTGACGGTGAGGGATCTCCGACCCAGTGGCGAGGGCCACCGCGTGGTCCGCGATGGCCTTGGCGGTGCCGATGTCGCCCGTTGTGGTGGCGAGGCGGACGGCATCAGGAAACAGGTCCTCGATCTCGTCGAGTTCTTCCTTGTTGTCGGCGAACCCGGCTGTCAGCATGGCAAGCGCATCCGGCAGCGCGCCGGCCTGCTCCCGGTCCAGGCTGCGGGCCAGTGCCAGCGGGCCGACGACCCGGTTCCCGATCCGCGTGGCATAGGGGACGGCGGCGGCGAGGTGGCCGCGCGCCGCGTTGACTTCGCCGCGATGGAAACAGATCACGGCGGCGATACCGTGATCGCAGCAGGCCGCGCCGGGCTCCTTCATGTCGTCGTGCAGGACCTCCACCTCAGCCATCGCATCGTCCCACCGCCCCGTGTCGAAGAGCAGCTGGCCCAGGGCGCTATGCGCCTGAGCCAGCCGGACCACGGTGCCGGCCCTGTCCGCGAGCTGCCGGGCCTGCCGTGCCGCGGTGAGGGCCTCCTCGTACCGGTCGAGGCCGCCCAGTGTGATGGCCTTGTTGATCTGCAGCAGCAGCCGCAGGTCAGTCAGTGCCGGATCAGCCTGGGTCACCGTCAGTGCCCGGTCGAACAGCGGCAGTGCGTCAGCCGTCTGCCCCTGCATCGCGGTCACGATGGTCAGCACATGCAATGCCCAGCCGATCGCCCAGTTGTCGCCCGCCTCCGAGGCCGCCGCGAGCGCGGCGGTGGCGACCCGGCCAGCGGTCTCGATCTCCCCGAGGCTGTCGTGCGCCCGTGCGGTGAGCACGAGCAGCCGGGCGCGGTGCCGGGCCGAGATCCCTGGGGAGGCCAGGGCCTGGTTCAGCGTGGACAGGGACTCCGCTGACCGGCCAGCCTGCATACGGCACTGCGCCAGCGTCCAGTGCAGGTCGACGAGCAGATCGGGCTCGACGGCATGGGCCAGCGCGTGGTTCGCCACCTGCTCGGCCCCGGCCGCATCGCCGATCCGGTAGAGAGCATCAGCGAGCCGGCCCACCAGACAGTCATGCTGGGCCGAGCCGGGCGGGGAGCTCGCTACCGCCTGGCTGAGGAGACCTGCCGCGGCCCGGGGCGCCTGGCCGACCAGCAGCTCTGCGGTGCTGGCCAGCCAGCCCAGGATCCAGTCATCCATCGGGTCGCTCGTGCCGTCAGGTCCGCCGACTGCCCACAGCAGCTGCCGGGCAACCCGGTCCGCCGGCGCGCCGGCCTCAGCGAGAGCGCGTGCGGCATCGCGGTGCCAGGCGGCGCGCACCGGCACCGCGATCTCGTCGTACAGCGCCGCACGGATCAGCGGATGCCGGAACCCGAGATCGTCGCCCGACTCGGCCAGCACGCCGGCGGCACGTGCCTCGTCAACGGCGGGGACCAGGTCCGCAACGCCGCGGCCGAGAACGGTCGCCAGGTCCGGCACGGCAAAGTCCACGCCGAGCAGCGCCGCCGCCCGCAGCACCCTGCGCACCGGCCCGGGGACGAACCCAAGCCGGTCCGCTATCGCCGCCGACAGGGAGCTTGGTGTGGGACCGCTCGTCAGATCGACAGCTCCCGTACCGGTGATGCTCAGCCTGGAGCTGCGGGCCAGCGCAGCGACCAGCTCGGTGACGTAGAGCGGATTGCCGGCCGCGCCGTCGGCCAGCCGCAGCAGTCCGCCGTCAGGCTTGCCGCCGGCCAGGGCCGCTACCAGCTCGGCTACCGCCGTCGCGGTGAGGCCGGTCAGCTGGAGCCGCGCGGCATCGTCCACCGCCCGCCGCAGCGCCAGCAAGTCGTCGCGCTGCGGCACGGGGCGCATCATGCCCACGAGCAGCAGCGGCACCTGCCGCGCCGACCTGGCCAGGCGCCCCCAGAGCGCAACGCTCGCCTGGTCCGCCCACTGGAGATCGTCGATGACCACGATTGTCGGGACGGTGGCGCACTGCTCGGCGATGAGGGCCAGCAATTGCTCCGCCAGCGCGGCTGACAGGTCCACGCCACGATCGGCGGTGAACTCGCCCCGCAAGAGCCGCACGATGGTGTTCCGCCGAGGGTTGGTGGAGGGCTCGCGTACGCGTAACGCATCCAGCAGCGGCAGCAGTGGCAACGCCTGGCCCAGTTCGTCACCGGCGCCCCAGAACACCTGACACCCAGCACCGGCCGCCTCGGCCAGGGCCGCCCGCACAAGCGCGGACTTGCCGATTCCCGGCTCGCCTTCGATCAGCACCGGCCTGCCCTGCCCGCCGGCCACCTCCGTCATGAACCTGACCAGCATCGCAGTCTCGCTGTCGCGGCCGACTAAGGCGCCGACCGGGGTGGCGGGGAGCACGGCGTGGATTTTACTACTAGAACATTATGGACACAAGGGCTGTTTTCGGATAAAAGTCTTTGCCTAACTAGCCTTCCTGGTAGCAATGGCATCGCCAGTGTCGTGGCAGCATGCACTGAAAGTTTCGCAGAACTTGCGGTGCACGGGTACCCGAATATTACTTCGCATGAGGGCTGAAAAATTGCCTGCAACAAGAAAAGGGAATTTCATTTACTAAAACGCCCAGAAGGGCTAGCTAAGCCCGCATGGAATGACCGATACTGGAAATAACACCATAGGACGGCAGATATGCCGTGCTGGCAGGCAGGGCCGCGCTGCAAGCCGCTGGCCTCGGGAATCGCCGTGGAGGAATTATGCGTGTCGGGCGATCTCTCATCATTCCAACTATCCTATCGCTCGGCGTGGCGGGCTCATTGCTAACCGGGCCGGCAATGGCCGCCGCGGCCGGGCACGGGGCCAGTGCCCACGTGCAGGCGGCCGCCGCTCCCGCGAGCCCTTATATGTATTATCGCGGTTGAGCCGACATAGCGTTCGGCTAACCGTGGCACAAACGAGGTGAACGGCGTTCGCGCGTAGCTGCTGGCCCGTCTCCGCCCTGGGGAGTGGTCACAGTCTCCCACCTCACATTGGCGGGCAGATGATGCTCGTGTGCGGCTATGTGATCCAGCGGGTGCCGGGTGACTGCTGCGACACCTGCCCATTCCAGTGCCGGCCAGAGCGAGCGAGCTGGGTCAGCGCCCTTGCCACGGACACCGCAGCTTCGTCCGCGTTGCGCACACCGGCGTTCCGGCCACGCCGGATCTCAGCGTGAGGTCTGCTGAAAGTCTCATTATTGCTTCTGCGCAAGATCTATGCGACTGTCACACTAGTTCCCGCTCGCGCCCGCAGCGAGGAGGGAGGAACGCCGGATGACCGTGCCAGGAAGCCCCACGGTACGGCGCCGCCGGCTTGCCGCGGAGTTGCGCCGGATCAGGGAGAGCAAGGGCAAGAGCGGAGATGCCGTCGCCGCAGCCCTGAAATGGTCACCGTCCAAGATCAGCAGATACGAGCTGGCCAGGACCGGCTTGAAGCCGGGGGAAGTCGGGAGGCTGCTCGACTACTACGAGATCACCGGCCCCCGTCGCACGCTCCTCCTCTCCCTCGCCGAGGATGCCGCCCGGAAGGGATGGTGGGAAGAGCACGCAGATGTCCTTTCCGCCGGGTACCGGCAGTTCATCGGCCTCGAGCACGAGGCGAGCTCGATGGCCATCTGGCACGTTGAGGTTGTCGCCGGTCTCTTACAAACAGAGGCTTATGCCCGGCACATCATCAGCGCCTACACCCAGGTGGAGCCGATCGCGCCAGGCATGGTCGAGCGGCTGGTCAGGGTCCGGATGCAACGTCAGCAGGTGCTGGCTCGCGCCCCTGAGCCTCAGCTTTCAGCCGTGCTCGATGAGTCGATCCTGAAGCGCCGGGTCGGCGATGAGCGGGTGATGTATGAGCAGCTTCAGCGGCTTCTGCATGAGGCTGACCGGCCAAACGTGACGTTGCGGATCCTGCCCCTTGACGCGCAGCACACGGTCTTCGGGGAGTCATTTGTTATATTCCGTTTCGGGTCAGATAACGACGCTATGCTGCAAGATGTGGTAAGCGCTGAGCATTTGAAAGACGACTTCTCCGTGGAAGACGAGAGAGAGACCTACTTGCATAGGCTCGCATTTCAGATTCTCGCCGGCGCGTCGCTGGACCCGGCGGCATCTCGAGCACTCATAGCCGAGACGGCTGAGTCTCATTGGTCGGGGGCCACGTCCCGCAGCGCGGTGTGAAGGCAGCATCTACCAGCGGAAACATCGAACAGCACATCCATGGGAGCAACTTCGGCAGCTACCCGGCGAGTGCATTGAGTAGCTGATAGCATACGCCACGTAGTCACAACCTCTGGACTGCAAATCTCACGACATACAGCGAGGTAAGGACGTGGGAACACCTGCGCACGGGGGCCGGCCGGGAAGGCCCGGTTCGGATCCGCAATGGACCAAGAGCTCCCTGAGTTTCTCCAACGGCAACTGCGTCGAGGTGGCTGACCTGCCTGGTGGCGGGATTGGTGTTCGCGACAGCAAGGACTCAGCAGGTCCGTTTCTCCGGTTTACACCGGGCGAATGGCATGCATTTCTCGGGGGGGTGCGAAAGGGAGAGTTCGATAGCTTCGGGTAGGAGGTGATGGCCGGGGGCAAGCTGGCTTAGCGGCCCGGCCGGGAGCACAGGCTTGACGGCCTCCCAGGGCATTCGGGGGGGTGGCCAGATCAGCTGGATGCGGCCAGACTTCCCCCATGACGTCGGGTGTGGTCTTCGGCGGCGGCGGCATCGCCGGTGTCGCGTGGGAAGCTGGGATTGTCATCGGGCTGCAGCGGGCAGGCGTGGATCTGTCATCTGCAGACCTCATCGTCGGCACGTCGGCTGGGTCGATCGTTGGCTCGCATGTGGCCTTCGGCGCCGACCTGCAGGAGCTGGCCGCACGGCCGTCCGCGAGCCCGGGCACAGATCCGGCCGCCGGTGCCGCCGTCGGCCTCGATGTCATCCTGGAGACATTGGCTCCCCTCTACGACTCCACCCTGGATCCCGCGGAAGCTCGCCGCAGGGTCGGCGCCGCCGCCCGCGCGGCGGCGGTTGGCGGCGAGGAGGGC
This sequence comes from Streptosporangiaceae bacterium, assembly GCA_035532275.1. Classification (GTDB taxonomy): domain Bacteria; phylum Actinomycetota; class Actinomycetes; order Streptosporangiales; family Streptosporangiaceae; genus UBA9676. Next base: position 7,630 of record DATKRG010000318.1, on the reverse strand, counting down.
CACATCGCGCGGATCGCCGCGCTGCTGCCCGCCCGTGAGGGCTGGCCGCAGCGCCGGCTCCTGGTGACCGCCGTGGACACCGAGTCGGGAGAGCTGACGGTCTGGGACAGCGGCAGTGGCGTCCCGCTGGACCGTGCGGTGGCGTCCAGTTGCGCCGTGCCCGGCGTGTATCCGCCGGTGACGATCGGCGGCCGCCGGTACATGGACGGCGGTATCGGGTCGGGAACCAACGCGGACCTTGCTTCCGGCGCCTCGGCCGTCATCGTGCTCGACGCCGTCGGGCATCTGACCCCCCGCGAGCCGCTCCAGGCCGAGCTCGCCACGCTGGGCACCGACAGCACACTGGTGATCATCCCGGACGGGCCCGCCGCCGCGACGATCAGCACCAACCTGCTCGACGCGGCCATCTGGTCACCCGCACTGGAAGCAGGCCTGGCCCAGGCGGCGTCGTGTGCCGACCAGGCCCGTGCCATCTGGCCGGCCTCCTAGCGTGCACCGTCCGCCCCTGCCCGGGCACGGCGCGGCATCGGTCAGCTCAGTCGTGGCCCACGGCGGGGTCGGCGGCGTCCGGATGCACCGCGCCGAACAACCGTGCGGCCTGCTCCGGGCGCAGGCCGACAAATATCCCGCTCGCCTCGACCAGCACCGTGTCCGGTTCGGCTGCGGTGGCGATCGCGCCACGGGCGGTGACCCGCCGGCCGTTCACCCCGGTCACCCAGGCGGTGAGGCGGAGCGGGGTCTGCAGCGGTACTGGCGCCCGGTAGGTGGCGTCGAGCTGCACCGTCATGCCCGGATGGCCCGCCGCGCTCGTCGCGTACCCGAGCAGCTGATCCAGCAGCATCGCGCTGACGCCGCCGTGCGCGCAGGTCGGCGGCCCCTCATAGGCCAGCCCGAGGGTACAGGTGCCAACCGCCGTGTCCCCCGCTATCTCGATGTGCAGCGGAGGGGCCAGGCCGTTCCCGCTGCCGGTCACCGGGTTGTACATCCTGATCCCGTCGAGCAGGTCGTCGGCGCTGGGCAGCTGCGCGCGCCCGCGGGCCTGCCCGCTGAGCTGCGTTGTCGCTTCCCTGATCTGCTCAGCCACCCGGTGGAGGTCCTCCTCGGGAACCTCGGTGGCCACCGCCTGCTCGATCAGGCCTCGCAGCGCCTCACCGAGCTCGGCGATAGCCCCGCGCCGACGACGAACGGTCACGTCCCCGGCGGCGCCTGACCGGCCCGCCACCGCGTAGTGGCTGCGCCCTGGCTCGCCCGCCTCACCCTCCGCCAAAGCGTCGCTCCTCGGCTCGGCCTCACTTCGCAGGTGACCGATTATCGCCCCTTACCTCCGTGGTGGCCGCCGCCGGCCCGCTCAGCCACGCCCGCCCGTTCCAGAACGTTCATAGGCGCTCAACGGGGGCGCCGGTCATGAGCGCCGGAGCAGACCGGTGGATCAGGTGGACCACGTCGGATGCGTGGCGCTGCTTGCGCTGATCGCCGACACGGTCTCCCATCTTCATATGCACATGCTCGTGGCGCGGCACGGCCAGCCTGGCTGGGTGGCCGCGCTCACGCCGCTGTCGGTGGACGGGATGTTCGTCGCCGCGTCTACGACCGCAACTGCGGCTCAAGGGCAGATGCATCGTTACTAACCGCTCGGCATACTCGGGCGGCAACGAGCGCATGTGAGGGCGGGAACGTTGGTCTGCCTCCCGCGGCGCCCCTGGCCAGCGGGAACGCTGCTAGCGCGGAGCCGAGCCCGTGGCCCCGCGTATGCACGACAGCATGTGCAGTTGCCATGAAATGGCGGTGAGCGGTTCGCCGGGTGGATCTCGATCCTGCTGAGGCACCTGCAATTCGCATGATGCCGCACCGCAAGCGCCCACGTATCCCGGGCCAGAGCGCGACGCTGCCTGGCCGTCCCCGCTGACATGGTGACGCGGCGGGTCAACTGTCATTCACACAGGCGGCTGATCGACGCGGTCAACAAACGCAGGGCTGAAGTCGCAGGGCTGCTTGCGGGTTGGAATAAGATGAGTAACGTCTAGGATAACGCTCACCATGCGTCCGTATTGATAGTATCTAACGTTAAGGGTCAGGTTTTGGACGCGAACAAGTTGCTTGAACTGCCGTTATTCCACTTCTTGCGGAACGCAACGGCTACCATCAAGGCTGCCGCCTTCCTTCTGACGTCAATGGCGGCCGTAGGTGTTCTTCTTGTGTACCTAGCAACGTCATACATAGAGAGCAGGACTGCTCTAGCAGTAATTGTCGTGATACTTTTTTTCATCATACTTAGTGTTGCGCTTGGATGCTGGTGCTACATTCGGCTTTTCTGTGACCCTGATCAGTATGAGATAACGGAAGCAGATTGCCTACTAATCGTTGAGCCTCTGGGTAACCACCATCGTTATACAAATGAGAGGGAGCAGAAGATAAGGGCAAGGCGAAATAATGTCAGGCTAATCGAGAGCCGGGCTCGCTGGACAGGGCAAGGATCCCGGATCAGGTTCAAGGCCGGGTCGTTGGTCGACAAACACGTATTGCTCTCCGGGCGGCGACCTGAAGAGGATGGAATAACTCATCAATGGATATACCTCGGCCGACCTCTGAGCAAAGGAGACCAGACGTCCATCGCCTTTTACCAGACATTCGAGGACAATGCTGAACCGATGCATACCTTCTATCGCGAAGGTGGTGGACGTTATAGAGCTAGCAATCTAAGGGTAACGGCTAGGTTTGGGATCGACGAAGATCCGATTAATGTGGAGGGTCTGATCTGGAGTACCAGCCGGAATAGCCGCCAGAGACGCGAGGTAGGCCGACTGGAAGTCCATCGCAAGGCGAACCCTATAGCTCGAACTGTAGACTATATCGTAACTGTTCGAAGACCGAGGAAGTATCATTCCTATGGAGTACGCTGGGAGTGGCCAACCCGCGAGCGTAGGTGACCCAGCGAACCGCCGGATCGGGAACCCCGGCTACAAGAGGCGGGCGATGGGCGGGGACTGACCGGGCAGCTGAATCGCATTGGGGCCGGCAAGGATGGGCTGCCTGGTGCGGCCTTGCCATGGCGCTCGTCGGAGAGACGCAGAACCCCGTCGCTTCCAATGACTCACCCCGAACGAGTCGATCCACGTCACGCCGAGGACCGATACCGGGGAGAGTGGCCTCCCGAATCCGGCAGGTGGCTCCTGGGCTGCCTACAATCCGGCGGGACACCCGCGTAGAACCCGATGGGTTCGCGGCGGTCAGCCGCCAGGGCATGGAGCCGTGCCAGCGGTGAATGGTCAAGCATCGGGCTCCCCAGCTCGCTGTCAGCGTTCAATTCGGCAATGGGCGTGCTCGGAGCACAAGGACGAGGTCGGCAAGGCTGCCGACCACGGCGTCCGCTCCAGCTTCGGCCAGGCTGGCGTTCTTGCCGGGCCTGTTCGCGTAGCCGATGCTGGGCACGCCAGCATGGCGCGCGGCTTCGATGTCGGTCGTGGAGTCGCCGACGAACGCACATGCACCGGGCTCCGCGCCCAGGGCGGTGAGTGCCGTCTCGATGAGGTGGGGGTGGGGTTTGAGGAGCGCCGCGTCGTGGCTGGTGCGCGCCACCACCAGGTCGACGCGGTCATCAAGGCCGTGCCGGGTGAGGTAGGCGCGGACGGCGCGGTCGGAGTTGTTGCTGACCACCGCCACTGAGCGGCCCGACTCGCGGCACGCGGTGACTACCTCGTGGACGTAGGCGGCGGGTTTGGCGGTGGCGACGGCGGCATGCTCCTGCTCGGTCAATTCAGCCTCGACGCGTGCGGCCAGTTCCGGGTCGATGCTCGCCGCGTATGCGAAGACCTCCAGGGGGTCGGCGGAGCGGGCTACGCCGTCGGGTATCTGGATGGAGCTGCCGGTGATGAGCTTGCGGAGACGGTCGGCGACGGTGGCCGGTGGGAGCCCGGCGTAGACGTCGCAGATCGGCCCATCGAAGTCAAACAGCAGGTGCTGGGCCCGGGTGAGGATGTCATGCAGAGCGTCGCTGGGCATCGGGCTGCTTGTCATGCGGGGTACTCGTAGCTGATGGTCTGCCACATGGTGTCGAACCAGGATTGGGCCTGCTCGATGTAGGAGGCATCCGCGGGCTGGCCGCTGTGGGTGGAGTGGTGGAACACCAGGGAGTCTTTTCCCATCAGGTCGTAGATGTCGTGCGGTCCGCTGGTGAGCGGGACGGTCTGCCTGACGATCGGATAGAAGCCGAAGAACGCTTCCTCGCCGTTGAGGATGTACAGCTTGAACAGCGGCGCGCACTGGTGGGCACGTATCTCGGCGGCAGCTTGCGCTAGCAGGCCGAGGTGGGTCAGTTCGTGAACGCTGTCAAGGATCGCATGGGCATGCCGGGCGGTGAGCCGGGTCGCGCGTGCCCTGTTGTCGGCGTCGTCGCTGAGGTCATCGGCGCTGCATGGTAGGGCCATGGGCCGGGTGGTGTCGGGGAGCAGGAGCCGGATTGTCAGGCTGCTGGGCTTGATCCGCCCAATCCTGATCTTGTCCAGCGGCTCCTGGATGACACCGTGCAGCGTCTCGCCGGAGAATCCGGCGAAGTCGATACGCACATGCTCACGGGTGAAGGCCTGCTCGATGAAGGGCCTCAGCCCGATCGACGGGGCCGCGAAGACGGGCGGCCCCACGTCGGCGCCAGGGAATGACGGGCCGGGTCCGGGAGTCCGCCCATCGGCGTAGAGGAGTTCGGGTGAGGATGGCCGGAACAGCTGAGCGGCCGTCCAGCCGGGGAACATCTCCTCCAGCACCCGGCAATGATCGGCATACGGAAGGCTGCGCAGCGAACCGGTCAGCCATCGGTGCAGCTGGGCGCGGCTGGGATATGTCTGCGTGAGATCAGGGTCGACCCGGCCTGCGGCCTTGCCGTACTGGGTGCAGAACGTCGCGTAGTTCTGCCAGTGCCGTTCCCGTAATAAGACCTTGAGCAAGATGGGCTGTCCGGGCATCTGATCTCCCCAACGGCGTCGTGTCGCCCCCAGGGTAACGGCAGGCGAGACAGCATACGAGACACGACGCTACATCACGTAACGTCACGTCGCAGATGCGTCTAGCGACGTGACGCGTCTCTCGCCCAGCATCAGAGCGTGACCCGACCGGGCCACCGGAGTGGTGTCGGAAGACGTGTTCTGGGAGCGCAGATGACGGGCGATGGCGCGAGTCCGTGCGGCGTGTGCGGCGGCCGTGGGTGGAAGTTCCTTTCCTTCCGCCGTTCAGTAGCCAGCGTCGGTGACGCGGGTGAGCGGGTGCTGCTGACGCGGGCGCGTACCGCCTGCCTGGCGTGCCGTTGCTCCACATCCGGAGCACGTGGCGACACCAATCCTTAGGCAGGACTCGACGCGGGCATGTCCCGGCTACCTCGGCAGGTAAATGACATGGATAACCCCTTGGGAGACCTTCAGCGGGAGTTTCCGCAGTACCGGATCTGGCAGGAAGTAATCGGCATGCGGGAGACCCGGTATGCGGCGCAGGCCAGGAATCTGGGCATCAACCCGCATGCGGTGGTCACCGCTGACCCGGCCGAGTTGCGGGCCGAACTGGGGGCAGCAGCACCCGCGCCGCTGTTCCCGTCAGCCAAGTACGACCCGGGTGTCCCGCATCCGGCAAGGGTCTACTCGTACTGGCTGGGCGGGAAGGACCATGGGCCCGCCGACCGGGAGGCCGCTAAGGAGGTCATGCTCCACCGCCCCGAGGTGGTAGCCGGGGCCCGCGCGAACCGGCATTTCCTCGCTCGGGTGGTGCGGTTCCTGGCAGCCGAGCGGGGGATCAGGCAGTTCCTGGATATCGGCACCGGCCTGCCCGCACCGGATAACACACACGAGGTTGCTCAGAGCATCGCCCCTGAGTGCCGGATCGTGTTCGTGGACAATGACCCGGTCGTGCTGGCCCATGCCCGTGCACTGCTCACGTCCACTCCGGAGGGCGCGTGCGGGTATGTGGACGCCGACCTGCGCGACACCCCGGCCGTGCTGCGGGAGGCCGCGGCTGTGCTCGACTTCACCCAGCCGGTCGCGGTGCTGCTGCTGGCGGTCCTGCATTTCGTGCTGGACGCGGAGGACCCCGCGCACATCGTGGCTGCCCTGGCGGGCGGGTTAGCGCCTGGCAGCTTCATCGCCTTGTCGCACCTGACCGGGGACTTCGCGCCTGCCGCGGTGACCTCTGGGGTGGGTGCCTACACCACCCTCGTGCCCACCGCCCTGGTGCCGCGTACCCATACCCAGATCGAGGCACTGTTCGGTGGCCTGCCCCTGGTGGCGCCTGGTGTGGTGCCGGTCAACGCGTGGCGGCCTGGGGTCTCGGACCCCCGCCCCACGGACCTGTATGCCGGTGTGGCCACCGTCCCGGGACGGCGCATGTGACCGCCGACACTCCCGGCCGCGACGAGATCGTTCTCACCTCGCCGCAGGGCCGCAACCTGTGCAACAGCCGAACGCACCGCAAGGCCGGGCGGCTTGCCGGGGTCATCGTCACATCCGGCATCCTGGCTGATCCTGGCTCCTTTGCCCACAGCAAGGACGCGCTATGGAGCGATTGCTGGGGCAAGTCGTACCCGATGTGTGAGGAGTGCTGGCAGCTCACCGCAGAGGTGGCGGCCGGGCGCAGGCCCGGCCTGGTCATCCACGACGTCACCCGCGCGGCCCCAGCCAGCGGGACGCCGCCCAGCTGACACGCTCCCCATCCGGGCCGGTACCTGGTCCGCGGCCCGGCCGCACGGGCACCGCTCCGGGTGCTGGCGTGCCTTCGGCGGATGCGGCGTGACCGAGCTGCACTACATGACATCTGACGGGCAAAGCGTTAACATGACTTGTCAGGTCGTCGGCCCAGGCATCGGATGGAACCAATGGCATACGACTACGGGCCTCCCAAATACGCGCAGGTAGTCGCCGAGATCAAGAGCCGGATCGAGCGCGGCACTTACCCACCTGGGTCGCTGCTGCCCTCCGAGCATCAGCTCGTCAGCGAGTTCGGGGTCTCCCGCCCCACGATCGTCAGGGCACTGTCGTCGCTGCGGCAGGACGGATGGATCGACACCCAGCAGGGCAAAGGCAGCTTCGTGCGCGGGCGGCCGGCGCTGGCCGATACGGAACGGACCCGTCCCGCCCACGACGTGATGGAGCTCCCGGAGGTAGAGCTGTCCGGCCAGCTCGTGCAGGCGGGTGTGAAGCTCGCACCCCCGCATGTGACCGCGCTGCTTGGCCTGGAAGCCGGGGCCAGGGCATTCGTGCGCCAGCGGCTGCTGACCGACGGCAGCGAGCCTGTGGAGCTGGCGTCCGCGTGGCTGCCGCTGGAGCTAGCGGCGGGCACCGACCTTGCGTCCCCGGACCTGCTGAGCGAGAGCGTCCGCCACCATCTCCAGGCCCGCAAGAAGATCCGGCTCGACCATGCCGTCGAGCAGATCACCGCCCGCCACCCCAGCGGCGAGGAGGCGGAACTCCTGGCCATCACTCCCGACTCGCCGGTCCTGAGCGTGATCGTCACCGCCTACGACGCCACCGGGCGGCCGATCCAGGTCAACGACCTGGTGCTGCCAGGCCAGCGCCACGAGATCCGCGACGCCTACCCACTCTCCTAAGGTCGCCAACCTCCCCTGTCACCTGCTGGCCTCCGAACATACTTGACAAGT
>DATKRG010000317.1:0-35907 GCA_035532275.1 Streptosporangiaceae bacterium | reverse complement strand
CGGGAGGGGTGTGGGCGTAGCCGGTCGCGGACTCGAAGGCGTGCGCGACCGCCAGCAGCTGCCAGTCCGCCCGCCAGCGGCCGACCAGCTGCAGCCCGACCGGCAGCCCGTCCGCGGTGAACCCGGCGGGCACCGAGATGGCTGGCAGGCCGGTCGCCGAGATGAGATAGCACGACGCCATCCAGTCCAGGTAGGTCTGCTGCGGCACGCCGTTGATGTCGTGCACCCAGTCCAGGGTGACGTCGAACGGCACGACCTGGCTGACCGGGCAGGCGAGCACCTCCACCTCGCGGAAGAACGCCCCGGCCCGCTGCGCCACCTCGGCCCGCAGGGTGGTCGCGCGGCCCAGGTCGGCCACGGTCAGCTCCAGGCCACGTTCGGTGTTCCAGAGCACGTTGGCGCCGAGCTGATCGCGGTGCGCGGGCAGCAGCGGGCCGAACTGCGCCGCGAACCGGAAAGCGCGCCAGGTGCGGAACGCCTCGTCGGCGCCGGACAGGTCCGGGGACGCGTCGACGACCTCGCAGCCCAGCTCCATGAGCACCTGCCGGGCCGGCGCCAGCACCTCACGGACGGCCGGTTCCACCGGCAGGCCGAGGTCAGGGCTCCAGGCCACCTTCAGCCCCCGCAGGTCACGCCGGAGCAGCCCGGTGACCGCGGCCGGGTCGGACAGCATGGGTGCCGGCGTGTCCAGCGCCAGCGGGACCCCCGGGTCGGGCCCGGACAGCACCGCAAGCAGCAGGGCGAGGTCCGCGACAGTGCGCGCCATCGGCCCTTCCACGCCCAGGGTGTCGGCCACGTCCACCAGCGGCCACCGGGGCACCCGGCCGGGTGTGGGCCGCATCCCGGTCACGTTGCAAAAACTCGCCGGGTTGCGCAGCGACCCACCCAGGTCACTGCCGTCGGCCAGGCAGATCATCCGGGCGGCCAGCGCCGCCGCCGCGCCGCCGCTGCTCCCGCCCGCGCTGCGGCTCAGGTCGTAGGGGTTGTGGGTGGCGCCGAACACAGGGTTGACCGTGTGCGAGCCCGCCCCGAACTCCGGCGTGTTCGTCTTGCCCAGGCTGATCGCCCCGGCCCCGGCCATCCGGCTCACCACCAGCGCGTCCCGGTCGGGGACATGCTCGGCGAACAGCGGCGACCCGAAGGTGGTCCGCACGCCAGCAGTCTCGGTGAGATCCTTGTGCGCGACCGGCAGCCCGTGCAGCAGGCCCAGCACCTGGCCCCGGGCCATCGCCGCGTCCGCCGCCGCCGCCGCGTCCAGAGCCTGGTCGAAGCAACGGGTCACCACCGCGTTGACCGCGCCGTCCACCGCCTCGATCCGCTCGATGTGCGCGGCGATGACCTCGCGCGCTGACACCTCGCGGCCGCGCAGCGCCATGGCCAGCGTCACCGCGTCCTGCCCGCACAGGCCGCTGACCGCTGACGCCCGGTCCCTGGCCGGCCCGCCCGTCATGCCGAACGGCCGCGCTGGCCACCCTCGGTGACCGTGCGCCGGCGAGCCGCGGGGCTGGCCGACAGCTCCCCGACCAGCTGCTGCATGCCGGGTCCCCACCGCTCCTGCAGGACGCCGGAGAACTCGTTCCAGATCTGCTGCACATAGATGTCGTGCCGGATGTAGCCCTTGGCCAGCGCGGCCAGCAGCTGGTCGCGGCCGGTCACCGACTGCCAGTTCACGCCGTCCTCGGCGACCGCCCACAGCACGTCCGCGCTGTCGGCGACGAGGGCCACGTGCCGCGCCTGATGGCGGCGGTAGACCACACCCCGGGTGCTGTCGTGCCCGACGGTCCGGCCGTGCCGCAGCGTCACGATCGGCTCCCCGAAGTGGAGCACGTCGCAGACGACCCCCCGGCCGTCGGCCCGGCCGATGGCGGCGGCGATGGGCGCCGGGTGCGGGCAGTTGACCGAGACGTAGACGTGCCGGCGGGAGTCGTCGATCACCGCCATCGCGCGCTGCTCGATCGCCTCCCAGCTGGGGTAGGAGCGCAGCACCCGGTAGCCGCCCGCGCCCGGTGCCTGGGTGGCGGTGGCCAGTTCCCGCTGGGCGCCGGCCAGCCGGTCGCGGAACGAGTCTTCCAGGTCGGCGAGCAGCTGGTCGGCGGGCACCGCCACGAAGCGGGCCGGCTCGCCGTCCATGGCCGCGACCACCCCCTTGGCGGTCAGCCGGCGCAGCGTCTCGTACACCTTGGGCTGGGGGATCCCGGTGACGTTGGACAGGGCGTAGCCGGTCAGCGGCTCACGGCCGAGCAGTCCCACGTAGGCCTGCGCCTCGTACTGGGAGAATCCGAGGTCGATCAGGCGTTGCACTGCCCCGTTCTGGCTGGTCACCGCAGCCCCCTTCACTTGCCCGGCTGGCCCCGTCCCACCGCGGGCACACCAAAAGCCCTAGGTGGTGGCACTGTAGCCGCCATCGACGACCACCACCTCGCCGGTGACGAACGGGTTCGACACCACCAGCGACACGATTGTGGCCGCCACGTCCTCAGCGGTAACGCAGCGGCCCAGTGGTGTCATCCGTGCCCGCCGCTCCATCAGCCGTTCGTAGTTGTCCCCCAGCCGGGCCTGCATCCAGTCCCCCTCCATCCAGCCGGGCGCCACGGCGTTGACGCGGATCGCCGGGCCGAGCGCGCCGGCCAGCGTCCGGGTCAGGTTCGCCACGGCCGCCTTCGACGCCGCGTACGGGAACGGCTGCGGCCCCGGGCGCAGGCCGGCGATGCTCGCCGTGTTCACGATCGCCGCCGCCGGCGCCGCGCGCAGCAGTGGCACGCAGGCCCGGGCGACGCAGAACATGCCGCGCACGTTGACGGCGAACACGCGGTCCCAGTCCGCCAGGGACAGCCCGCCCAGGTCCGACGGCGGCACGTCGACCGTGACACCGGCGTTGTTGACCAGGGCGTCGAGCCGGCCGAACTCGTCCCGCACGGCCGCCACCATGGCCAGCACCGCCGGCTCGTCCGCCACGTCGGCCCGGACGGCCAGCGCCGCGCCGCCTGCCTCCCGGGCCTGCCCGGCCACCTGCTCCGCCGCGGCCTGGCTCACCGAGTAGTTGACGACCACGTCGTACCCGTGGCCCGCCAGGGCCAGCGCGGCGGCCCGGCCGATCCCGCGCGCCGCCCCGGTCACCAGCGCCACCGGCCGGCCGGTCACTGCTGCTCCCTCGTGGCCGGCACCGCCGCGGCCGTCAGGCCCAGCACGCGCTCGGCGTTCTCATGGAACACCTTGCGCATGACCTGTTCGCTGAACCCAAGCTCGTCCCATTCCCGCAGCACCCGGTCCAGCGGCAGGCTGGGATAGTCCGTGCCGAACATGATCTTGTCCTGGAGCCGGCCGCGGATGTCGGTCTTCAGGGCTGGCGGGAAGTGCTTGGGCGCCCACCCGGACAGCTCCCAGTAGACGTTGCCCTTGTGCAGCGCGACCGCGGTCATCTCCTCCACCCACGGCCAGCCCGGATGGGCGGCGATCACGGTCAGGTCGGGGAAGGCTGCCGCGAGCGCGTCGATCGCCTGCGGGTGCGCGTGCCGGATCACCGTCCCGCTGCCACCGGGCATGCCCGCGCCCATGCCGGTCGTGCCGACGTCGATCATGACCGGCACACCGAGCGCGTTGATGACCTCGAACAGCGGCGCGAGCTTGGGCTCGTCGACGGAGTAACGCCCCATGATCGGGTGGAAGTGGAAGCCGAGCACCCCGTACTCGTCGACCGCCCGCTGCGCCTCGCTGACCGCGTGCTCGCCGAGCAGCGGATCGACGGTCCCCCAGGCGCCGATGAAGGTGCCGGGGTGGCGGTCCCTCAGCCCGGCCACATACTCGTTCGTGCAGGCCGGGGCCCCGGTGACCGACTCGATGTCGAACGCGACCAGCATCGCCTCGATGCCGTGCGCCCGGAAGTCGGCCACCACGTCAGCCTCGGTCTTCGGCGTCCACTGCTTGCGCCAGTACCGCCCCAGCGCCTCTACGTAGGGCCCCTGCGAGGCGATCCACTCGGCCGTGCCCGGGTAGGCATGCAAGTCCACCCGTCTCATGTCATTGCCCCCCTCGCGGGCGCTTCGCCTGATTGTGCGGCGAGCTGGGCGGCCAGGTCCTTCTTGGAGACTTTGCCGACCGGGGACAGCGGGAACCGGTTCAGCAGGACCAGCCGTTCGGGCAGCTTATGCCGTGCGATCTCCTCCGCCGCCAGGAAGGCCACCAGATCCGCCAGGGTGAGCTGCCAGCCGGGGCGCAGGATCACGCAGGCGCACATCCGCTCCCCCAGCACCGGGTCGGGGACCGGCACGCAGGCCACGTTCAGCACTGCCGGGTGCCCGAGGATGAGGTTCTCCACCTCTTCCGCGGAGATCTTCTCCCCGCCCCGGTTGATCAGGTCCTTGCTCCGGCCCGCCACCACGTAGTTGCCGCTCGGGTGCCGCCACATCAGGTCGCCGGAGCGGTAGAAGCCGTCCGGGGAGAAGGCCCGCTGGTTGTGTTCCGGCGCGTTGTAGTAGCCGCGCAGGGTGTAGGGGCCGCGCGCCAGCAGCTCCCCGACCTTCCCGTCGGGCACGTCCAGCCCGTCCTCGCCGACCAGGCGCACCTCGTCGTCGGGGCAGATCGGCCGGCCGACGGTCTCCAGCCGGACCTCCGGCGGGTCGTCCAGCCGGACGAACATCAGCAGGCCCTCGGCCATGCCGAAGTTCTCCTGCACGGTCACGTTGCGGAACACCCGCTCGGCGCGCTGCCGGGTCTCCGGCTGCAGCCGCTGCCCGCCACTTTGGATCACCCGCACCGAGCCCAGGTCGTACTCCGCGGCCACCGGGTCGTTGATCCACCGGATGAGCAGCGCTGGCACCACGTGGATGTGGGTGACCCGGTGCCGGTCGATGGCCGCGAACACCGCGCCGGCCCGGGTGGACGGCAGCAGGCACACGGTCGCACCGGCCAGCAGGAACCCCTGCAGCCCGGGGCACGCGAGCGGCAGGTTGTGCGCGATCGGCAGCACGTCGAGCAGCACGTCGCCGTCACGCACGTCGCAGACCGACACGGCGAGCTGGGAGTTGAACGCGTAGTCGTTGTGGGTGCGCGGGATGAGCTTGGGTATGCCGGTGGTCCCGCCGGACAGCTGGAAGACCGCCGGGTCGTCCGGGTCGATCCGGCTGGCGATCCGCTCCAGGTCCGCGGCGGTGTGCCCGGTGGGCTGCCGCTCGTGCAGCGCTTCCAGGCTGAGGTAGCCGTCGGCCGGCCCGGCGGGGCCGCCGGCCAGGATGCTCAGCCGCAGGTGCGGGTGCTCCGCGCGCACCCGCCGGTGCAGCTCGCCGAAGTCCGCGCCGGGGGCCATGGCCGGGGCGGCCGCCGCGACCGCACCGGACAGCGCGACGAACTGGCGCAGCTCCCGGTAGCGGTGCGAGGGCAGGGCCATGATCGGGATCGCCCCGATCCGCTGCAGGGCGAAGTACAGCGACGCGAAACGGCGGACGTTCGGCAGCTGCACGACGACCCTGTCGGCAGGCTTGAGGCCGAGGTCGAGCAGGTTGAGCGCCACCCGCTCCGAGGCGGCGGCCAGTTCGGCGTAGGTGTAGGACCCCTCGTCGTCCACCACCGCGACCCGGTCCGCATACCGGCTGAACACGTCCAGGAAGTGCGCGATGAGCGGGCGGTCCTGCCAGTAGCCGCGGGCCCGGTAGCGGGCCGCGAGCTCGGGCGGGTACGGCGTCACACCGGGCAGGGGCATGCGGCTCACCTTCCTCCCAGCGGGGCGAGTGCCCGGGCGGCCGGCACCTGGGCCAGGTGGCGGCGGAACCAGGCGCTCGCGTTGCAGGCCGGCTGGCCGGCCCACCTGGTCACTGCGGCACCACCTTCTGCCGGGCGATCTTCGCGGCCGGGACGGTCTGCGCCGCGGTGGACAGCACCCCGCCGGAGACGAAGGTGCCGAGCAGGTTGCCGGCGGTCACCGGCACCAGCAGCGCGGACGGGTGCTCCTCGTCGTGGTGGATCGTGATGAGCGCCGCGTTCTGCCTGCTGACATGCCCCAGCGCGGTACCGAGCACCATGTCGGCGGGCGGCTCGTCGTCCGCCGCCTTGATCCGCAGCCGCAGCCGCTGGCCGGGGCGCAGCCGGGCGGCAGCGGGCACGACCGGGATGTCGTACTGGCGCACCTGGCCCGGCTGGAGCGGTTCCCGGCGGTCGTGCCGGTGGTAGGGCAGCCACGGGACGGACCGGTCCGGGTCGGTGGCTGCCTGCGACGCGCGCAGCCAGCCCCGGGTGAGCTCGTCAGCGGACCCGTCGGCTTCCTCGGCAGAGACGGTGACGAAGAACAAGGCGTCGGTGTCGGTGGTCGAGGCGAACAGGCGCAGCACCATCGGCCCGATCACCTCGGTCGTCTCCACCAGCGGCGGGGTGCGCCAGACCGCCTCGCCGTGCGCGAACGGCGAGTCCTGCAGCGTCGTCGCCCGGTCGGCCGGCCAGGTGTCGTGCTCGCTCAGCAGGCCGCCGGTGTGCAGGTAGAACTCGGTCCACCGGGTCTGCGGCAGCGGCCAGTCCGGTGCCTCGATCCACTCGCCGGTGCCGGGCACGAACAGCCGGACCGGCGCCTGCGCCAGGAACCCGGTGTCGTTGCCCGCCAGCCAGTGGTCGAACCAGCGCAGCGCCTCGTGGTGCAGCTGGTAGAAGGGCCGGTCCAGGTACAGCGGGGGGCCCACCACGAGCTTCTTCGGGCCCTGCCAGCGGCCGAAGCTGCGGAACGCCGCCGGCAGGTGCAGCCCGTGCAGCCCCCAGCAGGCGCCGAAGTAGCCGGGCACGCTGGTGTCGCCGTAACCCACCCGGCGCTCGGTGAACCATTGCGTCTCGGTGCGGGCGAGCACGATGTCGGTCACGAACGCGTTCGCGCCCCGCGGGTCCCGCAGGCAGGCGACGATCGGCGGGACGGCGGCGATCTCCTCGTCGGCGAGCGCGGCCTCGATGGCGTCGCGACAGGCCTGCTCGCCATGCCGCTGCGCGTACCAGCTCTCGTAGCGCAGCCCGTCGAACTTGTCCTTCCAGTGGGACAGGAACCGCCACGAGAAGATGCCGCCGTGGTACAGGAAGTCGCGGTAGAAGTCGGTGGCGCCGAACGGCGCGAAGATCGCCGCGAGCGACGGCGGGGTGAGCATCGCGATCTGGATCTGCAGCCAGGCGAAATAGGAGATGCCGAACAGGCCGACCCGGCCGGTGCACCAGGGCTGGGCCGCCAGCCACTGCACCGCGTCCGCGCCGTCGCGGGCCTCCTGCGGGCCCATCGCCTGGTACAGGCCGGTGGACTTGCCGGTGCCGCGGACGTTGAAGACCGCGTGCGCGTAGCCGCGCCGGGCGAAGAAATACGGGTCACCGGACTCCAGCCAGCCGCGCTGCACGCTGAACCCGGTGGGCATGATCGGCTCGGCCTGGAACTCATTGTTGTAAGGGTGGAAGCCGGCGATCACCGGCACCGGCTCATCGGTGCCCGGCCGGAAGACATCGCCGGCCAGCACGGTCCCGTCGGGCAGCGGGATGCGCACGTCACGGTCGACGACGACGCCGAACCGCCGCTGCGAGCAGGCCCAGTCGGGTCCGAACACCACACATCCTCTCCCGGCCGGTCAGGGCCGTACCTCGGCCACGGTGGCGGCGATCACCCGCACCCCACCGGCGGCGAACGCCTCCTTGACCGCGGCGGCGACCTCGCCCCGGCGGGTGACGTTCACCCCGGCCGCGCCGTACCCGGCTGCCACCCCCGCGTGGTCGATCGCGGGCAGCCGGGTGCCGGGGTGGATCCGCGGGTCCTGTGCCACCCCCAGGTAGCTCTCGACCGCCCGCTTGACGGCGAGGTAGCCGCCGTTGTCCAGCACCAGCACCACCAGCGAGACCTGCTGCTGGACCGCGGTCCAGATCGCCTGCACCGAGAAGTGGTAGCTGCCGTCGCCGACCACGGCCAGCACCGGCCGGCCCGGGCGGCCCAGGCACGCGCCGACCGCCGCTGGCACCCCCCAGCCGAGCGCCCCACCCGAGCTGCGCAGCAGCGACTGCCCGTCGCCGAGCTCGAGGTGACGCAGCAGCCGGGTGGAGGAACGCACGGCCTCGTCGACGACGATCACATCGTCGGGCAGCACCTGGTTGAGCTCGGCGGCGACCGCCGCGACCGGCAGCGGCATCGTGTCGGTGGCACGCTCGGCCTGGCGCTGCCGGTCCCGGTCGGCCCGCAGCGAGGCGAGCAGGCCGGCCCGGGCAGCCGCCGCCGGGCCGGCGGCGGCGAGGTGGGGTGCCAGCGCGCGCAGCGCCGCGGCGGGGTCCGCCACGATCCCCACCGCGGTCGGCACCCGGGCGCCGACCTGGGCGGGATCGGGGTGGATGTGCACCAGGCGGGCGCCGGGCGGCAGCCGGGGGTGGCGGGCCGCCGAGAACGGGAAGAACACCCGGGCGCCGACGGCGAGCACCAGGTCGCAGCCGTCGAGCACGGCCGGGTCCTCGCCGTAGAGGCCGAAGTAGCGTGGATCGCCGGTGGGGAACGGCAGGTCCGCCAGGTCGGTGAAGTCGGTGCAGACCAGCGGCGCCGCCAGCTGGTCCGCCAGCGCCCGCAGCTCGGCGACACAGCCGCGCGCCTCGCTGCCCATCACCACCACCGGCCAGCGGGCGGCGGCCAGTTCGGCCGCCGCGGCGGCACACACCGCCTCGCCGGGCACGGCCCCGCCGGCGGCGGTGCCGTCCGCCGGTGTCCCGGCCCAGCCCGCCCACAGCGCGCGGTTCACCAGTGGCGGCTCCGGGGCGGCGGCGGGCACCGGCCCGCGCAGGAAGTCTTCCGGTACTGCCAGATAGGCCGGGCCGTGCGGCGGGGTCATCGCGGCGTGCAGCGCCCGCCACAGGTCGCCGCCCAGGTCGGCGCTGCTGAGCGTCTGGTGTGCCCACTTGGTGAACGGCCGCACCGCCTCCGGCAGGTGCGGGTGCGCGCAGAAACCGTCCTCGCTCAGCACCGTGCGGTCCTTGTGCCCGGCGGTCACCACCACCGGCGAGCCGTCCCGGTAGGCGTTGTAGATCTGGCTGGCCCCGTTCAGCGTGCCGACGGTGGTGTGCAGGCACACCACGCCCGGGCGGCCGGTGACCCGGGCGTAGCCGTCAGCCATCGACACCACCGGGCCCTCGTGCAGGCCCAGGACGTAGCGCAGGCCCGGTGCCCCGCCGGGGTCGCTGTGGCCCCGCAGCGTCTCCAGCAGCGCCGCCTCGGTGGAACCGGGCAGCCCGAAGATGGTGTCCACCCCGGCCCGGGCCAGGACATCGGTGAAGACCTCCGCACCGCTGCGCGTGCTGCCTGTCACGGTTCCGCCACCTCCGTCCGCGGGACCTGGCCGGCCTCCCCGGCTGGTCCCGGCTCCCCTGCTGGCACGGGCTCGTTCGCCTGGGCGGCCTGCCCGCCCAGGAACACCTCCGCCATCTCCGGGCTCGCCAGCACCTGCGCCGCTGGTGCGGACATGGCTACCTGGCCCTGCACCAGCACCGACGCGGTATCGGCGAGCTTCAGCGCGGCCTGGGCCTTCTGCTCGACCAGCAGCACCGCGTGGCCGTGGTCGGCCAGGGCACGCACCTGCTCGGTCAGCACCGCTTCGGTGAGTGCCGCGGACAGCCCCGCGGTCGGCTCGTCGAGGATGAGCACCCGGGGGGAGAGCATGAGCGCGCGGGCGATCGCGGTCATCTTCCGCTCGCCGCCGCTCATCGTGCCAACGTAGCGGCCCAGGCGGCTGCGCAGGGCGGGGAAGATCGCCAGCACCTCGTCCATCCGGGCGGCCCGCTCGGCCTTGCCGAGCAGGTAACCGCCCATGTCCAGGTTCTCGCTGACCTTCAGCGGATCGAAGACGTCATCCACCTGCGGCACGTAGCCGATGCCGCGCCGCACCAGGTGGTCCAGGGACCGGCCGGTGATGTCCTCGCCGTCAGCCAGCACCTGGCCGCCCATCACCCGGGCCAGCCCGAGGATCGCCTTCAGCAGGGTGCTCTTGCCCGCGCCGTTCGGCCCGACCACCGCGACCAGCTCGCCGGCCCTGACCGCCAGGTCCACTCCCCGCACCACCGGGACGTCGCCGTAACCGGCGACCAGCTGCCGGGTGGCGAGCGCGGGAGGTGCGGTGCCGGCCGGAAGCACGGGGCTGGCCGGAAGCACGGGGCTGGCGGGAAGCACGGGGTCAGCCGACGACATAGGCGTCCTGCACCTCCTTGCGGGTGCGCAGCTCGGCCATCCGGCCTTCGGAGATGACCTTGCCCTGGGCCATCACGACCACCTGTTCGCACAGGCGCTCGACGGCGCGCAGCTCGTGCTCGACCAGGAGGATGGACAGCCCGTCGTCGGCCAGCTGGCGGCAGGCCGCCTCCAGCCGCTCGGCCAGCGCCGGGGCGAGCCCGGCCATCGGCTCGTCCAGCAGCAGCAGCCGCGGGCCCGCCATCAGCGCCCGCATCACCTCGAGCATCCGCTTCTGGCCGCCGCTCAGCCTGCCCGCCCGCTGATCGGCCTGCCCGGCCATGCCGAACAGCCCCAGCAGCTCCTGCGCCCGCGCGACCAGCTCCTCCTCGTCGCGCCGCCACAGCCAGCGCCCGGCGGCGAGGCCCGCCACGGACTCGCCACGCTGGCCGGGTGCGGCGACAAGCAGGTTCTCGATCGTCGTCAGCGCCCGGAACTCGCGCGGCAGCTGGAAGGTGCGCACGATCCCCAGCCGGGCGCGGCGGTGCGCGGGCAGGCGGCTGACGTCGCGGCCGTCGAAGACGACCCGCCCGGCGTCCAGCCGGGCGAAACCGCTGACCAGCCCGAGCACGGTGGACTTGCCCGCCCCGTTCGGCCCGATCAGCCCGGTGATCCGGCCCGCTGCCGCCGTGAAGCTCGCCCCGTCCACCGCGTGCACGCCCCCGTACCGCTTCACCACGCCTTCCACGGCCAGAACCGGCGCCCGGCTCCCCGGCGCCTGCTGAGCGTGGCCAGAAAGGGCTGCGGGAGCAGCCCTTTGCGACCACAGCCGGGCGACCGGGGCGAGGTCGGCGGTGGAGACCGGGAGAGGTGGTTCAGGCGCGCCGGGCTGGCGGTAGCGGGGGCGCCGTTCGGGGATCAGGCCCTGCGGCCGGCTGAACACGAACGCGATCGTGAGCAGCCCCAGGATGATCCAGCCGAGGTCGTCGGCCAGCTGCGGGGCGCTCTTGACCTGCGGCAGGAACTGCACCCCCTGCAAGATCAGCACCGGCACGACGGCCGTGCCGAGCAGCACCCCGGCGTCGTTGCCCAGGCCGCCCACGATGATCGCGGTCAGCAGGGCGAGCGTCTCCACGTACGCCCAGGAGGACGGCGACCAGCCACCGATGAACCCGGCCAGCAGCGCGCCGCTCAGCCCCGCGTAGACGCCGCCGACCGCCTGCACGGCCAGCCTGAGGCCCACCACGTTCTTGCCGACCGCGATCGCGGCGTCCTCGTCCTCGCGTACCGCGCGCAGTACCCGGCCGAACGGCCCGGTGGTGAACCGGCGCAGCGCCAGGTAGCCGAGCACGCAGACCGCCGCCACCGCCGCGACGTAGTACCAGCCCCGGCGGGAGGCGTCCACCGAGGCGAGCGGGTTCGGGATCAGGCTCAGCCCGGCGTTGCCGTTGAACAGGCCGGTGTCAGCGCCGACCACGGTGGTCGCCAGGATCGAGATGACCAGCATCACCATCGCCTGGTAGTCGGCCCGCAGCCGTTTCAGCCCGGTGACGCCGATCAGGCAGCCAAGTACCCCGCAGATCAGGGCGGCGAGCACCACCGCCAGCACCACCGGCAGCCGCAGCCCGATGATGTATTCCTGGAACCCGCCCATCGCCGCCGGGGGGCCGAGCGTGAACGCGGCGTAGAAGTACGCGCCAGCGGCGACCAGGACGATGTAGGCGAAGTTGACCACGCCCGCAACGCCGAACTCCAGGTTCAGCCCCCACGCCGCGAGCAGGTCAGTGCCCAGGTACACGAGCAGGACCACGGCGTAGTAGGCGATGGCGCTGATCGGTCGCTCTCCTTTCCTTCGCCCGGCTCTCAGCCGGCCAGCCGCCGGGCGCTGGCCGTCCCGGCCGCCAGCAGGCCCCGCGGCCGGATCAGCAGCATGGCGATGAGCAGGCCGAACGCGTACACGTCCTGGTAGGCAGGGCTGGAGTAGGCTGCGGCCACCTGCGTGCCCACTCCCACCACCAGCCCGCCGATCATGGCGCCGTAAGGCTGGCCGATCCCGCCCAGCACCGCGGCGGCGATCATGTAGATGAGGAACGTCGGCCCGATCGTGAAGTCGAACGAGACCGTTGTGATCGCCAGCGCCACCCCCGCCGCCCCGCACAGGGCGCCGGAGATCAGCCAGGTCAGGTCGATGATCCGTTCGGTGCGGATGCCGCAGCTGCGGGCCACCACCGGGTTCGCCGAGGTGGCGCGCATGGCCCGGCCCAGCTGGGTCCGGGTCAGCAGCAGATGCAGCGCGACCATCGCCACCACGGTCACGGCGATGATGATCAGCTGGGTGGTGGTGAAGACGAAGCCGGCCCCGCGGACAGTGCTGCCCGCCTGCTGGCCGTAGGAGACGGTGTCCGGCCCGGCGATCGCGACGATGCAGTACTGGATGATGATCCCGGCGGCCACGGTCACGATCACCACGCCGACGAAACCGGTGCCGCGCCGGACCAGCGGCGCGATCAGCAGCCGGTTGAAGGCCACCGACGCCAGCGCGATCGCGGCCGCCGCGACGGCCAGCGCCTCCCACACCCCCAGGCCCAGCCCGAGCAGGGCGTAGCCCAGGTAGGCGGCCAGGGTCATCAGCGCGCCGTAGGTGATGTTCAGCACGTTGCTGATCCCGAACTGCACGGTGAAGCCCACCGCGCCGAGCGCGACGACCACGCCGGCCGCGATGCCGAACCCCACCGCCTCGATGAAGACGTTCACGACAGCAGCTGCTGGACCTGCGTGCCGGGGATCACGCCGAGCTGCACCGGGTTCCCGCTGGCGTCGAAGCCGGAGGCGGAGAAGCTGCCGGGCGAGTTGTGGTAGGCGTTGAAGTGGATCGGCCCGCCGACCCCCACGTAGTGGATCTGCTTGCCGGCCTTCAGCGCGGCCAGGCCCGCGGCATAGGTATCGACGACGACCGCGCCCGGCGTGCCGGTGGCGATCTTCTCAATGTCGGCGTTGTAGGTGGGGCCGCTGGTGCTGTGCGCCATCTGCATCGCCAGCCCCATCAGGTTGATGCCGTCATAGATCGAGGCGATGACGCCCACGCCGAGGATGGTGGCCGGGTCCTTGATCTGCTTCGCGCTGTAGACGGCGCTCTTGTAGACGCTGAACGCATGGCTGGTCGGGCTCACGTAGCTGCCCACGAAGAACATGCTGTGCGTCATGTAAGCCGAGCCCATGACCTTCTTCACGGCGGAGAAGTAGGCCGGGGTGATCGAGTCGGTCGAGGTGATGACCGGCGGCACGGTCCCGCCGTTGAGGTTGCGGTACTGCGACAGGAAAGTCGCCGACGTCTGCGGGTCGCCGGCCAGGATCAGCGCCTGCGGCTTGCCGGCGATGACCCGGGCCACCACGCTCGAATACGACGACGCGTCGCCGGGGATCGTGATGTTGGTGGTCATGGTGCCGCCGATCTTCTTGACCGCGGCGACCACACCGGGCTCGTTGCCCTGGGCGCCGATGTTGTTCTGGAACACCACCGCGACCCGCTTGTAGCCCTTCTTCTGCGCCCAGGCCACGAAGGCGGCGCCGTTCTGGTCGTCGGAGGGGGTCATCCGCCAGAAATAGGTGTCGCGGGTCTTGTCATAGGCGACCAGCCCGTTGGTGGACACCATCGGGATGTGCGCGTTGTTCACCAGCGGGATGGTGGTGGCGGCGGTGTTCGACTCCAGCCCGACAGCCATGCTGAGGTTGCTGGTGGTCGCCAGTGCGCGGGTGACGTTCGGCACCGCGTCCGCCGGGTCGCCCGTGTCGTCTACCAGCGCGCAGCCGACCTTGCGGCCCATCACCCCGCCGGCATGGTTCACGTCCAGCACCGCGGCGTAGCAGGCGCCGGACATGAGGCTGCCGATCTCGGCCGCCGGGCCGGTCATCGGCCCGATGACGCCGACGTTGATCGTCCCGGAGCCGCTGCCGCCGCTGCCCGTGCCGGCGCTGCCGCAGGCGGCCAGTGCCAGCAAGAGGGCGGCAGCGGTGGCGGCCGCCAGGCCCCGGCGGGTGATGCGCGGGCGCACGGCAGCCGGCCGGGCCTTACGTTGCGCTGCTGTGGGGTTGAGGAGTTGTCCGGATCTCATGGTGAGCCCACCCCTTCGTGGTCGCCGCGGGGGGCGGCGGGCAGCCGGCCTGGCCGGCCAGGCCGGCCGGGTCGCGTGGTTAGAGCCGCATGATGCGGTGCAGGTTGGCTCCGAGCACGAGCTCTTGGTCGGCCGCGCTCAGGCCCAGGGAGCGGATCGTGTCCAGCACCTCGACGGGCCAGTCCTCGCCGTCATTGGGGCCCATCGGGAAGTCTGTGCCGTACATGACCCGCTTGGCGCCGAAGAACTCCAGGCCGCAGCGCATCGCGGCGCCGGAGCCGTTGACCATCGAATCGTTGAAGAACTTCCGGAAGTAGTCCGAGGGCCGGCCGGGCAGCGGCTCGGACGCCTCGGTAAGGGAGGCCGCCCGGTAACGGGCGATCTCCTGGCTCATCGCGTCGGCCCGGCTGGCGTAGAACGGGACCATGCCGCCGAGGTGGTGGGTGACGAACTTCAGGTCCGGGTACCGCTCCAGCACGCCGCCGAACACCAGCCGCGACATCGCCAGCGTCGTCTCGAACGGCCAGCCGAACAGCCGGTCAAGCAGGTCCTTCTTGAGCCAGTCGTAGGAGTGGCCGTGCTGGGGGTGAATCCAGATCGGGACGTCGGCGGCCGCGGCCTCGGCGTAGAGCGGCCACATCGAGGCGTCGTCCAGCGGCAGGCCCTCGATGTTGGAGAAGATCAGCACACCGCGCACGCCAAGCTCGGTGGTCAGCCGGGCGAACTCGGCCATCATCTCGTCGTCGACCACCGGCAGCACCCCGACCGGGATGAACCTGTCCGGCCACGCCGCGGCCATCTGCGCGATGGACTCGTTGGCGACCCGCGTCAGGTCGTGGACGACATGCCGGGGCATGCCCAGCCACATGGGCGGCCGGACCAGCACCAGGACCTGCTGCTCCACCCCGATCCGGTCCATGTACCGGAGCCGGCGCTCGCCATCGAACAGGTAGCTGTTCTTGCGGAGCGCGGCAACCTCAGCGCCGGGGTGGCGGTCGCTGATCGCGTCGAGCAGCCGCTCCGGGCAGACGTGCGAGTAAGCGTCGACGATCACGGAACCCCCAAGCTGGCCTGGGCTCTTGATACCACCGACTGCAGTAGGGAGCAATGTAACCCGCGGCCGGCGGGCGCGCAAGATCTCCCGGCTTGGCACCTTTGGGCGGCCTCACGGCCGGGGCCGGCCCGGGACGGCATCGGGGCCGTTGGTCCCTGGCCCGGTGGCGGCCGGCCGGAAAGACTCCGGGCAGCTGGCCTGTTCGGGGGTGGTCCGGGCCAGCCGCAGGCCAGGAAAGGGGGCGGCAGACTCATGTCCCGCCGCGTACTGATCATGGGAGCCGCGGGCCGCGACTTCCACAACTTCAACGTCTTCTACCGGGACAGCGCCGAGCACGAGGTCGTCGCCTTCACGGCGACCCAGATCCCGTTCATCTCCGGCCGGCTCTACCCGCCGGAGCTCGCGGGCCCGCGCTATCCCGCTGGCATCGCGATCCATCCCGAGGACGAGCTGGACCGGCTCATCCGCGAGCTGGCCGTGGACGAGGTCGTCTTCAGCTACAGCGACGTGTCCCACCAGCAGGTCATGCATGTGGCCAGCCGGGTGATGACCGCGGGCGCCTCCTTCGTCCTGCTCGGCCCCCGCGACACGATGCTCGCCGCACGCGTCCCGGTGGTGGCCGTGTGCGCGGTGCGGACCGGGTCGGGCAAGAGCCAGACCGCGCGGCGGGTCACCGAGGCGGCCCGGGCGGCCGGGCATACCCCGGTCGTCGTCCGCCACCCCATGCCGTATGGCGACCTGGCGGCCCAGCGGGTACAGCGTTTCGCCACCTACGCGGATCTGGCGGCCGCGGACGTCACGGTGGAGGAACGGGAGGAGTACGAGCCGCACCTGGCCGCCGGGACCGTGGTCTACGCCGGCGTCGACTACCAGGCGATCCTCGGCCAGGCGCAGGCCGAATGCGACCTGCTGGTGTGGGACGGCGGGAACAACGACTTCCCCTTCTACCGGCCCGACCTGTGGCTCACCGTCGCCGACCCGCTGCGGGCGGGCCACGAGAGCACCTACCATCCCGGGGAACTCAACTTCCGCGCCGCCGACGTGCTGGTCGTCAACAAGATCGACTCCGCGTCGGCGGAGCAGCTCGCGCAGATCGAGGCGGCGATCTCGCGGCTGAACCCGGGCGCGGTCGTCGTGCGCGCCCGCAGCGAGGTGCGGCTGGACGACCCGGGCCTGGTGGCCGGGCGCCGCGTGCTGGTGATCGAGGACGGGCCGACGCTCACCCACGGCGGGATGAAGTTCGGCGCCGGGGTGGTCGCCGCCCAGCGCGGCGGGGCGGCGGCGATCGTGGACCCGCGCGAGCTGGCCACCGGCACCATCGCCGACGTCTACCGGGCGTACGACATCGGGCCCGTGCTGCCCGCGATGGGCTACAGCGCCGGCCAGCTGCGCGAGCTGGAGCAGATGATCAACGCCGCCGACGCCGACACGGTGGTCATCGCGACCCCGGTGGACCTGGCCCGGCTGATCACGATCGCCAAGCCAGCCGTGCGCGCCCGCTACGACCTCGTGGAGGAGCCCGGGTCACCGACGGTGGCGGATGTGCTCAAGCCAGTCCTCGCCCTCGGCCTGCGCTGGCGAAACCGGAGCGTTTGACGGGGGACGCCCCCGCTGATACTAGCCGCCCAGCCCGCGGCCGGCCGTCACCGGCCCGGAGACAGGCTGTCCCGGCGTTCCCGCAGGAAGTCCCGCTCGGCGCGGTTGGCGGTGCGGGCGATGGCCGCGTCGTAGGCGGCCGCGGCCTCGCCGGGCCGGCCGAGCCTGCGCAGCAGGTCCGCCCTGGTGGCGTGGAACAGGTGATAGCTGTCGAGGCCGAGCTGGTCGGTGAGGCTGAGCGCGGCGGCAGGACCGTGTACCTCGGCGACCGCGACACAGCGGTTGAGGGCCACCACGGGAGTCGGCGCCACCGCCATCAGCTGGTCGTAGAGCGCGAGGATCTGCCCCCAGTCCGTGTCGGCGGCGGTGCGGGCGTCGCTGTGCACGGCGCCGATCGCGGCCTGCAGCTGGTAGGGCCCCGGCTGGTTGCGGCGCAGGCACGCCCGGACCAGATCCTGGCCCGCCGCGATCATCGCCTGGTCCCACCGGCTGCGGTCCTGGTCGGCGAGCAGGATCAGGGAGCCGCCGGGCCCGGTGCGTGCCTGCTGGCGGGCGTGCGTCAAGAGCAGCAGGGCCAGCAGGCCCGCCGCCTCGGGCTCGTCGGGCATCAGCCCGGCCAGCAGCCGCGCCAGCCGGATCGCCTCGGCGCACAGCTCGCCGCGCACCAGGTCGTCGCCGGCCGACGCGGTGTGGCCCTCGTTGAAGACCAGGTAGACCACCGCCAGCACCAGCGGGAGCCGGTCGGGCAGCTCGGTGTCGCGCGGAACCCGGTAGGGGATCCCGGCATCGCGGATCTTCCGCTTGGCCCGGACCAGGCGCTGGGCGATCGTGGCCTCCGGCACCAGGAAGGCGCGGGCGATCTCGGCGGTTTGCAGGCCGGCGATCAGCCGCAGTGTGAGCGCGAGCTGCGCCTCGGCCGCCAGGGCGGGATGGCAGCAGGTGAAGATCAGCCGCAGCTGGTCATCGGGCACCGGTCCCACCTCCGGTGGCTGGGCGTCGGCGTGCAGCAGGGTGGCCTGCGTCTCGCGGCTGAAGCGTGACGACTCCCGCCGCAGGCGGTCCAGTGCCTTGTTGCGGGCCGTGGTGACGATCCAGCCGCCTGGGTTGGGCGGTGCCCCGGCGGCCGGCCAGCGTTCGGCGGCCACCGTGAAGGCCTCCTGGACCGCCTCCTCGGCGATGTCGATGTCGCCGAAGAGGCGGACCAGGGTGGCGATCGCACGCCCGGCACTCTCCCGGTAGGCGCGCTCGAGGGCGGCGGCGTCCGTGCCCGGCACCCTTACTCCTCCGGAAGCTCCTGGAAGGGCCGGACCTCCACCGGGCCGCCGCAGGCGGCCGATCCCTTGGCCGCCCAGGCGAGCGCGGCGTCCAGGTCGGGGGCCGTGACGACCCAGAAGCCGCCCAGCTGCTCCTTGGTCTCCGCGAACGGCCCGTCGGTGGTGATCACCTTCCCGCCCTGCGCGCGGACCACGGAGGCCGTCGCGGGCGGGTGCAGGCCGCCAGCGAACACCCATGCCCCCGCCGACTTGAGCTCGTCGTTGAAGGCGTCCACCGCCTGGTACGCCTGCTGCATCTGCTCCTCAGACGGGACCGGCTCCCCTTCGACCATGTGCACGGCCAGCAGGTACTGCTTCATGACGGTCTCCCTTCCGCCGGGGCCGGCCGTGTGCCGGCCCTCTCATCACAGTTCACGAACGGCGGCCGCGGGAATCGACACCCGGCGCCGCGAAATCCCGGCCGCACGGCCCCGGGTGCCCGCCCGCCGGAGTAAGGGCGCCCTGGGTTGCTGACCCCCAAGCGGGGGTCGTGACGGCCGCAGGCCCACGGCCTAGGATTACCCCGATGTAAAAGGTCGAGGGCGGGTATCTCCCACGGCCCCCAACCGGGACGGGGGGGAGGTCCGCGGTCAGGGAAGAGGGGGGAGGTGCCCGTCCTCGACGGCTCGATAGTACAGGTCCAATTTGGTCGGTGCTGCCCGCCCGGAACGTGCGTACTTCTCGCGGACGCGGCAAACGTACTGCTTGACCGTTTCGTCACTGATCCCCATCCGGCGTGCGACGGACTTCATCGGCATCCCGGTGGCGTAAAGCCGCAGCGCGCGCGTCTCCTGATGGCTCAGTTCGGGCCGGCCAGGGGTGTCGTCGGTGGCGAGGATGTATGCCAGGCGCGGCGATACCCAGTCCATTCCGGCCGCGACCGTCTTGATGGCGGCCCCGACCTGGGCGGTCTCCTCGCTCTTCAGCACATAACCGAGCGCCCCGGCCCGGATCGCGGCCCGGACCGAGGCCGGGCGGTCGGAGGCGGCGAGTACCAGCACAGCCGCCCCGGCGGCGCGGATCGCGGCCACGTTCCGCTCGACCGTCGTCCCGTCGCCCAGGTCGAGATCGAGCAGGACCACGTGCGCACCGCGGCCCGGGCCGGTCAGCAGTGCGTCCACGGTCGCGGCGGTGGCCACCACCCTGATCCCGCTGCCAGCGGCCCCGACCCAGCTGGTGATGCCGTCCAACACGAGGGGATGGTCATCCACCGCCGCGACGTCGATGACGCCACTCACGCGGGCACGGCCTTGCGCCACCGGACCTCCAGGCAGCCGGCGCCGCTGTCGTCCATGTCGACGCGGGCGCTCCAGCCTGCCGCTGTGGGCACCTGCTGCCGCAGCCCGGTCACGTCGGGCGCGGTGACCGGCGGCTGGTCGAAGGTCATGTACAGCTCCACGTCGTCGGTGGACGCCAGGACGGTCAGTGTCACCGGATGCGGTGGAAGCACGCTGATGACACCGCCGACAGCCGCCAGGGTAGCGCCGGCCACCTCCTGCCCGGGACGCCCCGGGTCGCCGACCACCCGCACCTCGGTCGGCACCCCGCGGTCCTGCGCCGCCCGCAGGGCCGGTTCCAGCCCGGCCAGCAGCCCGCCCGTGTCGTGTGCCCGCTCCACCAGAGCCTGCCGCAAGGTGGCCGCGTGCCGGCCGCACCGTGCCCGCACCTCGCCGTCGGCCGGGTCGAGAGTGCCGTCGGCGATCCCCCGCAGCAGCGGGAGCGCGTCGGCCTCCAGCAGGGCCAGCTGGCGGCGCCGGTCCGCGTGCAGCGCGGCCACCGAGGCGCGCTCGGCCGCCGACCTGTTCTCCAGCGCGGCCAGCCGGCCGGCCATCCGGGCGTAGGTGCGCACGGCCGGGCGGAGGGCGGCGAACACGACCAGGATCACCACCAGTGTGTAGGCGGTGGCCGCCAGCCGAGCCATGCCCAGCGACGTCAGGCCGAGCACCGGGATCGCCAGCACGGCGTGCGCGGCGAACACCATGAGCGCGCCGCACACCCACACCCAGACCGGGCGGCTCATCGCGACCAGGGCGAGCAGCCAGCCGGTCCCCACGACCGACCAGTCCACCGAGCCCGATGCCCCCTGCAGCCGCCGGTCCCAGCCGACCAGGATCACCGCTGTCACCGCGACGGCGACCGCCGCACCGGCCTGCCTGGCCGTCAGGCCGCCCGCCCGCGCCCGCGGCACCAGCCAGCCAGCGGCGGCCAGCAGCCCGAGCCACACCGCGAGCGGCACCGCCGCCTCGCGGTAGCCGCGCAGGTAGGCCAGGACCTGGATGAGCAGGGTCAGCTGCCAGATCGCCGCTACCGTCCCGGCCACCCGCGGCAGCTCGGCGTCGTAGGCTGCCCGGACCACGCGGTCCCCGCCGGGGCCGGCGTCAGCGAGGTCTTCGGGCACTGGATCCGCCGGCGCGGTCCAGCGCAGAGTCACCACGGTGCCCTCGTTCTGCGCTGACTGGATCGTTACCCGTCCCCCGCAGTCAGATATCCGCTCAACGATGGACCGGCGCAGGCCAAGCCGGGCCGGATCGACCTGGGCGGGGTCGAACCCCACCCCGGCGTCCCGCACGGTCACGCCGAGCTCCCCCGGCGGCGCCAGGCTGACGGTGACCCACGCCTCGCCGGTCCGGGCGTGGCTGGCCACGTTCGCCAGCGCCTCGCGGACGGCGGCCACGAAGGCGGCCTCGACCTGCGCGGGGATCGCCGCCCCGGGGGACTCAGCGGCCGCCTCGACGTGCACGTCCAGGCCCCGGCCCCGCATCTGCGCGGCGGCTGCCTCGATGCCGGTGAGCAGGCCGCCGGCCGCGGCGGCGGGACCGGCCGGGCGGGCGTGATCACCGAGCACGTCCTCGACCAGCGTGACATCGTGCCGGCACCGGCTCACCACGTCGGCCACCGCGCCACGTGCCGGGCGGGTCAGCGCCGTGAGCGTGTTCAGCACCGTGTCGTGCAGCAGGCGCTCATGCTCGCGGCGCTCGATGTTCCTGGACAGGACGACATACTGGGCCCGGGCGCCGGCGTTTGCGCTGGCCAGCGCGGCATCGGCCGCCGCGGCGCGGCGGTGCAGCATCTGCCAGCCGCACCAGGCCACGGTGGCGGCGGCGAGCAGCATCGCGGCCGCGGCAGCCCGGGACGTGCCGCCGGGCAGGGCCGGGAACATCGCGGCACCGGCCAGGTAGGCGCCCGCGGACGCCAGCGCCAGCGGTGCGGTCAGCCGGGGCGCGAACCAGGCGGGGACGACCACCTGGCTCGCCATCGCGATGTACAGCCAGCTGGCGGTGTCGCCCCGGATGACCGGTGCCACGCAGGAGACCGCGAACAGGCCCAGTGCCACCTGGACGGCGGTGTCGGCGACGGCGAACCGCCAGCCCGGCCAGCGGCGCCGCAGGCAGGCGACCACCACGCCGGACCAGGCGACGGCGGCGGCAGGCCCCGCGAGCCGCCACGGGCCGGCGGCATAGAAGGAATGCCAGATCACCACCTGGACGGCGACGTAGCCGGTCGCGACACTGCGGATAGCGGACGCGGTCCTGGCGGCCACCGCCATCAGGGTCGTCTGCGCAGGACCGGCAGGGACGCCGCCGGTGATGCGAGCCGCCCGCCGCCGCCGCCCTGCGAAACCGGGCGGCCACATGGCCCGATAATAGGACCGGACGGGCCTCCGGGCCGGCGTGTTTGCCGCCCCGTGCCCAATGGCACCGCCATTGCCCGCCACTCTGGACGGCCCGCACGCCTGCGCCATAGTTGCTCCCACAACGACCCAGGGGGGCCATGGCGGTTGCTGCTGTAGTGGCGCGCGCTCCGGCGCGCTGGGAATTGGCGGGGACTCCTCCCGGGGGCCGGCGGGCCGGAAGCCTGGGCCGATCTCCCGATCCCCGGCGAAGGCGACGACCCCGCAGCCCTGGCCAGCTAGCTAGCCCAGGCTCGCGTACGCTCGGCCGACGCCGGGTGAGAGATGTCATCCACAGTTCTTCAACACATAACTGCCTCATGTCCTGATCCAGCATCTCGCGGGTTCACCTTGTGAGCGTGCGCGTAGCGATCGTGACCGAATCCTTCCCACCTGATGTGAACGGAGTCGCACATAGCGCCCTGCGGGTCGCGGAGCATCTGGTGTTGCGCGGGCACGAGCCGATGGTCATCGCCCCCGCGCCGGCCCGCCTGGCGCCCGGCGACGCGGGACCGTTCCCCTGCCCGGTGGTGCGGCTCCGGTCGCTGCCCATGCCCGGCTACCGCGGTTTCAGGATCGGCCTGCCGGGCCCCGACCTGCGGGCCGCGATGACAGATCACGGCACCGAACTGGTGCACCTGGCGAGCCCGTTCGTCCTGGGCCCGGCTGCCATCGCCGCCGCCAGCCGGGGTGACCTGGCCACGGTCGCGGTTTACCAGACAGACGTGCCCGCCTATGCCCGCGTCTACGGGATGGGACGGCTGGGCGAGTCGGCCGCGTGGTGGCGGCTGCGGGCGATCCACAATGCCGCCGGCCGCACCCTCGCCCCGTCCACTGCCAGCGCCCTGAAGCTGCGCGAACACGGCGTGCATCGGGTCTGGGTGTGGGGGCGGGGCGTGGACACCGAGCGCTTCGACCCGGCCCGGCGCAGTCCAGGGCTACGGCGGGAACTGGCGCCGGGTGGCGAGGTGCTGGTCGGCTACGTCGGGCGGCTGGCCGCGGAGAAGCGGGTCGACCTGCTGTGCCAGGTTGCCGCGCTGCCAGGAGTGCGGCTGGTCGTAGTCGGCGGCGGCCCAGCCGCGAGCGCGCTCCGCCAGGCACTGCCCGGCGCCGTCTTCCTCGGCCCGCGGCACGGCACCGACCTGGCCACTATCTACGCGAGCCTGGATGTGTTCGTGCACAGCGGGGCCTTCGAGACGTTCGGGCAGACGCTGCAGGAGGCCGCCGCCAGTGGGCTCCCGGTGGTCGCCCCGGCCGCGGGCGGCCCGCTGGACATCGTCGGCCATGGCAGCACCGGCTACCTGGTGACGCCGGGAGAGCCGGATGCCCTGGCCGACGCGGTGGCACGGCTGGTGGGCGACCCGCACCTGCGCGCAGCGATGGGGCGGGCAGGCCGGGCGCGGACGCTCGGCCGCAGCTGGCGCACGATCGGCGACCAGCTGATCGCCCACTACCAGGCGGTGGCGGGCAGCTCCCGGCGGCCTGCCCTGCCCGGCACCCCTGTGCTCATCCCCGTACCGCGCTCAGCGGCCAGGGCCGGAGCCCCGCGATGAGGATCGTCCGGGTGGCCAACTTCATCACTCCCCGCTCCGGTGGCCTGCGCACCGCCCTGCGCGAACTCGGCGCCGGGTACGCCGCCGCCGGGCACGAGCCGGTGCTGGTGATGCCCGGCGGCGCCGACCGGGACGAGCGCACAGCGCAGGGGCGGGTCATCACACTGCGCGGGCCGGTGGTCCCGCTGACCGGCGGCTACCGGATGCTGCTGTCCCGGCGGCGGGTCCGCGGCATTCTCGAATCGCTGCGGCCCGACCGGCTGGAGGTTTCCGACCGGACCACGCTGCGCTGGACCGGCCGGTGGGCGAGCAGGCACGGCGTGCCGGCCGTCATGGTCTCCCACGAGAGCGTGGCCGGCCTGCTGTCACTGCCGCTCACTGAAGGTCAGGGACTGGCGCGGCTGGTGACCGGCGGCCTGGCCCGGTTCCTCGCCGACACGCTCAACGCCCGCACCGCCCGTGACTACACCCAGGTGGTATGCACCACCCAGTGGGCGGCAGCCGAGTTCGAGCGCCTCGGGGTAGCCAATCTGCGGCGGGTCCCGCTGGGGGTCGACCTGGCGCTGTTCAGCCCGCTGCGCCACTGCCTGGCGCTGCGGCAGCGCTACGCGGGACCCGATGAGGTGCTCCTCGTCCACTGCGGACGGCTGTCCCCGGAGAAGCGGCCGCAGCGGTCCCTCGACGCGCTCGCCCGCCTGCGTGCGTTGGGCGTGCCAGCGGTGCTGGTGGTCGCCGGCGACGGGCCGCTGCGCACGCGGCTGGAGCGGCAGGCGGCGCGCGGCGGCCTGCCCGCGCACTTCACCGGATTCCTGCCAGCCCCAGAGGCAGTCGCAAGGCTGCTGGCCACAGCCGACGTCGTGATCGCGCCCGGGCCGGTGGAAACCTTCGGCCTGGCCGCACTGGAGGCGCTGGCCTGCGGCACACCGGTCGTGGTGAGCGGATCCAGCGCGCTGCCCGAAGTGGTCGGTGCGGCCGGGGTGGCGGTGGCCGGTGAGGACTTCGCCGCCGGGGTGCTCGGCGTGCTGCGGCAGCCAGCCGCCGGGCGGCGGGCGGCCGCCCGGGCTCGCGCCGAGCAGTTCGGCTGGCCCGCGGCGGTGCGCGGCTTCCTGGCCGCGCACGCGGCCGGCCCGGCAGGTACCGGCGCCGCGGGCACGGGGGATGCGGGCACGGCAGGTGCGGACACGGCTGGAAGGGCATCACGATGACGACGTTCACGGCGCTTGGCGATTCGATCACCCTCGGGATCGGCGATCCCGGTCCGGCGGGCGGGTGGCGAGGCTGGGCTGCCCTGCTGGCCGACGGCCTGCCCAGCGGCTGCCTGCACAACCTGGCCACCAGCGGCGCCCAGGCCGCCGACATTGAGCGCACCCAGCTGCCGCGTGCCCTGGAGCTGCGCCCCGACGTCGCCAGCGTGGTGGTGGGGATCAACGACACGCTGCGGCCGGCATTCGACCCGGCGCGCATCCACGGCGCGCTCGCGCACGTGGTCGGCTCGCTGACCGCGGCCGGTGCGGTGGTGCTCACCATGCGGCTGCCCGACCCGGGCCGGATGCTAGGCCTGCCCGGCTCCCTGGCCAGGCCGCTGGCCAGGCGGATCCACGAGATCAACGGGGCGGTGGACGAGGTGTCGCAGGAGTTCGGCGCCCTGCAGTTCGACGCCGCCGGCGACAGCCAGGTCTACGACCGCCAGATGTGGAGCGTGGACCGGCTGCACCCCAGCGAGCGCGGTCACCGCCACATCGCCTGCCATTTCCACGACGAGCTTGCCGCGCACGGCCTCCCGGTCGGGGCCCGCCCCGGCACCGAGCCACTCAGCCCGCCGCCGCGGCGCCGTGACGAGGTCCTGTGGATGGCCACCAAGGGCACCGCCTGGGTGCTGCGCCGCTGCACCGACCTGGTTCCCTACCTGCTGGCGATGGCGGCACGGGAGTGCTTGCGCGGCCCGCGGCCCGAGGTGGCCGGTCACGGCCCGCCGGCGCCCGCCCCCAGCTGTCCCCCGAGCCATTCCGCATAGGACCTGGACGTATCCGCGCTGGGTGCTATCCCACCGGGCAAGGGCTGCGCGAACACAAGCGCGGCGCTCGCCTCGAGTTCGCCGCGGAGCAGGTCCTCGGGGCCGGTCGCCTCGAACCCCAGGGTCCACCAGGGCTCGCCGCCCATGCGGACCCCGGTGATTTCCACCATGCAACCCGGCACCTCCCCACCCGGGGCGCGCACCGAGGGCAGCCCGCTGGCCAGCCAGACCCGGCTGATCCGCTTGCTGACCGGTGTCCACCCGGACGCCTCGGCGCCACCCGGGCTGGCCCGGCCACACGGGAACGACCATTTCTGCCAGGACTCCAGGCGCCCGTGGGCGCGCCCGGCCACCTCGAGGACCCCGGGACTGCCGCGGAACATCTTCACCTCAAGCGCCCGGCCGCCACGGACCTTCACGGACAGGCCAGGCAGCCGCGGATAGCGGAGGTAGGAGTCTTCACGCGTCTCCCTCTCCACCGGGAAGCGCGCGAACCACCCGGCCACCGTGGCCTCCAGCTGGCCGGGGAAGATCCAGCGCACCTCAAGGCTGCGGACTCCCTCGGTGACCGCCGCCCCCGGCTGTGCAGCCGTCATATGCCCTCTGCCTGTGTCCCGGCTCCGCTGGCCGCCCCGGTGGTTTCGTGCGGCAGGTTACTCCCGCCAGGTGAACCGCTGGCGAAGCCCGCGCCCCGCCCGCTGGCTGTGATGGACCAGGCACCTGCCTGCCGCGTCGATGCCTGGCGGTGCGGGTAGGCCAGGATCATCCGTAGAGGCGGGCCGCACAGCTGGCGGGAGATGCGGCGAGGCTGGGAAGCGGGCTGCGGTGATCACGGACTCACCTGGCGGGCGGTGGCGCCCCGCCATGCCAGGCCTCACCACCCTGCGCTCCTACCAGCGGGCCTGGCTGCGTGGGGACCTCATCGCCGGCCTGACCGTCGCGGCATACCTGGTGCCCCAGGTGATGGCCTACGCGGAAGTGGCCGGCCTGCCGCCGGTGGCCGGGCTGTGGGCGGCACTGCCGCCGCTGCTGCTGTATACCCTGCTCGGCTCCTCGCGCTCGCTGTCGATGGGACCCGAATCGACCACCGCCCTGATGACGGCGATCGCGATCGGCCCGCTTGCCGCCGGCAACCCCGGCCGGTACGCCCTGCTGGCCGCGGCCCTCGCGGTGGGGGTCGGGCTGCTCGCCCTGCTCGCCTGGCTGCTGCGGCTGGGGTTCGTGGCCGATCTGCTGTCGCGGCCGGTACTCATCGGCTACCTGGCCGGACTGTCGGTGATCATGATCACCGGGCAGCTCGCGCGGCTGACGGGGGTACCGGTGACGGGGCGGAGCTTCGCGGCCGAACTGGTGTCCTTCGCCCGCGGCATCGGCCAGGCGCAGCCAGCCACGATGCTGCTCGCCGTCCTGGTGCTGGCCTTCCTGTTCGTGGTCCGGGCCCGCTGGCCGCGGCTGCCCGGACCACTGCTCGCCGTCCTGCTGGCCGCCGCGGCCGTGCGGATCGGCGACCTGAGCCAGCACGGGGTGGCGGTGGTGGGCGCGATACCCGCCGGGCTGCCCACGCCCGCTCTGCCCAATCTGGCCGGGGTGGATCCCGGCAGCCTCGTCCTGCCCGCGCTGAGCGTGCTCGCGGTGGCCTTCACCGACGATGTGCTCACGGCGCGCTCTTTCGCGCAGCGCGACGAGCGGGTGGACGCCAACCAGGAACTGCTGGCCCTGGGCGCGTCCAACATCGGGACGGGCCTGCTGCACGGGTTCCCGGTCAGCAGCAGCGCCAGCAGGACGGCTATCGCCATTTCCGCGGGCAGCCGGACCCAGGTGTTCTCCCTCACTGCCCTGGTCACGGTGCTGGCGGTGCTGCTGGTCGGCCGCCCGTTGCTGGCCAGCTTTCCCGAGGCCGCGCTCGGCGCGATCGTCGTCTACGCGGCCACCCATCTGGTGGACGTAGCCGCCTTCCGCAAGCTCGCCGCCTTCCGCCGCAGCGAGTTCCTCATCGCTGCGGCCACCTGTGCGGGCGCGCTGGCCTTCAACATCCTCTACGGCGTCCTCATCGCGGTCGGGCTGTCAGTTGCCGAACTGCTCTTCCGGGTGGGCAGGCCACACGCCGCGATCCTCGGGCAGGTGCCCGGTGTGGCCGGCATGCACGACATCGGCGACTATCCAGACACCACCACCATCCCCGGCCTGGTCGTCTTCCGCTACGACGCACCGCTGTTCTTCGCCAACTCCGAGGACTTCCGGCGGCGGGCGCTGGCCGCCGTCAGCTCCTCCGCCGCCAGCGACGGGCCGGTCCGGTGGTTCCTGCTCAACGCGGAAGCCAACGTGGAAGCCGACTACACGGCGATGGAAGCCCTGGCCTCGCTCCGCGAGGAACTGACCAGGCAGGGCATTGTCTTCGCGCTCGCCCGCGTCAAGGCCGAACTGCGCGACCAGTTCCGGGCGTTCGGGCTCGCCGGGAAGATCGGCGAGGAATGGGTCTTCCCCACGCTGCCCACCGCGGTCCAGGCCTACCAGGACTGGGCGAGGGATCATGGGTAATACCGGCGGCATGCCCTTTTCCGGCCATGATCTCCCATTCCGGCCGGTGAGGGGGTGGATCAGTTCCTGGACCTCCTGCCGCAAGCCGGCCGGCCGAGGGCGAAGGGATTAAAGCCTGGCCGCCAGCATTCCGGCATGGTGATCAGGATGATTTCTCCTCCGTGCTGGAAAAGCTTTACGGTTACGGTCTGCGCGCTGGAGAAGCTTTACGGTAACGGCCGCTGGTGTTTACTTAGAGTAACATCGCGAGCGCCCTAAGTAGCCATACCATGACACCCATGGTGGCTTCGAACGACGACCCCCGGGTGTCACGGCGGCAGGTCCTGCTGTCAGGTGGGGTGGCCGGTGGTGCGGCCGTCCTGCTCGCCGCGCCGGCCGTGATCGGGGCATTGACCAGGAAGCACAGCGCACCGGTGCTTATCCGCCGGCCCGACGCGGCAGGCGCGCCGTCGCCGGAGCAGGTGCATGTCCAGTTCGGCGCCGACGCAGCTACCCAGATGGCGGTCTCCTGGGCTGCCCCGGCGCGGGTGGCCAGGCCCCGGCTGCGGGTCGGCCAGGCCGGCTCCGGGTACGGCCGGGAAGTGCCCGCCGAGGAGCGCGTCTACCGGGAGGTCATGACCGGCCAGACCGTGCACACCTACCACGCGCGGCTGGAGAAACTCGCCCCCGACAGCGCGTTCGTCTACGAGGTCCTGCACGACGGCGCGCGGCCGGTGACCGGCACCTTCCGCACCGGACCGCTCGGACGCTCGCAGGGGTTCCGGTTCACCAGCTTCGGCGACCAGTCCATCCCGGTCCGGGTCGGCCGCGGTCTCGGCTCGGCCAGCGTGAACGCCGGGTATGTGGTCGACGCTGTCGACAGGCTCGATCCCCTGTTCCACCTGATGAACGGTGACCTGTCGTACGCCAACGAGAGCGACGTGCCGGTCGAGACCTGGACCTCGTACTTCACCAACAACATGCGGTCGGCCCGGCACCGGCCGTGGATGCCCGCACTTGGGAACCACGAGAACGAGGTCGGCAACGGGCCGCAGGGCTTCCGGTCCTACCAGACCAGGTTCGCGCTGCCCGACAACGGGTCGGCCGAGTTCCGCGGCTGCTGGTACGCCTTCACCGTGGGGTCGATCCGGGTGCTGTCCATCAGCAACGACGACGTGTGCGTGGAGGACGGCGGGTTCAGCGGATGCCGCCGGGACTACGTGCCGGACTACCGGGCGAAGGGCTACAACCCCTACATCCGCGGCTACAGCCACGGCCAGCAGCGCGCCTGGCTGGAACGGGAACTGGCCGCGGCGCGGCGCGAACCCGGCATCGACTGGATCGTGATCTGCATGCACCAGGTGGTCATGTCCTCGGCCCACTTCAACGGTGCCGACATCGGGATCCGGCGGGAGTTCGTGCCGCTGTTCGACCGCTACGGGGTGGACCTCATCGTCGCCGGGCACGAGCACCACTTCGAGCGGACCTTCCCGGTCCGGGGCATACTGCCCGGCTCCAATCTGCTCACCCCGGCCCCCCAGCAGACCAACCCAAACGAGATCGACACCCGCCACGGGTTTGTCCACATGATCATCGGTGGCGGCGGCAACTCCCATCCCACCCAGCACAAGGCCTTCGACGCCCCGCACGACGGGGTGGTCACGGTCGGGCTCGGCCCGGGCGGGCCGATGAAGCAGCGCGTGCACATCCACGTCACCGAGCCGGCGCCGTGGTCGGCCTACCGCGACCTCGCCACCCCGTACGGGTTCGCCTCGTTCGATGTGGTTCCCATGGAGCAGGGCGGCACTACCTCGATCACGGTCACCCACTACGGCGCCGCGGCCGGGTCCCGCGTGTACTCGCCGGTCGATCACTTCGTCATGCGCAAGCCGGTCTCCACCGAGGGCATGCCCATACCGCACAAGCTCGTCATGTACTGACCGTTGTGCCCGGCCAGGAGGGCCGTGGCAGCTGGCCGGGTGACCTCACCCGGCCTGGATGGTGAGTACTGTTCCACGCGCCGACGCAGATCCGGTCCCCGTCGCCGAGCCGGACCCGCCCGCCGGCGGCGATTTCGCTGCCGTTGACCAGCGTGCCATTCTCGGATCCAGGATCGAGGATCGCCCAGCCGCCGTCCGTTTCCGTGATCAGGACGGCGTGCAGGTGGGAGATGCCGGGGTCGAGGGGCGGACCGGTCAGGTCGATCTCCGGCTCGAGCCCGCGCGAGGCGCTGCGGCGGCCGATGCGCATCTCCCGCCCCGCCAGCCGGAACCGGCGCTCCGGGCAGTAGGCCGGGAACTGAATCGCCGCGGCGTCCGGGCCGCCGCCCGCGACCACACTGTCGAAGTATGCGCGGTCCGCGGTCACCACGGCCGTCCACGCGGTCGCGGCGGTGCCCGGTCCCGCACCCCCGCCCCCGCTGATGACGGGCACTGTGCCCGCACCGCCGCCCGGCCCAGCGCCCGCGCCTGTCTCCGCGGCACCCGGTTCCGGACCTCCGCCCAGGCCGGTGGCAGCTGCCTCCGCCGCAGGCGGCCGTGGGGCCTTGCCCGAGACAAGGTCATACCCGCACACAGAAATCAGTGCCGGTGCTGTCGTGGCCGGCTGGACAGGTCGGCATGCGCGCGGATCACGACAGGTAAAGCGCCTGGCGCGGGCCGGCGACGGCGAGGGCCAGGCCCGCGAGCACGGTCCAGATGCTGGCGGACAGGGCTCCGAGCCCGACCAGGAAGGCAATGAAGGCGGCCCGTTCCCAGGTGGGTGCCGCAGTGGAGCGCAGCGACGCCAAGGCGGTGGCGGCGAACGCCAGCAGCCAGCGGGCCTGACCGCGAATCCGCTGAGCTCGTTACATCTGCGCGAGCAGCTTCGCCTTCTCCCGCTCGAACTCCTCCTCGGTGAGCGCGCCGCTGTCGCGCAGCTGCGCGAGCTTTGCGATCTTGTCGAGCGGATCCGACCCGGAACCGCCCGCGGCCTGCGCCTGTCCGGGAGTGGGCTGATCAGAAGGTGGCGTGGTCACCACCGGCGCACTGACCGGCACCACCGGGCTGGTATCCGGGCCGGTCATGCTCACCTGCGCGGTCTTCGGCCGCAAGCGCTTGCGCACGCTGAAGAAGACGGCGACCAGCGCCAGCGCGAAGAAGCAGATGCCGACGATCAGGCCGAAGGACTTGGCGCCCGAAGCGGCGCTTGGGTCAAAACGAAGCGAGATCAGGCCCGCGCCCAGGCTGGCGCACACCAGGGGCGCCAGCAGTCTCCAGACCTGAGAGATCCCCCAGCCGACCACGGCGAGCACGGGGCCGACGAAAAACACCGACAGTATGTACAGTGCCTCGCCCCCGCCGCATTTGGGGACCGGCCCGTAGGAGACATAGCCGGTGCTGGAGCAGTTGCCACTCTTGATCAGGTAGTGCGCCCCCCAGCCCATCAGCGCCACGCCGATCAGCATCACCGCCACCCCGAGGATGCGTCTCGCACCCGAGGGGCGTTACCCCTATGGCCTGGAGCGCGCCGAGGATCTGGCCGGGATCGGGATCGCG
This sequence comes from Streptosporangiaceae bacterium, assembly GCA_035532275.1. Taxonomy (GTDB): domain Bacteria; phylum Actinomycetota; class Actinomycetes; order Streptosporangiales; family Streptosporangiaceae; genus UBA9676. The sequence goes on along the minus strand of DATKRG010000317.1, from coordinate 4,401 downwards.
GTGGTCATCTGGGCCAGCGCGGCCTTCGCCGGTTATGAGAGCATCGCAAGCTCATCGGGCACGGCCACACCGCTCACATCGGCGCGGGCATCGCCGGGACCATCATCGGCATCCTCGGCAACCTGGTCGTGGCCCGCTACAAGCTGGTCATCGGCAGGCGCATCAACTCCGCTACGCTCATCGCCGATGCCCGGCACTCCTGGCTCGATGCGCTGTCCTCCGCCGGGGCGCTGGCCGGGCTGATCGCCGTCGCTGCCGGCCAGCCCTGGGGCGACCCGGTCGCCGGGCTGGCCATCACCGCGGTCATCTGCCACGTTGGCTACCAGGTCACCGCCGATGTCGTGCACCGCCTCGCCGACGGCGTCGCCCCTTCGGTCATCACCACGGCCGAGTCCGCCGCTGGATCGGTGCCCGGTGTGCTGCACGCCCACGCCAGAGCCCGGTGGACCGGGCGGACCCTGCGGGTCGAGGTCGAAGGCTGGGTGGATCCCGGCCGGCCCCGCGACGCCGACGCGATCGGCCGGCAAGTCGCGACCGCCCTTGCCCAGCAATTGCCCGAAGCAGGCAGCCTCACCTGGATAAGCCGCGCAGGCCCTAACTGACCACCAGCTCCAGCACCGAGCCGGTGCCCAGCACAGCATTGACCGGATCTTGCGCAATGCAGTCCGCGGCCCCATCGGCCGGGTTCTCACAAGGCCAGGCATTCCTGGCGCTCACCGGCGAGGACCTGCCACGGTTCTGGGCCGTGGCCAGCGAGGCGGTCCACCGCCCGCGCAGACCGCGCCGCTGGTCATCGTTCCGTTCTCGTCCAAGCCTGCCGACGGGTTCGATGCTGTGCCGCTCGAATACTCGATTGGGTAGTTGACGTGCGCTGTTGCCGACAGGCTGGACGCGGTGATGCATGGCTGGCCGGGTGCTGCTCAAGATCGTCTACGTGCTGACGCGCCGGACCCTCGGCCTGGTCGTCCTGCTTGCCGTGGCGACCGGGCGAGGGATGCCGAGCTGCCGGCGCTCCGGCACGAGAGCGCGGTGCTGCGCCACTACGCCGGACGGGTGCGATACGGGCCGGCCGGCCGGGTGTGGTTCGCCGCGCTGGCATGGCTCATACCCCGCAGGCGGAGAATCCGGCAGCAGGGCGCCGCGAGGTGGTTGCAGGTGCCTGGGTGCCGCTGTGGTCGAGGTGCTGCAACAAGGTTCCCCGGCCATGCTGGGGATCATGAGTGACCCGCAGTCTCATACCGGCGGACACGGCCACGGTCACGACCATGACGGTGGTCACGACCGCGGGCGTGAGCATGCTCACCATCCAGGGCCAGGGCTGGCGGCCCGGTTGCGGCGCCTGCTGCACCCGCATTCCCACGAGCCGGCCGACCAGGTTGACGCTGTCATGGAAGCCAGCGCAGAGGGCATGCGGACGCTATGGATCTCACTGGCGGTGCTGGGCGTCACCGCGCTGATCCAGGCCGCCGTCGTCGTGGTGTCCGGTTCGGTCGCGCTGCTGGGCGACACCTTGCACAACGCTGCTGACGCACTGACCGCCGTGCCGCTTGGCGTCGCGTTCGTTGCTGGCAGGCGCCCGCCGAACCGCCGCTACACCTACGGGTACGGCCGCGCGGAAGACCTCGCCGGGATCGTGATCGTCCTGGCCATCGCCGCGTCCTCGGCACTGGCCGCCTACGAGGCGATCAGCCGGCTGATGCACCCCCGGCACGTGTCTGACCTGGTCGCGGTGGCCGCCGCCGCGCTGATCGGGTTCGCTGGCAACGAGCTGGTCGCCGGGTACCGTATCCGGACCGGCCGCAAGATCGGCTCGGCGGCGCTGGTCGCCGATGGGCTGCACGCCCGCACCGACGGGCTGACCTCCCTGGCCGTGCTGGCCGGCGCAGGCGGAGTCGCCCTGGGCTGGGCCTGGGCCGACCCAGTCGCCGGGCTGCTCATCACGGCGGCGATCCTGGCCGTCCTGCGCCAGGCCGCCCGGGAGATCTACCGGCGGCTGATGGACGCCGTCGACCCCGCGCTCACCGGCCAGGCCGAGCAGACCCTGCGCGCCACCCCCGGGGTGCTCGATACCGGGCAGGTCCGCCTGCGCTGGATCGGCCATCAGATCCGCGCCGAATGCGAAGTGATCGTCGACCCGCACATCAGCGCCGTCCAGGCCCACCAGATCGCCGTCGCGGCGGAGCATGCCCTGCTGCATGCCATCCCGCGCCTGGCCGCGGCGCTCGTCCACGCCGACCCTCAGCCCCACGGCGGTGCCGACCCCCACCAGGTCCTTGCCCTCCACCGGCAGGCCTCCGCCCAAGCCCGCGCCCACGGCGACCGCGCCAACGACCCAGAAAGATGAGCAACGATCGTCCGATTACGACCCTCGGTTACCTGGCCTGGCGGTGGCTTCGCGAGGGATCTTCGTGGCCGGCCGTGGCGGTGATTTTCTTCAGCCCGCGCCATGCCCGGTCCCGGCGGTCACGGGCCAGGAACAAAGGCAGCGCTCATAGGTGCCGCCGCGGGGGGCCAGGACGGCGCCGGCGAGGTAGGCGCACAGCAGGTTCTGGGTGCCTTCTCCCGCGGTGGCGCCGGAGTTCAGGCGGGCGCCGAGCCGGTGCTTGGCGATTCCCAGGACAGGCATGATCGCCAGGGACAGGGCGGTGATGATGATGCCCAGGACGCTGGTCCCGGGGTGCTGGGCGGTGATCAGTTTGTGGATCGACTCGATCGCGACGTAGGGGCCAGGAGCACCCGCGCCCATCGCGCGCCCCGCAGCCACGCTTCATCCCGCGCGGCGGTCACCGGCGCCAGGGACAGCGCAGCAAGCATCGGCGGCCGGGGCCTGATCCGCGGCGGCCTGCTGGAGTTCTCGGCCTGGCTCACTCACTGGGGGCTTCCTTGCCGGCTGGCCGGTGGATGGGGCCGTGGGAGTCGCCGCAGTGCGGGCCGGCTGCGCGCCCGCTGGCGCCGTGGACGGCCATCAGCGGGCCGGGGATGTGGTCGACCTGCAGGGTCGTGTGGGTGATCTTGTAGTCGTGTTCCAGAACGTGTTCGAGGTCTTGGCGTACGGTGTGGCAGTCCTGGCCCTGGGCGACCAGGACGTGGGCGGATGCGGCGGGCATCCCGGAGGTGATCTGCCAGATGTGCAGGTCATGGATTTCACTGACGTGCGGGCGGGCGGCCAGGACCTGACCGATCTTTTCCGGCGCCAGGCCGGCGGGGGCGGCCTCCAGGAAGATCCGGCCGGATTCGCGGACCAGGCCCGAACCGGCCTTGAGCATGAGCGCCACGACCACCAGGGAGGCGAGGGCGTCCGCGCGGTCGAACCCGGTGACCACGATGACCAGGCCGGCGATGGCGGTGGCGATGAAGGCGTACAGGTCGGTGAGGATGTGCCGGTATGCGCCCTGGACGTTCAGGCTGGCCCGGTTGGCCTTGCTCATCAGCCACACTGTGGCCAGGTTGATGACCACGCCGGCCAGGGCGGTGCCCAGCACCAGGCCGCCGCTGACCGCAGGGGGCTCGATGAGACGGCGGATCGCCTCATACGCCAGCCATGCCGACAGCAGCAGCAGGGTCAGGCCGTTGGCCTGGGCAGAGAGGATCTCGGCGCGTTTGAGCCCGTAGGTGTAGCCGCCTTTGGGTGGTCTGGCGGCCAGCCGCATCGCCGCCAGCGCCAGCACGATCGAGGCGGCGTCGGTCAGCATGTGCGCCGCGTCGGAGATCAGCGCCAGCGAGTGCGCCACAACACCGGCGGCCACTTCTGCGGCCATGAACGCCACGATCAGCGCCAGCGCCCCGGTCAGGTACCGGCGGTCGGTGTCCGCACTCACCCCGTGCGAATGACCAGCGTGGCCGCCGCCACCTTCTCCGCGGCGACCGCCCGCCCCGTCGCCGGGGCCGTGATCGTGGCCGGGTGTGGTGTGCTGGGCGGTCATCTGCCGCTTTCAGGTGTCAGGTCGCGTTCGGGGTGGGCTGCGGCGGGTGCGTGGCCGAGATGGGTCAAAGCGAGGTCCAGCAGCATCCGCACGTGGGCGTCGGCGAGCCGGTAGTAGGCCATCCGCCCGGCCCGGCGTACATGCACCACCCGGTGGGCGCGCAGCAACCGCAGATGATGAGAGACCGCCGACTCACTCGCCTGCGCGACCGCAGCCAGATCGCACACGCACATCTCGCCCTCCAGCAGGGCCACCAGCACCCGCAGCCGGCCAGGATCGGCCAGCAGCCCGAACACATCCGCCACCTCGGCCACGTCACCATGAGCGGGCATCGACGCGGCCACCACCGCGACCCGGTCATGATCAACGACCCGGACCCTGCAGTCCTCCAAACCCACGACCATCTGCTCATCTGACTTACTGCTCATACATGACGACGTTAGCGGCGCACGGCACCTGACCTCAAGTCCCATACGCG
>DATKRG010000316.1:0-7848 GCA_035532275.1 Streptosporangiaceae bacterium | reverse complement strand
CCGTGGGTGCCTACTGTGGGGCGCCATGAACCTGCTGTGGGCGGCTGGCGGCGCCATGGCCGGGCTGCCGGTCGGCACCGGGCTGCGCGGCGCGGTCTTCGCGCTGTCGGTCCCGGGCGGGGAGCCGGACCGGACCACCTGCCCGTCCTGCGCCGTCCCGGTGCGGCACTGGCTGGCCGGGCGGTGCGGGCACTGCGGGACTGGCCTGGGCACCGTGGGGGCGCTGGAACTGGCCACGGCGGCGGTGCTGGGGCTGCTGCTCGGCAGGTTCGGCCCGCAGCCCGCCATGGTGGCGTTCGCGTTCCTGGGCGCCCTGGGGGTGGCGCTGGCCGCGATCGACATGGCGGTCCAGCGGCTGCCCGACCCGCTCACGCTGCCCGCGTTCCCGGTGCTGGTCACCCTGCTGGCGGCCGCCGCGGTCATCGGCCACGACGGCGGCGAGCTGGTGCGGGCGCTGCTGGGCGGCGTGGCGCTCGCCGGCGGCTACCTGCTGCTGGCGCTGCTGCGGCCCGGGCAGCTCGGCGGCGGCGACATCAAGCTGGCGGGGCTGGCCGGGCTCACCCTGGGCTGGCTGGGGTGGCCCACCCTGCTCGCCGGGGCGGCGCTCGGGTTCATGCTCTCGGCGGTGGTCAGCCTCGGCCTGCTGGCCGCGCGGCGGATCACCCTGCGCAGCGCGATCTGCTTCGGCCCGTTCCTGCTCGGCGGCGCCCTGCTCGCGGTCCTCGCCAGCGGCTGGTAGCTGCGGCAGAGCCAGATCACGAACTAATAACAAATACGTATTTAGTGCCAACCGGGCATGCTGCCCGGGCGTCTCATCTTTCGCACAGACCCCGCCACCCCGCCCCGCACCTGGGACCGAGCACCTACAGGGAGTACCACGCAGCTCGTTCAGAATTCAATTTCCCTGAAAGTCCCGAACAGGTGACGCATTCGCTTTGAATGCATGGGAACCACAGAAATCGAACGTGGTGGGGGGAGCCTCCATGCCGATTCGTCTAGCTATCGTCGACGGTCATACCTTGACCCGCTACGGCCTGCGCGAACTCGTCGCCCAGCATCCCGACATCGAGATCGTGGCCGAGTGCGGGTCGGCGGCGGACGCTCCCCGGGTCATCGGCGCGGTCCGGCCCGACGTGGTCACCGTCGATGTGAGCCTGCCCGACGACGACGGCCTCCAGCTGGCCAGGGAGTTCCGGGACCGGTACGCCGACCTCGGCATCGTCATCCTGACCTCGCAGGGCGAGGACGACATCCTGTTCCGGGCGCTGGAGACCGGGGTCTCCGCGTTCGTAGCCAAGACCGCGCCGGTGGAAGAGGTGCTGGCGGCGATCCGGCATGCGGCCGTCGCCGCCTCGTCCTTCACCGCTTCTGGGCTGGCGGTGGCGCTGGCCCGGCGGCGGACCGAGCAGGACCGGCAGACGCTCAGCCCCCGGGAGGCGGAGGTGCTGCGCCTGCTGCGGGACGGCCTGTCCATCCCGGCCATCGCGTCGCAGATGCTGATCAGCCACTCCACGGCGAAGACCTACGTGGCACGGCTGTACGACAAGCTCGGCGCGGCGAACCGGGCACAGGCGCTGATGACGGCCGTCCGCTGCGGCCTCATCCACTCCGAGCGGGAGGCTCTGCCTCACGCCCGGCCTGCCCTGGCACACCGGGCGGGCCAGCGTGAACCGGGCAGCCGGTGGCATCTGTCGTTAAGCGCCCGAGGGCTGACCTCCCGGCGGCGTCAAGGCTCAGCCGCCGCCTGATCCAGCCTAGCGTTGCGAATCTGCGGGTGTGCCGGGTTCAGACAGCTCCAGCAGGATGCTGGCCAGCTCCTGCGGCCGGTTGCTGGGGATCATGTGGCCGGTGGCGATCTCGTGGTAACGCCACGCCGGTGAGCGCATGGCCCGGTCGGCGGCGTCCCAGAACGGACCGCCGGGCCCGGGCCGGGGCTCGCCGGCCGCCTTGATGTAGGTGCGGGTGAACGGGTAGTCCTCCAGCGGGCGCACCAGCCGGACCGGTTCGCTGAAGCACCCGGCTGGCTGCGGCGTCCGCCGCTCGCTCGCCCACGCCGCCTCTGCCGGGTCGTCGAACTCGCGAGGCAGCGGCGGCACCAGCCAGTCGCTGCCGAGCCCGGTCAGCCCACGGCTGCTGCCTGCCCCGGTGACGCTGTTGACGCTGTCGCCGTCACCGGGCACGAAGGCGTCGAGGTAGACCAGGTGGGCGATCCGGTCGCCGATGTGCTCCAGCGCGCCGGTGATCACGAAGCCGCCGTAGGAGAAGCCGAGCAGCACGATGCCGCGCAGATCCTCATACAGGACGGTGTTGACGACATCGGTGATGTGCGTCGTCAGGCAGACCTGGGGACTGGTGAGGTGGACGCGCTCACCGATACCGGTGAGGCTGGGTGTGAACACCTCGTGGCCGGCCAGCCGGAGCGGGCCGCGGACCTTGCCGAAGCCGTGCGCACCACCCCAGGCGCCGTGAACAAGGACGAAGATCGCCAATGCATGGGGTCCTATCACCAAGCGCCCTGCCCTGGCCGGCTACGCCAGCGGGACAGAAGAGCGAACGCGTTTCCAGCTCATCGTAGAGGTGCTGTCACCAGCAGATTTGCCTCACCATGCCGGGAGCATGGCAAACTCCCGCATATGGCGCGAGCTCGGTGCCGTCCAGAAGGCGCTGGAGTATTGCGGGCAGGGCCATCCTCGACGACCTGCACCACCCCGACGCCGGGCAGGTCCGTGCGAGACTCGCAGGGCCCGGCGGGCGGTAGCTCAGGTCCCGAGCACCCCGCAGCCGGTGATCGGACGGGCCTTTCGCCAGGCCCATCCCCGCGCGGGCCATCGACCGCGGCCGGGCAGGCGACTTACAATCGCCGTGAGGCCGGGCACCCGGGCATCCCCAGCTCAGCCCCGGCATCCCGGCATCCCCTGCATCCCGGCAGGAGCGGCCCGTGTGAAGGGAGCCCGCCATGTCCCTTCTCCCGCCCGCATACCGGGGGGCGCCCTATCACCAGCCCGGCCCGCCATCCCGCAGGCGCCGGGCCCTGAAGGTCTTCGTTCTGGCTGCGATCGCGATCGCTGCGCTCGCGCTGGTCATCGTCACCGACGCATTGCTGACGCACGGCGGTGTGCCCTGAAGCGGGCATCGCAACGATGGCACCGGCCGGCTCCAGCCAGTAAGGCGGAGCGGGCTGGCGATGGCCGCAATACCCGTCACCGGTGTGCTGTATCCCGGCTACGATTTCACAGTCACCGAAGGAACTGACCGAGAAATCTCGTCGGGCGCGAAGCCCGGGAAGAGGCAAGCCGGTGAAGGGGTTCATCGCAGCGGTGCTGGCCGCGGCCGGCATGGCCCTCCTGCCAGCCGGGGCGCAGGCCACGACCTCGGCCTATGAGTGCTTCCACGTGTACGCGCCGTACCAGTCATACCCGACCCCGGGTGGCTGCCGGTCGGGGTATGTCCAGGTGACACTGCCTTCTGACACCACCCAGGTGCTCACCGTGACGAACTGGAAGCAGGCCAGGAGCTACGCCCTCTTCAATGGCTTCAGCCTGACCGGCGGCACCTGGACGCATCGGTGGGGTCCGTGGACCGCCCGCATCGGCTCCGGCGGCTTCGCCAATCCCGGGCAGAAGATCGAGGGCGACGCCCTCACTCCTCAGGGCAGCTATGGCTTCCGGTTCATGTTCGGGGTCGATGCCAACCCGGGCGTTCATTTTCCCTGGCGGCACGCTTACCGCTACGACTACTGGGACGACGACCCGGCCAGCGCACGGTACAACCTGTGGACCGACACCCGGCATGCCAGCGCGGGCGCAGGTCCTGAGCCGATGCACAACGTCCCGGTCTACAACTACGCGGCGGTGATCGCCTACAACCTGGCCCGCACCCCAGGTGCCGGGTCGGCGATCTTCCTGCATGTCGGCGACGGCAACGCCACGGCAGGCTGTGTCTCACTCCCCCAGGCGCAGCTGCGCAAGATCATCCGCTGGCTTACGCCCAGCAGCGATCCCGTCATCGCCATGGGCGTCCTGTAGCAGGGCTGGCGCAGCCCTTCCCGCAGGTCAGCGCACCAGCCTGTGCTTGCTAGGTGACGGCGCCGTAGATCGCCTTCCCGTAGGTGGCGCTGCGGTCGGAGCCGATGATCCCCGGTCCCATCTTGTTCATCATGTAGGAGATCGTCATGCGGCGGCCAGCATCCATGACGATCATGGAGCCACCCCAGCCGCCCCAGAAGCAGATCTTCCCGTCGGGGAGCCAGGGCAGGACGTCGGGCTGGGGCAGCCCGTAGCCGATGCCCCAGCGCAATGGAACCCCGAGCACCACATCGATGCCGTTGAGCTGCTCGCGGAAGATCAGCTCGATGGTGTCCTGGCTGAGCAGGCGGACTCCGCCGACCTCACCGCCGCGGGCGACCACCGACATGATCCGGGCCAGCGAACGCGCGTTCCCGTGCCCGTTCGCCGCGCCGATGTCCGCGCGCCGCCAGCCGGGCGTGTTGGCGACCTCGGCCTCGATGACAGGCCCCGTCAGGGTCCTGACTGCCGGGCTGTCCGGGGGGAGCGCCGCCAGGTCGATCGGCAGGGGCGGTGGCGGGACCACGTTCGCGATCCGTCCCCAGTCGCTCTCCGCGGCGCCGATCTGGAAGTCGGCGCCCAGCGGCCCGGCGATCTGTTCGGCGACGAACTGCTTGAGCGTCTGGCCGCTGATCCGCCTCACCACCTCACCGACCAGGTGCCCGTAGCTGAGCGCGTGGTAGCCGGACGCGGTTCCCGGCTCCCACCAGGGGGCCTGGGCGGCCATCCGGGAGGTGGCCTGCTGCCAGTCGTAGAGATCCTCGACCACGGCAGGCTGGTCCAGCCCGGAAACCCCGGAGGAGTGCGACATGAGCTGGCGGACTTCGACGTCCTGCTTGCCACTGGCGGCGAACTCCGGCCAGTACCTCGCGACCGGGGCGTCAACGTCCAGCCCGCCACGATCGGCCAGCATCAGCGCCGCCAGGCTGGTCACCGTCTTGGTCGACGACCAGACGTTCGTGATGGTGTCTGCCGACCAGCCGATCGTGCGGGCCTCGTCGCAGAAGCCGCCCCACATGTCGATGACAATGTCACCGTCGATGTCCAGGACAAGTGATGCACCCAGCTCGTCGCCGGAGTCCAGGTTCGCCGCAAGCGCACTGCGCACCGCCTCGAAGCGCTCGTCACACCTGCCATGTACGTCCGCCACGGTCGCTGCCCCTCTCGTCGCTGAGATCGGTGCTCGGGGCCAATGCGCGGGCGGCGCGCCAGCGGTGGTGGCATCGGGCCTGCACGCGGGCTGCCGGTCAGCGACTTGGGACCTCGCAAGGTCATCGTGATCCAGGAGCCGGCCGCCGTAAAGCCCGGTCCCACAGCGCACTCCCGCAGCCTGAGCGACCGGTGCCCTCGCCGGACCAGGTCCGGCAGGGCACCGTGCCCGGCTGTAGCCAGCAGCCGGCACAGGGGACGAACGGTTAGGCGCCGACGGGACGTTCGGCCAGTGCGCGGCAGGCCCGCTAGGTGAAGAGTGGGAGTGAGGCGCGGGTCCGCGCAGTGGGGGTGGTTGCGGTGGCTCGACGACGAGCCCGACGCGACCAGGTTGGTGGAGGCGCGGGTCCGCGCAGTGGGGGTGGTTGCGGTGGCAGCCGTGCAGGGTTACCCGGTCCGAGTAGATGCGTCGCTGGACGTGCCGTTGTCACGCTGGCTGTGGCTGGTGAAGTGGCTGCTTCTGATCCCGCACTACATCGTGCTGGGGTTCTTGTGGATGGCGTTCGTGGTGCTGAGCGCCGTGGCGTTCTTCGCGATCTTGTTCACCGGCACCTACCCGCGGGGCATTTTCGATTTCAACGTGGGGGTGCTGCGCTGGACATGGCGGGTGCAGTACTACGCGATCGGCGCGTTCGGCACCGACCGGTACCCGCCATTCAGCCTGGCCGACGACCCTTCTTACCCGGCGCACCTGGAGATCGCCTACCCGGAGCGCCTGTCCCGTGGGCTGGTGCTGGTGAAGTGGTGGCTGCTGGCCATCCCGCAGTACATCATCGTTGGGCTGTTCACCGGCGGCGGGGTGTGGTTCGCCTGGCGGCTCGGCAATGACAACGCCAACGGGAGCTGGCCCGGCCTGATCGGCATCCTGGCGATAGTCGCCGCGGTGGTGCTGCTGGTGACCGGCCGGTACCCGCAGCAGATCTTCGACTTCGTGCTGGGCCTGAACCGCTGGGTGCTGCGGGTCGCCGCCTATGCCGGCCTGATGACCGACCAGTACCCGCCGTTCCGGCTGGACATGGGCGGCCATGACCCTGGCAGCGCGCTGACCTTGCCGCAGCCGCCGACCGGTCAGAGCCCGCCGGTGGCACCTCAGCAGCCGGGACCAGCTGCGCAGCGGCCGTCAGGGTGGACCCCCGGCCGCATCATCTGTGTGGTCGCCGGGGCGGTGCTCACCCTGTGCTCGCTGGGGCTGCTCGGCGCGGGCGCTGCCGCCTGGTGGGCGGATACCGGGGGGCGGCACGCTGGTTACATCGATCTCGGCACGGCGACGTACAGTACCGGCGGCTACGCCGTGGCGAGCGACACCGTCGAACTGCATGCCTCCGGGCCCGGGTGGGACGCGGCGCAGGCGTTCCTCGGCACGGTCCGCATCCGCGCCACATCAGCCAGCGGGGCGGCCCCGGTGTTCATCGGCATCGCCCCGGCCGGTCCTGCCAGCCGCTACCTGTCCGGCGTGGCCTACGCGACGGTCTCCGGCGTGGCCGGCCAGCGCGGCCTGTACACCGTCCACAGCGGGACCGCTCCCGTGGTGCCACCGGCCCGGGCTGGGATCTGGACCATCCAGGCGGCCGGTGCGGGCACCCAGACGCTGGCGTGGCGGGTGAGAAGTGGCAGCTGGACGGTGGTCGCGATGAACGCCGACGGCTCCCGCCCGGTCAGCGTGCGGGTGAACCTGGCGGCCACGCTGCCGGCCCTGCCGTGGCTCATCACCGGGCTGCTGATCGGCGGGATCATCGTCCTGGGCGCCGGCGCGCTGCTCATCGCGATCCCGGCCCGAGGCGCATCCCGCAGGCCAGCGCCGGCCAAGCCGGTGCCGGGACAATGACGGGATGCCCCTGACTTCTCTTGATGAGCGCACCGCGCTCGTTCTGATCGACCTGCAAAACGGCCTGGTCACCGCCCGCACCTTTCGCCAAGGTCTGCCGGCCGAAGGGCCGGCCGGGCCCAGCCCGTTGCTGTTGCAGACCGGCACCGGCTCCAGAGTTCCGCTGAGCAGTCGGTCAGGGGCAGCCCGGCCGTGACCGTCTGTCGTTCTGTAGAGAGGAGCATGCCGCGTTCGTGGACCGGTCATGTCGTGCCATGGCGCTGAACACGCTAACGACATTTGTCTCTTGAGCTGAGCCGCCTTGGGGAATCGAGCCCCAGACCTACGCATTACGAGGAGGACTCGGGCCGTCCAGCGACGTTCAGTGGGTCCGTCTTCTGAACTCCACCCTTCCCTCAGACGACCTTCCCGGCAGCGATGCGCTATTAAGATTCGACCGCGGCCATGGGCGGAAGAAATGCTTGGACAATTCTAGCCCGCGTAGCATAGCTATCGCCTGATTGACGAATGAGACCTAGCTTTTCCAGTCGATTAAGATCGCGCGAGAGCGTCCGAGGTCCAGTACTTGCGTAAAGCTTGGCAATTTTAGGCGTCAGACCTTCAAGATCCTCCCGCGGCACGACTCCACTCATTGGCATTGCTAGAACGAGCGTTCGCTGACGATGAGAGGCCTTACTGTTGGGCAGCAAGCCGAACCGCTCATGGACGTAGTTTACCCAAGCCACTCCGATCTGCTGCTCACGAACCATT
>DATKRG010000315.1:0-13918 GCA_035532275.1 Streptosporangiaceae bacterium | reverse complement strand
CGCGCCGGCGACCAGGGCCACCCGGCCCAGCAACGGCAGGTCAGTCATGGCTATCTCCTCCCACTGGAGAAGTTAGTCGCCAGATCATACGATGTCAAACCATTAGATATCGATGGATTGCCCAGGGGGGATTCCCGGCAGGCTGGGCTTGGCGGCGCCCGGCAGGTCTGCGGGCTGACCCCGGTGCGGTCAGCGGGGCGGATCGGCGGAATCGGGGCCCAGCCGGATCGCGTCGAAACGCTGTGCGGCGCGGTCCAGCTGGCTCAGGACCCTTGCCTTGACCTCGTCGCTGAGGGGGGTGTCCGGGCGGGCGATGAGTTCGGCGAGCACGGGGACCAGCGGGGCGTACTTGGCGGCAAGCGTGCCGAGCCTGGGCCCGGTGGTGTGGATCAGGCCGACGCCGTTGTCGGTGAAGTCGGACGCCTTGATGACCCGCGCCCACGGGCTGGCGTGCAGGCTGGCGGCCACGTGCTCGCGGTACTGCTCGTGCCTGTCCCGCCCAGGCTCGGGTTCGGGGTTGGTCACCGCGGCCACCAGATCGGCTGCCCGGGGCCCGAACTCGGCGGCGAGCACGGCGAGCGCGTCAGACTGGCTCCCGCCGGGGGCGAGGTCGCCGGGGTGGTCCTCGACGCTGTCGTGCAGCAGCGCGGCGACGATGACGTCGGGGTCACGGACGCGGTAGTGGCTGATGACACGGGTGGCGACGCGCAGCAGATGGTTGAGGTAGGGCTCGCGCTGGCGCCGGTCGCGCGCGTGCAGCCGGGAAGCCAGTTCCAGCGCCCGCCCGATCCGTTCCCGGTCGGGGGCGGGCAGGGCGGCGATCTCGATCGCGAAGCGCTCGCGTAACCCGGCCTCGCCGTGCAGCGCGGTGATCGCGTGCAGCGGCATCGCCGCCAGCAGTTCCCGTTCGCCCGGATCCATGCATCCATCAGTAGCAGACCGCGGCTGCCGCGTGCCGGGCGCCGCTGCCGTTACGGCTGCCCGGGTTCGGCGGGCTCGATGGGGTGCCGCAGGATGGTCCGCAGCTTCTCCGGCGCGCTGCGGCGCGGTGTTAGGGGCGAAGGCCCGTCCGCGGAGGGAACTTGCGCCCGGGCCAGGGTTGAGCCGTATGCCTCGGGGCACGGGGACCATGGGCCCTGGGGGGCGCCCGTCCGGCTGGCTCAGCCTGGATGTGTACGGCGGGCAGGTCCGGCGCGCCGGGCGTCAAGGCAGGTGGCGGCGATGGTGGAGATGTCGGTGAGCTGGGCGGCCGATGAGCGGGGCCCGGCGAAGGTCGTCTTCCTGCGGCTGTGCGCCGGGGTTGACGCGGTGGTGGTCGTCGACAACGTCGCGCTGGGCCCGGCGATCGGTGGCGTGCGGATGCGGCCCGGCGTGACCGCCGGCGAGGTGGCGCGCCTGGCGCGGGCCATGACGGTGAAGAACGCGGTGGCCGGGCTGGCGCATGGTGGTGGGAAGGCGGGGATCGTGGCGCCGCCCGGCTCGCCGGATGATCATGAGCGCGTGATGCGCGCGTTCGCCCGGGCGATCGGGCAGCTCACTGACTACATCCCGGGTCCGGACATGGGCACGAGCGAGACGTCGATGGCATATGTGCAGGACGAGATCGGCAGGGCGGTGGGCCTGCCTGCCGTGCTCGGGGGCGTATCGCTGGATGAGCTCGGCGCGACCGGGTTCGGGCTGGCGGTGTGCGCGCAGATCCTGAGCGAGGCCCAGGTGCTCGATCTTGCCGGGGCGCGGGTCGTGGTCCAGGGCTTCGGCGCGGTGGGCAGTCACGCCGCCCGTCTCCTCGCCGGCCGCGGCGCGGTGGTCACAGCGGTCTCCGACAGCCGGGGCGCGGTGTCGAACCCGGACGGGCTCGACGTCCCAGCGCTGGTAGCACACAAACGGGGTGGCGAGCCGGTCGCGGGCTTTTCCGGTGGGACCGCGCTGCCCCGCGATGACGTCCTGGGCTTGGACTGCGAGATCCTCGTGCCGGCTGCCCAGCCGGACGTGGTGACGGCTGGAAACGCCGGGAAGATCTCGGCCCGGGTGGTACTGGAAGGGGCAAACATCCCCGTCACCCGTGAGGCCGAGGCCGAACTCGCCGGGCGGGGCGTGCTGTGTGTGCCCGACGTGGTCGCCAACGCCGGCGGTGTCATCTGCGGGGCGGCTGAGTACAGCGGCGCGGGCCGCGCCGGGGCGTTCGCCGCCATCGAGGAGAAGATCCGCGACAGCACCGCCGAACTGCTCGACCGAATCCGCGACGGCGTGCTGCTGCCCCGGGCGGCGGCCGAGCAGATGGCGCAGGAACGCATCGGCAAGGCCCTGGCTTTGCGCCGCAAGTTCTGAGGGGCGGCGCCGGACCACCCGGATGGCGCCGGACCACCCGGATACAGCCAGGCCCCTACGAGGACGGCCGCAGCATCGGGGGCTGCATGAGGGTGGCCGGGCACGGCCGGGCGCCGGCCCCGCTCGGCCGGTCTGGTCTGGGCTTATGCTCAGGCAGCGGCGGAGCGTCCGGGCGGGCGGGCCGCCGCGGGGACCCCGACTGATCGGAACGCATGCCGCATGACCGTGTCTGCTACCGCCGCCGGCGTCCCTGACCGTGCTCGCGTCGTCGTCATCGGCGGGGGCATCATCGGGACCTCAGTCGCCTATCACCTCGCGCACGCCGGGGTGAACGATGTGCTGCTGCTCGAGCGCGACCGGCTCACCTCGGGCACCACCTGGCACGCGGCCGGGCTGATGGCGACCTTCGGCTCGACCTCGCAGACCTCGACCGAGCTGCGGATGTACACCCGCGACCTGTACGCGCGACTGGAGGCGGAGACCGGGCTGGCGACGGGCCTGAAACAGGTCGGGCTGATCGAGCTCGCCACCGAGCCGGGACGGCTGGAGGAGTACCGGCGGGTCGCCGCGTTCAACCGCCTGTGCGGGGTTGAGGTGCACGAGATCTCGGCGCGTGAGGTCGGTGAGCTGTTCCCGCTGGCACGGGTCGACGACGTGCTGGCCGGCTTCTACATCCCGGCCGACGGGCGGGTGAACCCGGTCGATGTGACGATGTCGCTCGCGCGCGGCGCCCGGATGAAGGGTGTGCGGATCATCGAGGGGGTGCCGGTCACCGGCTTCATGCGTGGGGGCGGCGCGGTGACCGGGGTCCGGACGCCGCAGGGGGACGTCGAGGCCGAGTACGTGGTCAACTGCGCCGGGATGTGGGCACGCCAGCTCGGTGAGCTTGCCGGGGTGAGCATCCCGCTGCAGGCCGCCGAGCACTACTACCTGCTGACCGAGCCGATCGATGAGGTCGACGGCGGCTGGCCGGTGCTGGAGGACCCCGCCAACTACGGCTACTACCGGGAAGAAGGCGGCGGCTTGATGCTCGGGCTCTTCGAGCCGGCCTGCGCGCCGTGGGGTGTGGACGGCGTCCCGGACGGGTTCTCGTTCGGTGAGATATCCCCGGACTGGGACCGGATGGCTCCCTATCTGGAGCGCACCATGTCCCGGATCCCGGTGGCGGAGCAGGCGGGCATCAAGAAGCTGTTCTGCGGCCCGGAGAGCTTCACGCCGGATCTGGCGCCGATCGTCGGCGAGGCGCCGGAGCTGCGGAACTACTTCGTGGCCGCCGGGCTGAACTCGATCGGGATCCTGACCGGCGGGGGAATCGGCCGGGTGGTCGCGCACTGGATCGCGTCGGGCCGGCCCGACATCGACGTGACCGGCATCAACATCGACCGGCTGCACCCCTACCAGGCCAATCCCGAATACCGGGCGACCCGCACCGTGGAGTCGCTGGGCCTGGTCTACCAGACCCACTACCCGGGGCGGCCGATGCGGACCGCGCGCGGGGCGAAGGTCTCACCGGTCCATGAGCGGCTGGTGGCACAGCGGGCGTACTTCAAGGACGTCAGCGGCTGGGAGGGCGCCGACTGGTACGCACCGCCTGGCTGTGAGCCCGTCCCGGGCACGCTGTCGTGGGGGCGGCAGGACTGGTTCGCGTACTGGGAGGCCGAGCACCGCGCGGCGCGCACCGGTGTGATCCTCATGGACATGGCCTTCATGGCCAAGTTCGAGGTGCAGGGCCGGGACGCGGGACAGGTGCTGGAGCGGATCTCGGCCAACCGGGTGAACGGGGAGCCCGGCAAGATCACCTACACCCAGTGGCTCAACCCCGCTGGCGGGCTGGAAGCCGACCTGACGGTGACCAAGCTCGATGAGGACAGGTTCTGGGTGGTCGCCTCCGATACGGCGCACCGGCATGTCCTCACCTGGATGCGGCGCCACAGTGCCGGCGCGCACGCGTTCGTCACCGACGTGACGTCCGGGTACGCGCAGATCAACGTCCAGGGCCCCCGGTCGCGGGAGCTGCTGGCGTCGGTGACCTCGGCGGATGTGTCCAACGAGGCTTTCGGCTTCCGGGCCGCGGCGCAGATCGGCATCGGGTTCGCCCAGGTGCTGTGCATCAGGATCACCTACCTGGGCGAGCTGGGGTACGAGCTGTACATCCCGGCCGAGCAGGCGGTGCACGTGTACGACCGGCTGGTGACGGCGGGACGTTCGGTGGGCCTGCGGCACGCCGGGCTGAAGGCGCTGGGCAGCCTGCGGATGGAGAAGGGCTACCGCGACTACGGGCACGACATCGACAACACCGACAGCGTGCTCGAGGCGGGACTCGGCTTCGCGGTCGCGCTCGACAAGCCGGGCGGCTTCATCGGCCGCGACGCGGTGCTCGCGGCCAAGGCGCTGGGGCCGCTGCGACGGCGGCTCGTGCAGGTGCTGGTGACAGACCCGGAGCCGTTGATGTTCCACGCAGAGGTGCTGCGGCGCGATGGGCGGCCGGTGGGATACCTGCGTTCTGCCTCCTACGGGTTCACGCTGGGCGGCGCGGTCGGGCTGGCGATGATCGACGCGGACGAGCCGGTCGACCAGGAGTACCTGGATGCCCGGGAGTGGACGGTGGACATCGGGGGATCGGTCTACCCGGCTGTGGTGTCGCTGCGGCCGCTGTATGACCCGGAGAACAAGCGCATCCGGATGTGAGCCCGGCTGGCGGGGTGGTCAGGCCTGCGGGGCGGCGCGGGCCGGGCGGCGGATTCTGGCGGAGAACAGGTCGCGCAGGCTCACCACTCCGCAGACGGTGCGGCCGTCCACGACCGGCAGGTGGCGGAACCCGTTCAGGAGCATGATCTGGGCCGCTTCCTCAGCCGGCGTGTCCGGGCCAGCGGACTGGGGGTCGGGCGTCATCCAGTCCGAGACCGTGGAGGTGGACAGGTCCGCACCGGATGCGGCGGCCTTCAGGACGTCCCGCTCGGTGAGGATTCCGGCGAGGAACGTGCCCTGCATGACCACGGCCGAGCCGACGTGTGCCGCCACCATGCCCGCTGCCGATGCCGCCACCGACGCATCCGGTGTGGTGGTGGCCACGCATGTCGTCATGACATCACGCAGCACCGTCACGGTTGACGTGCGTGGGTCCGCCACGGTCAGCCACTCCCCCCTACCTCGTCCATGTCGGCGTCGCGATGGGGGGTGGCCGGCCCGGCCATATCCTCGGAGAGCATCCGCCACAGCGATCCCGCCCATGCGGACAGGCTGGGCCATTTCCGCCAGAACACCTGCAGGGTCGTCTGGTCGAACTCGGCGTGGGCACGCTCAGGGCTGAGGGCGTCCCTGAGTTCCTCAAGACTGTGGACCAGTTCGAGGAAGTGGTCGGCGGGATCGTCCATGCATCACCTTCCGTGCGAGTGTAAACCGGCAGGCACGGCAAGACGAGGGCTGTCAGTGAGTGACGGTGCCGTAGGTGACGTCGGGTGACCAGATGCGCTCGTAAACAAGGCCATCCTCGGGATCCGCCGCGGCGACTATCGTGTGGTGACCCTCGTATATCCCAACGTGATAGACACTGCTCGTCCGGCTGGAAGTGACATGGAAGAACACGAGGTCGCCCGGCCGGGCCTGACGCCGGGTTTCGCGCCGGAAGAACCGGAACTGCCGCTGCGATGTGCGCGGGATCCGCTTGTGGAAGTGGCGGTACACATACTGCGCGAGCCCGGAGCAGTCAAAGCCTGTACCCGGGGAATTCCCTCCGTAGGCGTAACGGTAATGCCCCGGGAACGTTCTGGCGTAGGCAGCGATGCGGTGGTTTGCCGAAGCATGCCTGGTCCCCGCCCAGGCGGCGCTGTCGGCGAGGGTGGCGGCAGTGGCGAAGGCCGCCACGATGACAGAGCAAATGAGTGTCTTCACGCTAAACCCCCCCGCTGGCTTGTTCCAGGGCTGGGCGTTTCCCTGACCTTGGAATAGCCGCTCATTCCTGGCGCACCGGGATTCACGCTGGGGCGCCTCAGTGCATTAAAGCCGTAAATATCCGGTTCTCATGTCTTCTGCCCTCCGACCGTGTGATCATACGATGACGTTTTATGCGGGGGTCCCAGGGGGGTCTGGAGTAGATACGAATTTGGTGCTCTATATCCACTCTTGAGCAGTTGTGTCGGTCCCGGGCCTGGTCGGCTCGTCCGCGGGCCAGTCCAGCCCGGAGCGGGTAGCCGGAGCCGGTGCCCGCAGGCGCCGCCGCGCGGCGGCGCGGCAAGAAATCCTCCCCGGGCCGGAATACGTTTGAGGAACTCAACTGTTGAGCCGGTAAAGAGGTCCTGACCTCCGTCGGGCCCTCACCGCGAGCACAGGCGGGAAGGAGGCGGCGATGGCCTGGTGCCCAGACGGCGACCAGCTGGATCAGGAGATCTTTGATGCCATGGCCGAGTTCCTGAGCCAGATGCTGCAGCGCGGGGAGAAGCTCGCCGAGCAGTTCGGTGTGCCGATGTTCTGCCTCAAGGCAGTGCACCGGCTCGGCAGCTCGGTCACGATGAAGGAACTCGGCCAGCAGTTGCACTGCGACCGGTCCTTCGTCACCATGATCGCGGACACGCTTGAGGAGCGGGGGCTCGCCAGGCGCGAGCCGCATCCCGCCGACCGCCGGCTCAAGAACCTGGTGCTCACCTCCGAGGGCCTGGAGCTGAAGAGGCGGCTGGAGGGGGCACTGCTCGCGCAGATGCCGTGGACGCACGCCCTGGACGTGAACGAGAGGGCGCATCTGCTCGGGCTGATCCGCAAGATGACCGATGCCGCTGCGGCCACACCCACCCCGCCGTCCCGGGGCGAGCGAGTGGGGGAGGTGACTGACATCGAAGACGCCGCTTCGCCGGCCGCAATCTGACCCGCGAAGCCGACCTGGCCGGACATAGCCCGGGCCCGGGCTCACCAGCAAGGTCGCATGACGATCCGCCGCCGAAGCCCGTTCGGCGGATAACGGGAAGCCTTACCCGATCAATCCACTCATCGCACGCAGCGGGACCTTCTTGGGCCGCGGCGCTGGATCCGTACGCCCACACGAGGGGTTAGGAGACTACTTTGTCCACGGCGCAATCGGTAACCGGGCGGGGGCGAACACCAGACGCCACCGCCGGCGGTGGCCACCACCGCCTTGGCCTGGCGCTTTTCGTCATCGCCACCGCCCAGCTGATGGTCGTTCTCGACGCGGCCATCGTGAACGTGGCCCTGCCACATATTCAGCGGGCACTCGGGTTCTCAGGCAACGGCCTGGAATGGGTCGTCACCGCCTATGCCGTCACCTTCGGCGGGCTGCTGCTGCTCGGCGGGCGCTCAGGCGACCTGCTCGGCCGCAGGAAGATCTTCATCTCGGGGTTGCTGCTGTTCTCGGCCGCGTCCTTGCTGGGCGGCTTCGCCACCTCAGCTACCTGGCTGCTGGCCGCCAGAGCGGCCCAGGGCGTGGGTGGGGCGATGATCGCGCCCACCGCGCTGGCCCTTATCAGCACCACGTTCCCTGAGGGCCCTCCGCGCAACCGGGCCATGGGCGTGTACGCCGCGATGAGCGGCGGCGGCGCCGCTGTCGGCCTGGTCGCTGGCGGCCTGCTCACCACCTACCTGTCCTGGCGCTGGGTGCTGTTCGTCAACGTGCCCATCGGGATCCTGGTGGCCCTGGTGGCACCGTACGTGCTCGCCGAATCAACGCGTCAGCGCGGCCGGTTCGACCTGCCCGGAGCGCTCACCGTCACCAGCGGTGTCGCGCTGCTGGTCTATGGCCTGTCCAACGCGAGCACGGACGCCTCCGGCATCTCCCACTGGGGTGACACCAAGGTCCTCGTCTCCCTGGTGGCGGCAGCCGTGCTGCTGGTGAGCTTCGTCGTCATCGAGTGGCGCAGCCGTCATGCACTGCTGCCCTTGCGGCTGCTGGCCAACCGCAGCCGCAGCGGTGCGTACCTGATCATGCTGTGCCTGGCCACCGCGATGTTCGGCATCTTCTTCTTCCTGACGATCTTCGTCCAGGAGGTGCTCGGCTACAGCGCGCTGGCGTCAGGCCTGGCCTTCCTGCCATTCGCCGCGATGATCGTGGTGATGTCCGGGATTGTCTCGCAGCTGATCAGCCGCACCGGCGCCCGGCCGCTGATGCTGACCGGCACCGCGGTCGCGGCCATCGGCATGTACTGGTTCTCGCACCTGACCGAGCACAGCACCTACCTGGGCGGATTGCTCGGCCCGATGCTGGTCACCTCGGCGGGCCTGGGCATGCTGTTCGTGCCGCTGTCGCTGGTGGCCCTGAACCGCGTCCGCGGTGAGGACTCCGGCGTGGCCGCCAGCCTGCTCAACACCGGCCAGCAGGTCGGTGGCGCGATCGGGCTGGCCGCGCTGGGCACGGTCACCTGGACGGCCGCCGCGAACAGCGTCAAGCACCAGGCCGCCGCCGCCGCGGCGGCCGCCGCCCGGGCGGGTCACCAGCTGCCAGCCGGAAAGGCGGGTGGCTCGGTGCCTGCTGCGATGCTGCACCAGGCGCTGGCGGTCGGGATCTCCCGCGGGTTCCTGGTGGCCGCCGGGATAGCGGTGCTGGCGTTCGTGGTCGTGGTCACCACGATCCGGGTGCGGCGCAGCGATCTCACCGGCACCACGTCGGCACCCGTCCCGGCGCGAGAGCTGGCCCGGCCGTCCGGGCGGGCGGAGCTCTCCGGGGCGGCCGCTACCGAGTAACGGCTACCTCAAGGTTCGCAGAACGGGCCGCCGACGATGCTGCCGGCGGCCCGTTCTGTGTGCGGCCCGTTCTGTCTGCTGCCACGGGCCCGCTCTGCCTGGAGGCTGAGACAATCAGCGCATGGGGAGCGCGTTTGAGCACTCGGTCGACGTGCGGTGGCGCGACTCGGACGCTTTGGGCCATGTGAACCACGCGGTGTTCCTGACCTACCTCGAAGAGGGCCGGGACGCCTTCTTCACGCAGGCTCTTGGCAGCGACCCCAGCTACGTGGTCGTCCGCCTCGAAGTGGACTTCCGGGCGGAGGTGCGCCTGTCCGAGAGGCGGGTCACGGTGCACGTCGAAGTGGAAGGGCTGGGAACGACGAGCCTCACCACCCGCGAAACGATCGTCGTGCCGTCCGGGGACGTGGCGGCGCAGGCGCGTGTCGTCACGGTTCGCTGGGACCCCGACCACCGCAAGCCGATCCCGTTCAGCGAGACCGAACGCAGCCAGCTGGAGGCTGCCCCATGACCGTGGCGGCTGCGTCTCAGTGCACGATGCGCAGCGCGAGCTTGCGGTTCCCGCTCTGCTGTTTCACCAGCGCGAACCACAAGGGCAGCAGGGCATCGACCGTGCCGGCTGCGCTGGCGTCCCCGACGTAGGCAGGCTCAAGCCCCACGGCGCTGATCAGTTCCTCGGCGGCCGGACGTGCCTCAGGGTCGGCGGCGAAGAACAGCGCCGCGCCGGGGGGCGGGTCGGCGAAGTTCTCCCAGCCCAGCGTGTTGAAGGCGCGCACGTACCGGGCATCAGGTGCGGCCGCCTGGATCGCCGCCCGGCTGCTGAACTCTTCCTCACCGATCCGGTTCGCGGCGTCGATCACGACCTTGCCCGCCAGCGCCGCTCCGTGCCCGGCGGCGAACTCAGCCACGGCGCGGCCGGGAATAGCGAGCAGCACCACGCCGGCGCCGTCGAGCGCGTCACCCACCGCCATCAGCGGGGCACCGCCAGGCCCGTCCCCCGGCCCGCTGCGCGAGCCATACACCACGTCGTGCCCGGCCGCGCGCCATCTCCCGCCCAGCGTGCTGCCGATGTGGCCCGTTCCGATCACTGCGATCCTCATGCTCGCCCCCAACCGCCCCGCTGGCCATCCCATTCCATGGCGCCCCGTCCAGCGCCAGGCGACTGCAGCCTGACTACCTCACTGGAAGCTGCCGTGTATGGCGAATTTGTCGTTGTATGCAGGGCAAGGCGTCGAGGCGTCCGGTGTGTATGGGCTGTACATCACCACGGTGCCGGCCCATGAGGTGGCCGTCCATGCCTGGTTGCTGACGCCCGCTCCGTCAATCCTGATCCGGAGCCTTAGCGTGTCGTGGATGGGGACAGTGGGCCCCGGTCCGGTTGTGGGTTCGCAAATCTCGATTGAGGAGTCTCCTGCTGTCCCGGTGTAGACCGCGCCGGCGCGGGTCAGGGTCGCGGTGAATGGATGGCCGGTAATGGTCCCGGAGATTGTCACGGCGCACGGCCCGACTGTGCAGTGCGGGGTGAAGTCCCAGCTGTCACGCCATCTCTTGCCGGCGACGTAGAACAACTCGGAGGGGGACGACCTGACGACCATGAAATGGGCGGTCGAGGTCCCATCCAGGCGGGCGGCCGAGATGGGGGGGACAAGGGTGTCCGCGGTCAGGATGGCGGAACGGGCGGAACGCCGACCGCCCCGGACGGCCATCACCTGGTACTGGTAAGAGGTGTCGGGAGCGAGCCTCTGAGCCTGGTAGAACGTGACAGTCCCGGGCACCGAGCCGACCACCTGCCCGTCCCGCACGATCATGTACCGGTCGGGTACTGGACCTGATACGGGGCTCGACCAGTGGAACGCCACCGAGCTGGTGGTGGCAGTGCCCGCTATGAGTCCCGCCGGCTGCAAGACGGGCAGCAAGACCGGGGGATTCTTCCATGGAGCCGTGGTCACCAGGCCAGCGGCCGCGCCGAGGACCACCGCAGTCGCGAGAGCGGCAACAGCCCATCGTCGCCGTCTTCGTCTCAGCCCGGCCACACGAGCCGGCGATGCCGGCACTCCAGGCGCCGTGCTCACCGGCGTGGCCTGGCCTGCGGGGCTGTCCGGTGCATCATGCGCCGGCGCGGCGGACGCAGGCAAGACGACCTTGGTGGCTGGTCGATCCGCCGGGCTGGATACCCCACCGGCGTGGTGGAGCTTGGCCGCGGTGACTGTTGACGGCCCGCCGGCGCCCAACGCTGGTGGTCCGGAGGCGGAGGCGGCCTGGTTTCCGCGCGGCGGTGAAGAGCCTGCAAGGTCCTCGTCATCGGTGCCGGGTTCCGCGGGGGCCGCACCGGCTGGCTCTGGAGTCTTGCTGACCACTGGCGCGCGATATGCGGAGGTGCGGAGAACTGCCGCTGGCAGCCAGTCGGTGAGGTCTGCTGCTGACGGGTGAGCTTCGGTCAGCTCTGCCAGGAGCTGCGCTGCGGTGGGCCGCTCGTCTGGGCTCTTGGCCAGGCATCGCTCAACCAGGGGCAGCACCTGACTGGGCAGCTGATCCAGGCGTGGATCGCCATGGACAACGCGGTACAGCTGAGCGGTGGCTGCCCCGGTCCCGAAGGGGGGCTCACCAGTGGCAGCGAACGCCAGTACCGCACCCAGGCTGAAGATGTCGCTGGCTGCTCCCACTCCAGCGCCCTCGGCCTGCTCCGGTGACATGAACCCGGGTGAGCCGACCACCATTCCGGTGCCGGTCATCATGGTGACATCAGCAGCCTGGGAAATCCCGAAGTCGATGACCCGCGGACCGTCCTCGGCCAGCAGCACGTTCGATGGCTTTAGGTCACGATGCACCACGCCCGCCGCGTGAATCGCACCCAGTCCTTCGGCCAGCCCGGCCGTTAGCGCCAGCACCGATGAAACCGGCAGGGGCCCGTGATCGCTGACCGCCTGCGCCAGCGAGGGACCGGCGACGTAGCCGGTGACTAGCCAGGGCAGGGGCGCCTCTGGATCAGCATCCACCACAGGCACCGTGAACAGGCCCCCAACCCTCCGCGCCGCGGCGACCTCCCGGGCGAACCGGACCCGGAAGCTGGAGTCCTCGGCCAGTTCGGCACGGATGACCTTCACCGCCACCAGCCGTCCACCCGGTGACCGGCCCACAAACACCCGGCCCATCCCGCCGGCGCCCAGCCGTCCAAGTATCAGGTACGGGCCCACGCGCGGCGGATCCCCGTTCTGTAGCTCCTCCAACCCCCACCCCTTATGGCACTCGGCCCGAGCTGCACCAAATCGTAAAGCTTGCTGACATTTACGGTCCAGAAAAGGGCCCGGGGGATTCAGGGATCTTGACGCATCGTGGCGGAGTTCCACCGCGGCAGCATGCCCTCTCAAGTTCTGCCAGCTCAGCTGGACCGCGCTGCCGTGCTCGGTTGCGGCGTCAGGCTGAAGCCGCTTAGCGCCGGTCGCCTGCTATGCCGTCACAACCCCCGCGCAGTGGTCGCGACCTCGTCGAGGAGCGCTAGACCGGGCGAGGCACGGGCGCCACGGCGCGCAGCACACAGCAAGTTGTGCGACATCATTTGCCGCCCAGGACCTGTAATTGCGGAATGGGCCGCGCGCCGGTCGCCCCGGGATTCCGGCAGCCCGCTCCGCTTCCGGGGTAACAACTGGCGCAGCTGGCTTCGGGGTCTCGAAATCACATGCCGGACCGGGCAGCGTGATAGCCCACAGCCGCCGACTGACGGCCCGCGGTGGCACCCGGTTGCTGAGACTCAGCACACATTCAGCGCAGCGAACCGCTGCGGCCACCTCAGGCCAGCGGCGGCTGGACGTGCTGCATCGGCCAGTCGCCTCAGTCGCCCCCGCCTCGGCGGCAGATCCCCAGGTCAGTGCGGCGATGCGCACCTCAACCCCGAGCTGGGCTACCATGCACCGAGTCTTGCGCCGGTGTAGCTCAGCAGGCAGAGCAGCCGTCTTGTAAACGGCAGGCCAGCGGTTCGAATCCGCTCACCGGCTCCAAGGTCCAGGCCAACTACCTGGGTAAACGTGCTGCCCGGTGATGCTCCATCCGGCCTGCTGGCCCGCTGGGGAGTCCGGATGAGCGTGGAATGAGCGTAAGCGGCGGTGATCATGAACCCGCCCCTTCCACCAGCCGGGCGACCGCCTCGGCCGCGGCCCGGTGTGCCTCGGCCTCAACGTGTGTGTAGTGCGACGTCATCGCCATCTCGGCGTGGCCCATGGTCTTGCGCCGGATCTCCGGGTCTACCTCGGCGTCCCGCTGGAGGCTGGCCGCGCTGTGCCGTCCCTCGTGCAGCTTGATGACGGGCACCCCGGCGGCCTTGGCGAGCGACCTGAACCTGTGCGTCACGTAGTCCGGTGTCCAGGGACTGCCGTCGTCCCGGCAGAACACCAGGTCGTTTTCCTGCCACGCGCTGGACGCCCGGAGCCTGGCCGCGATCTGCGCCTTGCGGTGCGCCTTCAGCAACGCGACGGTCGCGGCGTCCAGCCAGATCTTGCGGGCACTGGCGCCACTCTTGGGCCTGCCCTCGGCCACCTTCCCGCCGAACTGGAGGATGGGCCGCTGTACCGTCAGGTACCCGGCATCCAGATCGGTGCCGGCCCAGCGGAAGCCGACTGCCTCCCCGCGCCGCGCGCCGCGCAGGACAACTATCCGGTACAGCAGCCCCAGCGGATCGCCTGCCGTCGCGGCCAGGAACTTGCGGGCTTCCGCGGCACTCCACCGCTGCGCCTCGTCGCGTTCCTCAGGTGGCAGCTCAACGGCATACACCGGGCTGAACGGGATCTTGTGCGCACGCTTCCACTGGTGGTTCATGAACGCACGCAACGCGGAGAACACGCGGTGCTGCTGGGCGATGCCCACGTACTTGGGCTGGCGCCGGACGTCACCGGGGAGCACGGGGTCGCGTTCT
>DATKRG010000314.1:0-6012 GCA_035532275.1 Streptosporangiaceae bacterium | reverse complement strand
CGGGAACATATGGCGGTAAGACCCGACCAATCCCGCTGAGGAGAGCGCCCCAGCGTGCCCGTGGTGGATACCCTAGCGCAGTGAGCTTCCGGGGCCCGGTCAGCACAGCCGACGTCAGCGTGCTGTCCATCAGGCCGTTCCGGCGTCTGTGGATCGCGACGTCGCTGTCCAGCCTGGGTGACTGGCTGAGCCTGGTCGCGCTGTCCACCCTGGCCTCGACGCTGGCCGGCAAGGGACCAGCCGCTCAGGGCGCGGCCGTCGGCGGTGTCTGGCTGACCTCGCTGCTGCCCGCACTGCTGCTGGGGCCGCTGGCCGGCGCGGTCGCCGACCGGCTGGACCGGCGGCTCAACATGATTGTCGGCGACGTCCTCCGCGCCGCTCTCTACCTGTCCCTGGTGCTCAACCTGTCGCTCGGTTTCGCCAACGAGCTGACCTGGATCTACACGGTGCAGTTCTTCGCGTCCTGCGCGTCGCTGTTCTGGACGCCGGCCAAGGACGCGTCGGTGCCCAACCTGGTGCCCCCGGACAAGCTGGAGCAGGCCAACCAGTACAGCCTGCTGGGCACGTTCGGCCCCGCACCGATCGCCGGCCTGTTCTTCGGCCTGCTGGCCCTGGTCAGCCGGTCCCTCGGGTCGTTCTCGACGTACTTCTCCACCCAGCAGGGCCAGGTCAAGCTGGCGCTGTACTTCAACGCCGCCACCTTCGTGGTCTCCGCGCTCACCATCTACGTGCTGCGGGAGATCCCCAAGCGGCAGGTCAGCGAGCACATCTCGGCGCCGTCGGTGGCCAAGATGATCTGGGAGGGCTGGAGGTTCCTCGGCCAGAACGTGGTGGTCCGCGGGCTTGTCATCGGCATGATCGGTGCCTTCTCGGCTGGCGGCGTGGTCGTCGGCCTCGGCCCGTCCTACATCACCAACACCCTCAACGGCGGCAGCGCCGGCTGGGGCGTTGTCTTCGCGGCGGTCTTCGGCGGGCTGGCCGCCGGCATGTTCCTCGGGCTGCGCATGCTCCGGGGCTTCAGCCGCCGGCGCCTGTTTGGCCTGTCCATCGTCGGCGCCGGCATGCCGCTGATCCTCATCGGCCTGATCCCGAACCTGGTCGTGGTGGTCCTGCTGGTGATCCTGCTCGGCGCCTTCGCCGGCATCGCCTACGTGACCGGGTACACCATCGTCGGCCGGGAGGTCGACGACGACACCCGGGGCCGGACCTTCGCCTTCCTCCAGTCGGGCATCCGGGTCATCCTGTTCGCGGTCATCGCGATCGCGCCGTTCCTCGCGGCCGGGTTCAGCGCCCTGGTGCATGCCGTGACCGGATCCAGCACGATCAAGTTCGGCAACGTGGACTACGACGCGATCGGCTACAACTTCGTGCTGCTGCTGTCAGCCGCGGTCGCGGTGTGGCTCGGGGTGATCTCCTACCGGCACATGGACGACCGCCGGGGGGTCCCGCTCCGCGACGACCTGTCCGCCGCGTTCCGCGGCGGGTCGTTCGCGCCGGTGCCCGCCCATCCCAACGGCAAACCGCACCGGCCCCGGCGGGGCCTGCTGGTCGCCTTCGAGGGCGGCGAGGGGTCGGGCAAGACGACCCAGGCCCGGCTGCTCGCGATCTGGCTGCGCGAGCAGGGCTACGACGTGATCGCCACCCACGAGCCCGGCGCGACCAAGGTCGGCATGCGGCTGCGGGCACTGCTGCTGGACACCGCGCACACCGGGCTTTCCCCCCGGGCGGAGACGCTGATGTACGCGGCCGACCGGGCCGAGCATGTGGACTCGGTCATCGTGCCCGCCTTGGAACGCGGGGCAGTCGTGGTCACCGATCGTTTCGTGGACTCTTCTATCGCCTATCAGGGGCACGGCCGGAACCAGCCGGTCCGTGAGGTAGCCGGACTGAACGCGTGGGCCACCGGCGGCCTGCAGCCGGACCTCACCGTGCTGCTCGACCTGCCGCCAGCGGCGGGCCTGGGCCGGCGGGCGCCGTCCGCGGACCGGCTGGAGGCCGAGCCCGACGAGTTCCACCAGCGGGTCCGGGAGGGCTTCCAGGCACAGGCCGAGGCCGAGCCAGAGCGGTACCTGGTGCTCGACGCGACCCGCCCGCCGGACGAGCTGAGCTGGGCGGTCCAGGACCGGATCCATGACCTGCTGCCCGATCCGGTGCCCTCCGCCGCCGAATACGACACCGGCAGCTTCCCGGCCATCATCGAATGACCAGCGGCCCGGGTGGCGTGTTCGGCGACCTGGCCGGCCAGGACGAGGTCGTCGCCGAACTGCGCCGGGCCGCCACCGCCGCGGCCGCCGTCCTGCGCGGCGAGCAGGCCACCGGGATGACCCACGCCTGGCTGTTCACCGGCCCGCCGGGCTCGGGGCGGTCGGTGGCGGCCCGGGCGTTCGCCGCCGCGCTGCTGTGCCCGGACGGAGGGTGCGGGCACTGCCCGTCCTGCCACCAGGTGCGCGCGGGCACGCACGCCGACCTGCTGCTGGTGCGGCCGGACGGGCTGTCGTACGGGGTCAGGCGGACCCGGAGCCTGGTGCTGCGGGCGGCCGGCGCGCCCTCGGGCGGGCGCTGGCAGGTGGTCGTGTTCGAGGACGCCGACCGGGCCACCGAACAGGCGGCCAACGCCCTGCTGAAAGCGATCGAGGAACCGGCGCCGCGGACGGTGTGGCTGCTGTGCGCCCCGTCGGCGGAGGAACTGGTGACCACGATCCGGTCCCGGTGCCGGCTGGTCACGCTGCGCGTGCCGCCGGCGTCGGCGGTCGCCCAGGTGCTGGCCGCCGACGGGGTCGAGCCGGAGCGGGCGCTGGCCGCGGCGCGCGCCGCGCAGGGGCACATCGGCCGGGCCCGCCGCCTGGCCACCGACCCGGAGGCGGCGCGGCGGCGGGACGAGGTGCTGGCCGTGCCCGCCCGGCTGACCGGCCTCGGCCCGGCGTTCGCCGCGGCGGCCGCGCTGGTGAAGGCCGCGGAGACGGAAGCTGCTGCCATTACCGAAGAATTGGATACGCCTGAACGAGAGGCCATGCGCAGGGCTTTTGGCGAAGGATCGACCGGCAAGGGCGTGGCCAAGGCCATCCGGGGCTCGGCCGGTGCGATGAAGGACCTGGAGGACCGGCAGAAATCCCGGGCTACCCGGCTCAAGCGGGACGCGCTCGACCGGGCGCTGCTGGACCTGGCCGCGTACTACCGGGACGTGCTGGCGGTGCAGCTGGGCGCCCAGGTGGAGCTGGCCAGCGCCGGGCACGAGCGGGAGGTCACCGCGCTGGCGGCGGCCAGCGCCCCGGAGGCGACGGTGCGCCGGCTGGAGGCCATCATGGCCTGCCGGGAGCGGCTGCAGCTCAGCGTGGCGCCCTTGCTAGCTGTGGAGGAGATGACGCTCGCCCTGACCGCGCCGGACCCCCGCTGAGCGCACGCCGGCCAACGCATCCCCCGCCGGTGTCGCTCGGCGCCGTGCGATGTACGTCGGCCTCGGGGGGAGGCGATCCTGGGGGGGCGCGCTTACCCTGGGAC
Source organism: Streptosporangiaceae bacterium (assembly GCA_035532275.1). Lineage (GTDB taxonomy): Bacteria > Actinomycetota > Actinomycetes > Streptosporangiales > Streptosporangiaceae > UBA9676. The sequence goes on along the minus strand of DATKRG010000314.1, from coordinate 2,514 downwards.
GGTGGGCATGATGATGGCGGTCAGTTTCGAGCGGTACGGGAGGCTCTACTACCTGGACCCCGGGCCGTATTCGCCCACGGTCGGGACCAAGGTGCTCGTGCCCACCGACGCGGGGCCCGAGGTGGCCGAATGCATCTGGGCGCCGCAGTGGGTCGATGACGATGTGACCGGGCTGCCGGTGTGCGCGGGCATCGCCACCGACCAGCACCGGGAGCGGGACGAGGGCAACAAGGCCAGACGCGCGCAGGCGCGGGTCGCCGCCCGCCGGCTGGTCCGCGACCACGGGCTGCCCATGAAGGTGATCGGCGTCGACTACGTCGACAGCCCACCGGTGTTCACCGTGTACTTCAGCGCGCCGCACCGGGTCGACTTCCGTGCCCTCGTCCGGGACCTGGCCGGCCGCCTGGGCGGCCGGGTGGACCTGCGCCAGATCGGGCCCCGGGACGAGGCCAGGCTGCAGGGCGGGATCGGGCCGTGCGGCCGGGACCTGTGCTGCTCCACGTTCCTCAAGGACTTCGAGCCGGTATCGGTGCGGATGGCCAAGGAGCAGGACCTGCCCGTCAACCCGCTGCGGATCGCGGGCGCCTGCGGGCGGCTGATGTGCTGCCTGAAATACGAGCACCCGCTTTACCGGGAATTCCAGGAGCAGGCCCCTAAGCTTGGCGAGGCGGTGGACACCCCGGAGGGCCCGGGCGTCGTCACCGGGCACAACGTGCCAGGAGACAAGATCGTGGTGAAGCTGTCGGCAGACGGGCGCAAATCCGCTTGCCCCCGGGCCAGCGTGTGCGGGTCACGGCAGGCGTACGAGGCGAAGTACGGCGACCAGGGGGCGGCCGGTGGCGCAGCCGCTCCCGGTGCGGCGCACTCGGGTGGGGCCGGGTGAGACGGGCAGCCATCGCCCTGGCAGCCACGCTGCTGATCGCCGGGTGTTCCGGTGGGGCTGGCAGTACTACCACGCACAGGACGGCTACACCGGCCGCGAGCAGCCCGGTGGCGGTCGCGCCTGCCGGCCCGCCGCCGACCACCCTCGCCGGGTACGACGCCCAGAAACTTCGCTGGGTGCCCTGCGCGCACGGGTTCCGGTGCGCCCGGCTGCTCGTGCCGTTCGACTACCAGCGGCCCGCGTGGAAGCGCTTCTCGCTGCCTGTGATCAAGCTGCCCGCGAGCAACCCGGCGCAGCGGATCGGCTCGCTGGTAATCAACCCCGGCGGCCCGGGCGGCTCCGGGATCTCCTACGCGCTGCAGGCCCGCAGTGTGGTGTCGGCTGCCGTGAGAGCCCGCTTCGACGTTGTCGGCTTCGACCCGCGCGGGGTCGGCCAGAGCATCCCGGCTATCCACTGCCTGAGCGGGCCGCAGCTCGACAAGTACTTCGCGACCAGCGACAACCCGGTCACCAGGGCTCAGCTGGCGCAGGTCGTCAGCGAGTCCAAGCTGTTCGCGCAGGGCTGCCAGCAGCATTCCGGGGCGCTGCTGCCCTATGTCGGGACGCGCAACGCCGCCCGCGACATGGACGTGCTGCGCGCCGCCCTGGGCGATGCGAAGCTGACCTACCTGGGCAAGTCGTATGGCACCTACCTGGGTGCCTGGTATGCCCAGCTGTTCCCCACCCACATACGGGCACTGGTCCTGGACGGGGCGGTCAGCCCCGATGAATCCGCGTTCGGCATGAACGTGGTTCAGGCTCAGGGGTTCGAGGTGGCCCTCCGCTCGTTCACCGCTGACTGCATGAAGCGGAACCCGTGCCCGCTGGGGCACGGCTCGGTGAGCGCCGGGATCGCGCGGGTGCAGGGACTGCTGAACCGGACCGTCAGCAAGCCCCTGACCAGCCAGATCCCCGGGCAGCCCGCCAACTCGGCGCTGCTGCTGAGCGGGGTGGCGTCGGCGCTGTACAGCAAGTCGTACTGGCAGTACCTGCGGGAAGGGCTGACGGGCGCGTTCTCCGGGAACGGGACGGTGCTGGTCGAGCTCGCCGACCTGCTGGTCGAGCGCCAGCAGAACGGCCACTACTCCAACCTCGTGGACGCCAACACCGCGGTGAACTGCGTGGACCGGCCGTGGCCGCGGTCGCTGCCGGCGTGGCAGTCGGCGGCCCATAGCGCCGCGCGGGCGGCGCCGCAGTTCGGGGCCCCGATCATGTGGGGAAGCCTGCCCTGTGCGTACTGGCCGGTGCCTGCCGCGCCCCAGGTGCGGCTGCGGGCCGCTGGCGCGCCGCCGATCCTGGTGGTGGGCACGACCCGGGACCCGGCCACACCCTTCCGGTGGGCGCAGGCGCTGGCCAGCGGCCTGAAGTCGGGGGTGCTGCTGGGCTGGAACGGGGACGGCCACACGGCGTACCTGATGGGAAGCAGCTGTGTGGACACGGCCGTGGACCGCTACCTGATCACCCTGGCGACACCGCGCAGCGGGATGATCTGCCAGTAACCGGGTGCGGCCACCGGGCGGCGCGTCCTGGACGGCGGCTCTCAGCCCAGGCCGAACTCGCCAGCCTTGATCGCGTCGGTGAAGTCCCGCCAC
>DATKRG010000313.1:0-4581 GCA_035532275.1 Streptosporangiaceae bacterium | reverse complement strand
CCAGCGACAGGTAGCACGGCTGCGGCCGCCGGTCGCACGCCCGCCGGGCCGGGGTACTCCTGGTACCACTCGATGATGGGCCGCTATTACGGCGGCTCGATGATGGGTGGCTCACCCGGCCGGTGGATGATGGGGGCCGGTGGGTACCGGTGGATGACGGGCGGGGCTTATGCGCCCGGCTGGATGCGCGGCGGCCGGCTGCCCGCCCCGATGATGGGAGGCAGCACCGACCCCGGCAAGGTCATGGGCGCTCTGTGGGCGGACGCCCCCGGGCCCCGGGTCAGCCCCCAGCTAGCTGCGCGGCTGGGCGGCCAGGTCCCCGCGGGCGCACGCATCGACCGGGCCAGGCACACCATCACCTTCAGCGGAGCCAGCATCCACCTGGTGGCCGTGGCCAGCCCCGCCGGTGGGCCGGATGAGACCTTCCGTGTCGCCGGGCTGGTCAACCCCGCGCTGATCGTCCCGGCCGGCAGCCGGGTCGGCATCGAGGTCATCAACGCCGACCCGGACACCGCGCACGGCCTGGTCATCACCGCCAGCCAGGCGAAGTCGTCGTGGATGCCGATGATGACCGCTGCCCCCGCGTTCACCGGCTCGGCGCTGTGGTTCCTGGGCAACCCCACCGCGGCGGGCATGCACACAGGCACCCTCACGTTCACCGCCAGCCAGCCCGGGACCTACCACTACCTGTGCCCGGTTCCCGGGCACGCCCAGAAGGGCATGGTCGGCACATTCACCGTCGAACACACACCGTGATTACTGCCAGGTCCGCATCAGCGCGGATCTGATACCTTACCTCGGTATTGTAAAGGCATGACATCAGCGGGAAGCCCGCGGACCGGAGGGCGGCGTGCACGGATACACCCAGAGCAAGGACGACTACCTGAAGCGGCTGCGCCGGATCGAGGGGCAGGTCCGTGGCCTGCAGCGGATGGTCGAGGACGACAAGTACTGCATCGACATCCTGACCCAGGTGTCGGCGGCGACCAGTGCCCTGGAGTCGGTGGCTCTCGGGTTGCTTGAGGAGCATCTGTCCCACTGCGTCGCTGAGGCGATTGCCGAAGGTGGGGACACCGCTACCGCCAAGATCCGCGAGGCGTCCGATGCGGTAGCCCGGCTGGTCCGGTCCTGACCTGAGCACGCGAGCGGAGAACCATGGCATCCACGGCGATGTACCACGTGACGGGCATGACGTGCCAGCACTGCGTGCACGCAGTCACAGAGGAGCTGGCCGGGCTGGACGGTGTGTCCTCGGTCGAGGTCGATCTGGTCCCGGGTGGGGAGTCCTTGGTGACGGTGGCCAGCGACGCCCCGCTGGCGGAGGAGGCGGTTGCCGCTGCCCTTGATGAGGCCGGGGACTACCACATCGAGGCGCACGGATGAGCGCGGTTACTGGTGACCAGGTCGCTGCCGCGCCGGATGGTTCCGGCCGGAGTGTGGAGCTTGCGATCAGCGGGATGACGTGCGCATCGTGCGCGGCCCGGATCGAAAAGAAGCTCAACCGGATGGATGGGGTCAGCGCGACCGTCAACCTCGCCACCGAGACCGCGCGGGTCCGCTTCCCCGGCACCGTCAGCCCGGATGAGCTGGTCGCAGCTGTGGAGCAGGTCGGCTACACCGCGGCCCTGCCACCTGCTGCGCAGTCTGGGGGCGCCGAGTCGGCTGAAGTGCCGTCTCCGGCGGGTGAGCCGGACGAGATGGCGTCGCTGCGTCAGCGGCTGCTGGTGTCGCTGGCGCTGACGGTCCCGGTGGTGGTGCTGGCGATGGTCCCAGCGGCGCAGTTCCGCTACTGGCAGTGGGCGTCACTTGCGCTGGCCTCGCCGGTGGCGGTGTGGGGGGCCTGGCCGTTCCACCGCGCCGCTTACCTCAATGCCCGGCATGGCGCCGCCACCATGGACACGCTCATCTCGGTGGGGGTCGGGGCCGCCTACCTGTGGTCGCTGTATGCACTGTTCTTCGGTGACGCCGGCCAGGCGGGTGCGCACATGAGCTTCGCCCTGCTGGCGCGCGGTGCCGGCGCTGCTGACATCTACCTCGAGGTTGCCGCCGGGGTCACGGTGCTCATCCTGCTCGGCCGGTATTTCGAGGCCCGCGCGAAACGCCGGGCGGGCGCGGCGCTGAGGGCGCTGCTGTCGCTGGGCGCCAAGGACGTCGCGGTGCTGCGCGATGGCCATGAGGTGCGGATTCCGGCGGGGCAGCTCGCGGTGGGGGAGCTGTTCGTGGTCCGGCCGGGTGAGAAGATCGCGACCGACGGTGTCGTGGAGTCCGGCAGTTCCGCGGTCGATACCTCGATGCTGACCGGGGAGCCGGTGCCAGCCGAGGTTGGCGCCGGTGACCCTGTCACGGGGGCGACTGTGAACGTCAGCGGCCGGCTTGTGGTCCGCGCCACTGAGGTGGGTGCCGGCACCCAGCTCGCGCAGATCACCCGGCTGGTGTCCGATGCGCAGGCCCGCAAGGCGCCGGTGCAGCGGCTGGCCGACCGGATCTCCGCGGTCTTTGTGCCCGTCGTCATCGGCATCGCCGTCCTCACGCTGATCGGGTGGCTGGCCGCCGGGCAGCCACCCGGGGCCGCGTTCACGGCGGCGGTCGCGGTGCTGATCATCGCCTGCCCGTGCGCGATGGGGCTGGCGACACCGACCGCGCTGCTGGTCGGCACCGGGCGGGGGGCCCAGCTCGGCATCCTGATCAAGGGTCCGGAGGTGCTGGAGTCCACCCGCACCATCGACACGGTGGTGCTGGACAAGACCGGCACGATCACCACCGGGCGGATGAGCCTGGTGGATGTGACCGCCGCGCCCGGCGAGGACCCGGCCGAGGTGCTGCGCCTGGCTGGCGCGGTGGAAGACGCCTCCGGGCACCCGATCGCCGTGGCGATCGCGGCCGGAGCCGCCGAAAGGATCGGTGGCAGCCTGCCCGGCGTGGAGGGGTTTGCCAGCCACGGGGGGCTCGGCGTCTCCGGCGTGGCTGGCGGTCACGCGGTGGTGGCCGGGCGCCGCGACTGGATCGAGCGCGAGTGGGCACAGCCCATTTCAGCCAGCCTGGACGCCCGCGCGGCTGAGGCGGAAGCGGCCGGGCAGACCCCGGTGTTCGCCGGCTGGGACGGGCAGGTCCGGGGCGTGCTTGTCGTCGCCGACACGATCAAGCCCACCTCGGCCGAAGCCGTGGCCAGGCTGCGCGGGATGGGCCTGTGGCCGGTGCTGCTCACCGGCGACAACGCCCGCGCCGCCCGGGCAGCGGCTGACCGCGTGGGCATCGGCGAGATCATCGCGGGGGTGCTGCCCGCCGGGAAGGCCGACGCGGTCAAGCGGCTGCAGGACGCCGGGCGGGTGGTGGCCATGGCCGGCGACGGCGTGAACGACGCCGCGGCGCTCGCCCAGGCCGACCTGGGCCTGGCCATGGGCACTGGCACCGACGCCGCGATCGAGGCGGCCGACCTGACCCTGGTCCGCGGCGACCTGCTGGCGGTACCGGACGCGATCCGCCTGTCCCGGCGCACCCTGCGCACGATCAAGGGCAACCTTTTCTGGGCATTCGCCTACAACGTCGCCGCCATCCCGCTGGCCGCCCTCGGGTTCCTCAACCCCCTCATCGCCGCCGCCGCGATGGCGTTCAGCTCCGTCTTCGTCGTAACCAACAGCCTGCGCCTGCGCCGCTTCCAGCCCGGCACGGCAGAACCGCCGCACCCCACCTGACCGCCGGCAGGACGCCTGCCGAGTTCAGCGGCTGTTGGTGACCTCCTGCGTGGCTGGTGGGCCGGCCCGCCGCGACGTGGTTGCAGGTGCCTGGGTGCCGCTGTGGTCGAGGTGCTGCAACAAGACTTCACCGCCATGCTAGGGATCATGGGCGAGCCGTACCCCGATACCGCCAGGCCCCTCAACCATGCGCCATAACGCAGCGCCGGGGAGGATCCCGGCGCGGCGGACCGGTCATGTGCGGGCTGGCTGGACATCCTCACCGGCCGCGACGGGAAGCCCGGCCAGCCGCCATTCGGGCAGACCGCCGATCAGGCGGCGGGCGGGGCGCCGGTCAGCGCGGAGCAGGCGGACGGCGTCGTGGGCGAACACGCAGTAGGGGCCGCGGCAGTAGGCGACGATCTCGGCACCTGCGGGCAGCTCGGCGAGCCGCTGCGCCAGCTGGTCGATGGGGATGGAGATCGCGCCGGGGATGTGCCCGGCAGCGAACTCGGCGGCGGGACGCACGTCCAGGACGGTGACATCACCGGCGCCCAGGCGGCGCAGTAGCTCGTCGCGGGTGACCTCTTCCACGTTGCCGCCCAGGTAGGCGTCCCGGGCGGGGGCTACCTCGGTGAGCAATGCGGCGGCGGTGTCACGCACGCCCGCGTACAGGCGGGCGACGTCGTCGCTGGCCAGGGAGTAGAAGACATGGGTGCCCCGCTTGCGGGTGGACACCAGCCGTGCGTGATGGAGCACCTGCAGGTGGGCCGAGCAGCTGCTCAAGCCGAGCCCGGCTGCCGCGGCTAGCTCCTCGACGCTGCGCTCGCCCTGGGCGAGCAGGTCGAGCAGCTCCAGCCGTCTCGGGCTGGCCATGGCCTTTCCGACCCGGGCGAACTGCTCATACAGC